>NZ_CP133133.1:1305735-1632169 GCF_030908625.1 Paludicola sp. MB14-C6 | reverse complement strand
TATTTAATATTCCTGTCAGAAAGAAAATAATCGGAATAATACCAAATAACGCTTCCAAAACAAAATAAATCATATAATCTTCTTTTGGCACTTTCTTAACCTTTGTAATAATTCCTACCGTCAGCATTGAGGAAGCACAAACAATTGGTATAACATAATCAATAGACCATCCACGCCACCCGGTTAATGCATCCCAGACGACAGAAAATAAAGAAATTAAGATTACTTGATAGGTGATGGTTTTACTAATATTTGCACGCTTCTGAATAATGAAATATAAGCTGATCCATAAGCAAGCAATCCCACCTAATACAAACAATGACCACCAACCGCTTTGAGTAAACATAAAGTTAATTGCCGTACTTGCAACAGCAATTACTACGGATATAAATAAGACTAACCGTAATAGAAAGCTATATTGATGATAAATTGTAGGGATGCTGGGGAAAATATCTTGTGATGGTTCTCCCGTTTTATCTAAAGAACATTGGCAAAGAGGGCAAGTATCAACTTGTCCAACAACAGCTACATTACAATGTTGACAACGTTTCATATATTCCTCCTCCTATGATTCATTGATGTTATTTGATGTAATTTGAACTGGAATACCCATCTGAGTTAGACTACGAAAGAAATTCTTTTGAATATCCGTTCCGTTATATGCAGATGTAAATGTAATGGTTAAGTTATTTTCATAAGAGCACATACAGATTTGCATAACATTTGTACTGGCAATTACATCAAAGCTATCTACATATGGCTTTAGTTCTAGGGGCAAATCTATTTTCCCAACATTTGAAAGAGCAGCGGTTCTTTCTTTTTCAGAAATACGATCTACTTCATGTAAAACAATATCTTTGAGAAATAGGGGAACCGAACGAGCAAAAATGTTATGTTCTAATGCAGCCGAACCGTTCATCTTCTCTGTTAAGCTCTCTATGGTAAGCTCTTCATTCATCGTTTTGGCTATTTGCTGCATAACATTCTCTAAAGAGTTATCTGCTTTACCAAAATCATAGCTAATATCAATAAGTCCAAAGAAGTTTCGAACAGTTTCCGAATAAAAGTATTTTCTTAAATTAACAGGTACGACAAGCTTAACAGGATATTTTTTATCTTTTATAGCCATTTCCTTCTCAATTGCACACATGAATAACGCAGCTACTAATACGGTTAACGTTACGTGATAATCACGAGCTTTTTGAATCATATTGTTTAGAGGTATTTTTCCTTCAATAACGCTGATTCTGCTTTCGGAAAGTCTGGGCAAACGGATCCGATAAGCAGGTCCGGATTTTATCTTAAAATTAGGTTTATTTTCCGAATAATACTTTAAAAAACTATCATCTTTCTTTTGAGTAAGTGATGCATCATAATCATTTAAAACGGGAGTATTCATAAAAACTTCAGGATGGCTTTTTATCAGATAATAACGAACCAGTGATTTCAAAAATTGTAATGCACCTGTTCCATCGGATAAAGAATGAAACACTTCTAAGTTAATTCTATTATGAAAATAGCTTACTTCAAACAATAAGCTTTTTTTATTTTGATGATACAATGGGCTGCATGGTGGTTTGGTTTCTAATTGCACAATTGGTTTTATTGTGCTGGTTTCTAGGTAATACCAAAACAACCCTCTTTTTAGTACGGAACGGTATACTGGAAAATCATCAAGTGTTTGTTCCAATGCTTCTTGCAAAGTGCCCCTGTCCACTTCTTCTTTGAGTTCACACGCAAATCGAAATACTTTTGTATCACGCTTGTTTATAGTAGATGGAAAAATCTTGGCAATGTTGTCTAATTTATACCATGATACATGGTTCCGCTTTTGCATTTAATCCTCTCCTTTCAAGAATTCATTGATTAGTTTATAGGTGTGTTTTACTTGGATGACAGATGGTGACAAGGAGAAAAATCCATGTAATGCATCTTTGATCCTATATATTTTCACATAATTTCCTGCTTGTTTCAATTTACGTCCATATTCTTCTGCTTCATCACGAAGCGGGTCAAACTGTGCAGTTATAATTAATGTTTGAGGCTGGTTTTTTAAATTATCTGCTAATAGTGGTGCAAAATATGGATTCGTTCTATCTTCCGATGAAGATTCGTATAGCTCCATATAATCACTTATCTTTTTGGATGTAAGTAAAAAATCTGTTCCATTTTGACGTACAGAATCAAATGGAGAAGAATCCGTATGGTCATGATATGTGGATGGATATAGCAGTATTTGTTTTGCAACGGTAAATTCACCTTTGTCTCTTGCCATTAATGATACAGCAGCAGCTAAATTTCCCCCTGCACTATCACCAGCTAAAATAAGCTTGTTTTGTGGGGTTGTTAAAAATCGCCTGTTTATCATAACCGCTTTTGCTACTGCATAGCAATCATTTAACCCAATAGGAAATTTATATTCCGGTGCTAGTCGATAGTCAACAGAAGCAACAATATGTTTTGTGAGTTTCGCCATATTGGCACAAACCTTATGATAGCTGTCAACGTTACCTGTTACCCATCCACCGCCATGAAAAAACAACAAAACAGGATGATCTCGCTCCTCATTAGGAGAAAATAATTTTACCGGAATATCATAATCATCTGTGGATATCGTTTCATCCCAAGTGTGGTATAATGGTTTTAACAAATGCACATGCGTTGCGTTGATAACTTGACGCTCAAATTTATAATTATTTTTAACATCTATATCCGGATAAGACAAAGCTTTTAACGCAGCTAACATCAGCTTACTAATTGACATTTAAGTTTTCCTTTCCAAATATAATACTATTTTATTACCTAATTTAAAGTATAACAGAAAAAAGGGATAAAATTCAATGCATATTGTTATATTATTATTGCCATTTTAGCTTTATGATTCAAATATGTTTTCATCAGTGACAACAGAAAAAATGAAATTTTAAGTAAATTGTATTGATTCTTTTTTCATTGTTGACATCTGTTTTTCATCATAGTAAAGTAAAAGAAAAGTAATACAATAGGAGTAGCCCATGAAAAATATATTAGATTTTACAAAAGAACTGATGCTGATGCATTTTCATGATGGAGATGTACTTGTGGATTTCACAATGGGAAATGGCAATGATACGTTGTTTTTACATCAGCAATTTCCCGAATCTATGCTGATTGCGTTTGATATACAGGAAATCGCATTAGAAAACACAAAGTTATTGCTGCAAGAAAACCATGCTAATATGGAGAAAATCACTCTTATTAATGACTCACACAGTAATTTAGATTGTTATATTCATTCAGTAATTGATGGTGGAATATTTAATTTAGGGTATCTTCCATCTTGTAACAAACAAATTACAACGCTAGCCGAAACAACAATACAAGCAATTCAAAAAGCAATAAATCTACTTAAAATTGGAGGATTGTTAATTATTGTTGTTTATCAAGGACATAAAAACGGTGCAATTGAAAGTAATATTGTATTTGATTATTGTGTGAATTTAGATAATCGAAAGTTTACTGTTTTACAATATAATTTTGTTAATAAGAAAGCACCACCTTATATTTTAGCCATTCAAAAAGATAAGTAATGGGATTTAATTATAATTTCAAATTTTTTGCAGTTGACAGAAGCTTGCATTTTGAGTATAATAGTAAAGCATTCAAAAATGAATATGGAGAAGTCGCCTAGCCCGGTTTATGGCGCACGACTGGAACTCGTGTATGGGTTAATAGCTCATCGAGGGTTCGAATCCCTCCTTCTCCGCCAAATAAAAAGGACCTGCTCGTTAGAGTAGGTTCTTTTTATTGTCTAATGAAAATCCTGTGCTATGCATAGGGTTCAGAAAAGACGGAAGCCATATAGTGTTTGCACTAAAATATAGAAGACAAGTAATATACCGAGAAATAACAATAGATATAGGACAAATACTCAGAAAACTATGTGAGCAAAAAGGAGTAGAAATAATAGAAGCAAATGCATGTTCTGACCACATATATATGTTGATAAGTATAACCCCAAATACAGGGTATCTTAAATAATGGGTTATCGGAATTCCTTTAGGTATTATATTTGTAATATGCCCTTATAGGGATTAATCATGCCTTTGGCTTAGGCGGAGGTTGTTACTCTTATACATTCCTACAAATACAGCCTATTTGCAGTCTTTTCTAAGTTTTAGGATTAGCGTTAATGCTCCGCCGGCAAAAGCAATAAGAAGTATTGAAAACAAAAGGGCATTTGTGTTATCACTTGTTTGTGGATTTTTTACCAATGAATTGGTTTGGTCGGAAGGGGTTCCTGTTTTTACAACAGAAAACTGCGTGTCTGCTGAGCCAGTTGTTGAAACAATGCTTAATGTATAGTTACCTGCACTGAGTTTCTTTACATAATCAGCCTTTAGTGTAACAATAGTACTGCCTTCCTTTAGAATATAATGTTCTGGAGGAACTTCTTTACCATCAATTAAAACTTTTACAAAATCTTTCATATCTGCATTGGATCTAAAGGTTGCATCCTTTCCTTGCTCAACAGATTGATTTGCGCCCTCGATGATTTTTGGTTGTTCAGCAGCTGGTGGGGTTATAGGAGTTGGTGGCACAACAACTGCGGTTTTAGTTAATGTTATATCCTTATTTGTTATATTTGCATTCGATACAATAACATTGTTTATAGTACCATCATTATATCCTTTATGGCTTACTGCTATCGTATAAGTACCTGCAATAATATTGGAGAAAGTATATTCCCCTGTGGCACTAGCGGTTGAGGTAGCGATTACATCACCAGTTGCGTTTCTTAATTGAACGGTAGCTGCAATACCTTTTTGAGTGTCACTACCCTTAATCGTTCCACTGATGGTATAGCTAGATAGTGTGTAATAGATGTAGATGGCGGGACTAAGATGTAACGGCTCTATAGTTTTAATTTCTACAGTATTTACAGGATTTTCAATTGTACCTATTTCATCACTATAGATAGATGTATCGCCACCAACAGATGTAAGACCATAGGAAATAAACTTATACGGTGTATACCCATCAATGTTTGGAGCTGTAAGGGTATCGCCGACTTTAACTTCTATATTTTCTTCAGGTTTAATGGAAAAGCCTTTTTTGTTAACGTATTGAATTTTTACTGTAATTGTAGGAGGTGTGCTGCCTTGCTCAAACTTGAGGTATTTGTAGGTGTTTATATTGGCTGGATTGCATGTAACTGGCGGTGCCCCACTAACATCGGTGCTTGCGGTGATGTTGACGTTAGTATAGGCACCTAATTTTGGTGCTTGGTGCATAGCTTGCGTGCTACTCTTGAAAGTAACTGTACCACCGTTAATAATGATGTCTCCCCTATTACTCTCAATTGCATAAGTTGTACCTGTGGCAACAATTGTCCCACTATCAATAATGATATCATTAAAAGCATAAATACCTGAATATACACCAGTTGCGGTAAGAGAGCCACTACCTTGAATTTTAATATTTCCGCTGCCAAGGGTGTTCAATGCAGCATCCCCTGATGAGGTGCTAGTTACTGAGTTTGTACCCTCCAACACAATGTCAAGCCCAGAACTATCGGATACTTGTTGTGTATAAATTGTATTATTATTATAAGTAAGATTTGCACCATTCAGAGTTAGTTTTTTAGTGCTAGTGTCATACTTAACGTTATAGTTGCTTGAACTTGCGTTTGTGGTTGTAATACCTCCATTGCCGTCATTTAGCCAGTATCCTCCACCTGTGATTTCTGTGCCACACACATATATCGGTGTCACATCAGCTGCAAATACTGTTGTTGGCATCCATGCTATCACCACACAAAGCAAAACAACTAGACTTAAAATTCTTTTTTTCATGTTAATATTTCCTCCCTAACTGAACTGTACTAATTTAAACTTGATTTCAGATTCTGAATCTCCTCTTGAATGGTTTAATGAATATCCTCTTTTCCAACAAAGCGAAACCCCATTATTAACCCAGGAAGATAGTTCCATGGCTTGTGGAGAGCTTTTTTGTACAGCTCCAGTGATTGCTGATAGATGTTAATACTTCTAACCAATATTTCTTGTGCCTTTTGCGCTTCGAGAGTGTCCGTTGTTTTCATTCGCTGCGTTCGGCTAGCGTCAAGCTGCGCTTTGGCACTCCCCACCATATTACGTTTTGCTTTTAGCTCTTTTTTCACCATCCAAAACCATAGAGCAATAAATGCAATCATGCTAAAAATGGCAACAGAATATGCAACCATTGTGGCCAAACTGATTCCCTCCTTTTATATACAAGAAACCCTATTAATGCAATAACATCATACCAGATTGCAAAAATAAAAGAGGTACTTGGCGTGAGTTGTAGTGTAAAACGACTTGAAATGAAAAAAGAGGTAGAAGAACAAACAAATTTATGATATGATTAATCTATTAATTCGGTGTTATTTAATAGACACGTGAGTCGTATGAGCTTCAATGGAGGGGATACAATTGCGTATTGCAATCTGCGATGATGATAAAAATGAACTTAATAATATGATATTGCTTTTAGAAAAATATAAAAAAGAGCATACGGTTATGTTTACTTATCAAGCCTTTCAAAGCGAAGTAGAGTTGCTTGCTACAGCAAAAGCTGGCGATTATTCACTATATCTTTTAGATGTAATAATGCCTGTAATAAATGGAATGGAAGTGGCAAAAGAAATTCGCAGTTTTGACACCGATGTAAAAATTGTATTTTTGACCTCTTCACCAGAATTTGCCGTTGCAAGTTACAATGTTAAAGCAATGGATTATATTTTAAAGCCGGTATGCGAGAAACGCCTATTTTCTGTGCTAGACGAATTTTTACAAGATAGTCAAAAGCCACAGGAAGGGCTGACCATTAAGGCAAAAAACGGGATGACTCGAATTTTATTTTCAAGGCTTTCTTATGTGGAGGTCATAAATAAGCAGGTGTATTTTCATCTTTCAGACAAAAGCGTTCGTAAGGTAACGGCGCGACTTGTGGAATTTGAGCAAGCACTGCTTGCAAGACCAGAATTTAAACGAACGCACCGTTCTTATATTGTTAATTTGTATCAAATAGACCAGCTTACTCAAAGAGAAATTATAACGCATCAAGGCAACAATATTCCTGTATCACGCACGCTATATAAAGAGGTGCGGGACGCCTATATCCGACAACTGTTTTGGAAAGAGGGTGTGCAGTGATGACGCAAGCATTTGAAAGCCTTAACTATGGGTTAGTTTTAATATATGGGGTTTTGCTCTCTGTGGACTTTGCTGGTGGATACACAAACAGAAAGCAGAAGTGGCTCACCGGCTTTATCATAGTAACGGTTTTATTGATACAAATAGTTTGTGGTCTTGTTTTCGGCTTGACATTTACAAAGAAAATCTATCCTTTTATCTCCCATCTTCCTTTGATACTAATTTTGATTATCGGCTTTAAGAAGAAACCAGGCATTGCGGTAGTTAGTGTGCTAACAGCTTATTTTTGCTGTCAACTTCCGCGCTGGGTAGCAAGCGTTGCAGAATTTGCTTTTCATACAAGAATGGCTTTTTTGCTTGTCTACACCGTATGTATCATCATCTTTTATTCTGTTCTGAGGCGGTATTTTACTAATTCTGCACACTCTGCCATGGCTTATTCACGTAGAGGCTTATTTCTTTTTGGTGGGTTACCGTTATTTTATTATCTTTTTGATTATGTAACCACCGTTTATTCCGATATGCTCTATCAAGGCATTAAAATGATTGCTGAATTTCTTCCTGCGGCGATGGCACTTTTCTATGTGTTGTTTATCGTGATGTACCATAAAGAGGTACAAAAGCGAAACCAGATTGAATTAGATAATACTATGCTTTCTATGCAGCTAGAACAGGCATCAAACGATATCCAAAGCGCCAAGGCATCACAAGAAATAGCTCGTATTTATCGTCATGATTTGCGACATCATTTATCCCTGCTATATAGTTTTGCAGAGAGTGGGAATTTGGAAAAAATTAAAAATTATTTATTACAGGAACAAAAAGAATTAGATGAAACTACTCCAAGTATATTTTGCGAAAATAATACCGCAAATCTTGTGATTTCATCATTTCACAACAAGGCTAAAAAAGTAGGAGTAAGTTTTATTGTTGAGGCAAAACTTCCAATAAAACTTGAAATCGCTGATACGGAGTTTTGCAGTATTCTATCTAATGGTTCGGAAAATGCAATTAACGCAGCAAGTAGAATAGAGGACAAGTCTTTGCGAATTATTCGGGTAAGCTGCTCTATGAACCGAAATAAGCTGTTAATTATGATACAAAATGCATATACTGGTGAAATACAGATAAAAGATGATATACCTATTTCAACACAAGAGCATCATGGCTTTGGCTGTCGTTCAATTGTAGCAATTGCGAAAAAAAGAAACGGCTTTGCAGCATTTGAGGCTGGCGGGAATATTTTTACGCTCAGAGTGGTATTGCCCATGGGGGAATAACTATATTTCACAAACCACCTATTTTCTTAGGCTAATTTAATGCAATTTTGGATAAAGTTTATGATGTAGCATTTAAATATTGTGGAAAAGAATTAATTTGTGCGGTTTTAAAAAGTTAAAATAAAATTAGTATTAAGCGTAACCCCCACTGACTTTAATCAGTGGGGGTCAGCTTGTAGAAAAACTTAAAGCGCAAGAAGAAAATGAATATTAGAGGAATTTTACTTGCGAAAATTGTTTTTTCTAAAATGACATATAGCAACATTTAAATATTTTATCAAATGTTATTCGCGTGGACCAATTGCTGGTCGCATTACGATTTTACGAGAAATTATCTAGGGGAGCAAATGAAGAAATAATATAACACAAGCTTTACCTTTATCAATTTCGTACAAACTAAGACGCGGTGTCATATAAAAAACAATTTTGAGAAACAAAGCATTTTTTATCCATGCTTTTTGGGGCGATTGCCAAAAAGCATGGTCAGGTTTGGGCGGATAGCCCAATATACATAATAGCAAGAATAATCCTTATATCTTGCAGATATTAAATTAAATTCTACTTTTTCTTCAGTCTGACCCCCACTGACTTTAATCAGTGGGGGTTATTGTAATCTTATATATTTCTACTAATATTTATTTACAGTCTTTCCTACGCTTTAACAATAGCGTTAATACACCGCCAGCTAAAACGAGAAGAAGTGTTACAAGCAAAATAGCATCTCTATTATCACCAGTTTGAGGATTTGGTTTTGAAATAATCGGCTTTGGCTTTTCTGGAGCTATTGGTGTTGTTGGTGTTTCTGGCGTTGTTGGCTTTTCTGAATCACTAGTAGTTCCACCACCGTTACCCCCATTAGTCACTTTAGCAAAAGTCAAAAGCCCTTTGATAGCCCCTGTTAAGGTTACAGGCTCGTTATTCTCATCAGTAACACCTAGTTCTCCACCCGTTGGGGTAAGGCTCCAATAGGTACAATCTGAACCTGTTTCAGTACCTGTTACAGATGTGATTTTTGTACCGTTTGGAAGCGTTGGGAGATTGATAACATTAGCTAATAGTTTAGTTGCTGTATGATCAATAATACAAAACGGAGCAATAGCACCATTGGTGATTAGTTTACTTGTTTCATCAACATTTAGCTTACCATCGATTATATAAACGCCGTAATCACAACCTGTTGAAAGTGTTGAGCCATTTGTTACATTTACACCACCATCTAAAGCAAACACTCCACGAGATGATGCGTTGGCAGTTATATTTGCACCATTTTCTACATTTAAAGTGTCGCAATAAATTGCAGTTTCATCATTTGAGTAAACACTTAACGTAGTGCCTGTGCCATTTACATGTAATAAACCACCTTGTCCACCAGAACCACCCAAGAAGATACGGCCACCGTTTATTGTAACATTCACACCATCTACTACGTTTACGGTATCACCGTTTGTTCCACCCACAATGCCGTCGATAGAAAGTGGGGCAGAGCCTGTAATGGTAAGATTACAAGCATATCCCCCTGTAAAATTAAAGTTATTCAATATGCTTGCAGTGTTTGTAATGATAGTAATTGGTACACCAGTTGGAAGTGTTAATTGGCCAGACATAACAACGCCATTTAATGTAAGTGTATAACCAGTAGTATCATTTCCAGTGAAGCTATATCCGTTATTATCTGTAACAGGTTTTTTAATACTTAAATCTATATCTCCACTAATCTTGGCTAATTCTTTGCCATCATTGGAATAGAATGTTTCTTCATGTCCTATAGCGATAAAGCCTGTGCCTTTTGGTTTTAAAACACGTACTATTTCGTCCACGGTTTCTTTTGTTGCTTCTGAAGGTAAGTTGATTTCTCCATTGTTAATAAATGTTCCGTTATTCGTTATATAATTACTAAAGGTTTTTCCTTCGGGGATTTTTGTGTAAAAGGTTGAGCCATTTGGGAAGGTTAGTGTTTTTCCCGTTGGAATATTCAAGCAAATATCATTGCTATTATTCGTTCCAACCATCATTCTTGGTGGGCCGATTAATTTGCCATTGCTATCATATTCGCCTGCAATTACATCATCGTATAAAGTAAGAGTTATCTTTCTACTCGTTCCCGATGTTGTTAGAGTACCCACAAAGGTATTTAACGTACCTCCTGTTTTCTTAACTGCTCCACCTACGGCTAAACCCTTACCCAACTCGCTACTACATGTCACACTTCCAGCACTCATGGAAAAGTCGCCCAATACATTGATGGTGTCTAAATTTACAACTGTTCCACCTTTTATTGCTGTATCTCCGAAAATATTAAGATAAGATGAAACGATATCACCACCACGCATTTGAAAATCAGTCACTCCCAAACAAGGAGGGGACATCCCAGCATCATTTCGAATTGTACCGCTTTCCATGATAAACGTTCCTCGTGTTGCGATTGCATTCATGGTATCTCTTGAAATAGCCGTTAGAGTACCTGTCCCTGAAACTGTTATGCTAAAATCTTCAGGGGCTTTCTTCTCTTGAGTATCATCGATGTCATAGGAACCACCTTGTTCAATTATGGTAGTCGTTGCATCTGCAGCATCTGTTAAATTCGAAAGTAAATTTTCGCCCACAAGTTTTATTTTAACATCTTTTAAAGGTAGGTTGATTAACGGTTGGGATTGCTCGTTCTCAATTACCGCATTGCTTAGGGTTAAAGTAGCCGTTGTAGGATCATAGATTACATATCCATCCCCTGCTTTGAACGCAACTGGAAATGGAGGCTCACTTGCACCAGATAAATCGATTTCTGTTTTCGTAATGTCGCTGATTACTGGATATTCTACTCCATCAATTGTTACTTTAGGAGGTAGCGGAGGAACTGCTGGCGTACCATCCATATTATAGGTTTTTCGAACCTTTCCTAATGAATTTAACACCTCAACCTTAACTTTGTTCACAGTACCTGTTACGGTATCAGCTTTGGTAAAGATATCGCTTAGTGCATTCGGAATTCCACCCATAATCGCGATATTATTACTAGTATCTATTTTTGCTTTCCCGGATAGAGCCACCTTTCCTCCTGCTTGAATTGATTTTCCACCAAAAAGCGTAACATTACCGCCCGTAATTTTCACATCAGAAACAAATGCTTGAAGTGCATTCTCTTTAGATTCAATATTAGTATTACCGCCATTAATAGTGATATGATTGTTTGGATCTTGAGTTCCGATACCCAAACCTTCTTTTGTCTTAATGTTCAGCGTTCCGCTTTGCACAGTAACAGGGTTCAGAAGATAGATACCAGCATATTTTGCATCTATTGTCAGATTTCCACCCAAACTATCTTCTGAGATTGTAAGTGATTTTGAATATACACCACTACCATTATTATAGGCGATTCCTGTCCCATTTGGGGTTTTAATTGTATTATTCCCTTTTAAAACAACGGACACATCCACTGTTTTATTCTCAAGCCCAGTAGGTAAGATAATTCCATCTTTTGATGTAGTTGTTGTATCAATTGTTGCATTTGTCATGGTAATAGTGCCTCTTACAAGCTTGTCCTCTAAATGTGCAGGCTCCCATAGAATTGTTCCTGAGCCTGCTGTGTAGGTAGTAGGAACAGATGGCGTATTAACAGAAAGGTTTAACCCAGTAGTTGATATATCCCCTCCATCTGCTGAACCTTTTGCGAACACTGTATTGAACATACCTGATGGCAAAAACGTTGTTACCATAGCTACACTCAAAATAATTGATAAAATTTTATGTTTTATTTTTCTCATTTCTAAACTCCTTTTCTTTTTTGTTTTTCGTAGATGTTACTGTAATATGAGTTATTTTAGAAGAAGATAGAATATTTCATTTTATTCCACTTTTAAATGAACCCTACACAAAGATTCTTTAGTCGAAGGAATTCCACAAGACTCAAGTTCTTTTTCAATTTTCTCTTCAAGCATACTACTGTATTTTTGCTTTTTCTGAGTAGATTGTTGGTGGTTTGTTTTTGGATAATCATCAACTGAGAGCCAAATAAAATGCAACTGTTTTCCCATTTTCCCAGTTTGTTCTACAATTGAATCACATTCTTGTCGATTCCCTTTCAAAATAGCAATATCAATACTTTCACTTTTTATTGCATCAAGTATTTCTTCTCTTTCAATATACTGCTCAATTAACGGATAGCAATTCCAACGTTGACAATATGCTATAGTTACTCTAACAATATCGCTACTAGCGTCTCTAGAATAAATTGCGATTTTCACTTTACCACCTCCAATAACATCTGATTTTTATTACAATGCAAATAACTTGCATGTAATAATATAACAAATATTGCTTCATAATAATATACAACAAAACCGAGTGGTCATTTTTTCGACCGAGTGGTAACAAACTATTTACAAAAATTATTTTCAATTATAGTTTTTTAAGGTATAATATATATAACGCTAAAAATTAGTTTTATTATATGATATAAATACCATTTGAGTTTTTAGAGGAATTGTTTTATGGAGATTGCAATTGTAGATGACTTATCGGTAGAACGCAAAGAAGTGCGTCGTCTTCTTCTTGAATATTTTACTGTTCATAACGAAATTTATGGGATTACGCCTATTATTTCTGAATTTGAAAGTGGAGAAACTTTTTTAAATACCTTTCAACAGGGAAAATACCAACTAGTATTACTAGATATCTATATGAAACAGCTTTCAGGCATTGACGTCGCAGAGAAGTTGTGCTGTTTGGACAAAAAGTGTAACATCATTTTTTTTACAACAAGCAAGGACCATATGTTAGATGGCTATGATGTTCATGCTGTTGGGTATGTTTTAAAACCTGTTGCTGAACATCAAACGGCATTGAATAAAGCATTAACTCATGTTATGGAGAAACTGAATATAGATAATTCATGCATTTCATGTTTGACTGAGTTTGGGGAAAATACGATATTATATCGGAATATTGTTTATTTAGAAAGCTCCATGCGCAATTTATACCTTCATTTTGCGTCAGACACCATTCTGGTTTTAGGTAAATATTCAGACTATGCACAACAACTTCTCTCAGACAAACGTTTTTTAGAATGTTATCGAAATCTGATTGTAAACATGGATTATATCGACACGCCGTTAGAGAATGATTTTATGTTAAAGACAGGCGAAAAAGTTCCTATTAGCAGACGAAAAAAGGTTGAAGTAATGGAGAAATATACAACTTATTTCATTGAAGGGAGATGCAACTGATGGATATATTATTGACAACTTTGTCTATCACAATTGTTCAAATTCCTGCAGTTGTTATTCGATATTTACCTTTTTCCTCGACCATAAATGTAATACAAAAAAAGAAGTTATTTCTTTACTATTTTATTTGCTTTCTTTTGCAATGTACTGTTTTATATCTACTATTTCTAAATAAGTTTGTTTTAATGACTCCACTTACATACAAGCAATGGATCTTTTTTAGTGCTTTTACTTACGTCATAATTAATATGTTTGTAATTAAAAAATTTTTCTATAAGCACATGTTTATTTTGGGAATGCAAGGCGGCTATTCCTTGTTTATACATTCTATTGTAGCCATATTTTTAGGTTTTTTTGGAAAGAGTGTACCTCTCTATGAACAATTTCTCATCCAAACAACAGCTTTTATCATATTATTTGTGTTAATTACAATACCGTTGTGGAAATATATTCAGAATTCGCTTATCTTCAGATGTTCTTCTACTCAGGAGTATTACTGGAATATCATCTGGCTAATACCCACCTTAGCTGTCTGTGGTAATGCAATTGTATCAATGAATGAGCAGTGGATTAATACATGGTCACAGGTTATTTCACGCATACTTATGGCTTTAGCATTAGTCATCTCGTGGAGATGTGTCAGCCTTGATTTTAAATCTCTTGAAAAAATACAAATCCTAAAAGATATGAATAAAATACTATATATGCAAAAAGAAAGCATCGTAAATCAAGCTGAAATAATAAATGAAAACGAGAAAAAGATTCGTATATTTAAACATGATATGCGGCATCACTTACAGATCTTGTTGTCGCTAATTGAGCATAAAAATAATTCTGAAGCAATACAACTAATATCCCAATTAAGCGATACGCTACAAAGTACAAAGCCAATTGTATTTTGTAAAAATACGGTTATTAACTCAGCTTTGCTTGTTTATATTACAAAAGCACAAGACGATAGCATTGAAGTTATTTCCGAAATCGACATACCCCAAATTATCCCGTGGAATAGCAATGATATTGCGATTTTGTTCGCAAACGCAATAGAAAACGCTGTGATTGCCAGCGCAAAGCAAAGAAAAGATAAACGAAAAATTGAAATATTAACAAGATATGAGGATAAAAAACTAGCTATTAGCATCAAAAATAAATTTGATGGAGAAATAATATTGGGTAAGACAGGATTCCCGGTTTCAAATGAGAATGATCATGGAATTGGCATCCAGTCTATGCTTTCCATTATTAATAAATATCACGCTCATGCATCCTGTTCCCACAATGATGGATGGTTCTGTGTGTCATTTTTGTTTGCAGAGTATTTTGCAGATAATAAGGATTGGTCTTATTAGCGCATACATCTAATTGTAATAAATATATCAGATATGTATTGCGAATTAGTAGGGTGGGGATTTAATAGCGATATTCTTGAGGTATGTGAAGAGAGGTCATTTAATAAAATAAAGGATTTAGTGAGTAATTAAAATCTTCTTTCTAGCCCGCCCGTACGATACATTGTTTATATAATACGAAATGGAGAATAGTTATGAAAAATTATACACAAGTCTATGTCAAAAACAGTTTTGAAGCTGCAGAAATGTATTGCAAAGCCTTTGGAGCAGAATTAACCCTTGAAATGAAAAATGATGCAGAAACTGCCTATGAACACTGTGAATGATCCGTAAATGGCGAAGGCTTTTTAGCATTAGCTGAAGCTACAAATCCTTGTGACATAAATATAGTTCATAAAATGAAGTGGGAAACGATGACTTTCAATGTTTTCGAAATGGGAAGTGAAGAAGCTGTTTATCACGCTTTTGATATTCTAAGTGAAGGTGGTGTTGTTATTCACCCTATTCATGAATTACCTTGGAGTAGGTGTTGTGCAACCATTATTGATAAATATGGTGTATATTGGTGGATTGCAATTTAATAAAGCTAATGAATAGAGAGTTATCCGAGCATGACCCAAAATTCGCTGAATGAAAAAAACATTTACTCCGTCTTCCATTAGATGTGTAGCGTAGCTGTGCCTTAATGTGTGTATTGTTCCATATGTTTTAATTTTGGCTTTTTTATGATACTTTTTGAAAGCATCTTGCACTGCCCTTTCTGAAATATAGTTATCAGCGACTTTTTTGCGTAAATTATTATTTAAGAATAACCATCCGTCAGGGTGACTTGGTTGGTATTCTTTGAAATATCTGCGAAGCACCTCAAGGCTTGCTTTAGCCATAGGCACCCACCTATCCCTTTGACCTTTACCTTGATATACAAAAAGCCGCATATTTTCACTATCGATATCTTTAATTCTTAGTTTTCTGACTTCGGATAATCTGAGTCCAGAGCCATAAGTTAGTGAAAAAATAGCTTTATATTTTATATTATCAATCACCGATAAAAACGCTACTATTTCGTCTCGTGTAAAAGCTGTTGGCACCTTTATTGGGTCTTTTTTTCGTGGTAATCTTTTGTAGTTTAAGTTTTGTTCTAATGTTACCTCAAACAAAAATCTAAGTGCAGAGTTGTAGCCATTTATGCTTGCAGGCATTAAATCACCTTTATTAGTGAGATACTCAAGAAATATTCTGATTTCCTTTTCTCCCATTTCATCTGCCGGCTTTCCAAAGTGTCGCATAAATACTCCGCTTCGTGTGCAATACTCCTTTACAGTATCCTCACTTAGACCTCTCAACCTGATATCCATTGTTAACTTTTCTAAAATTTCTTCCTGTGTCATAAAAAAATCTCCTTGATTTGTATTTGTACAACTGTACATTTACATTCCAAAGGAGATGTAGTAGAATTAAAAGAAAACCACCGCCAAATGCGGTTTAGTCCTATGAGCATTATCTCCGTCATGCTAGTTCGAGTCTCCATATAGAAATAGGCTCACATCTACAATTACCAGACCACTGAAATGAAAAGAACCTGCTCGTTAGAGTAGGTTCTTTTTGTTTCGAATAGTTGAAGAGGGATTCGATGGAGCGTCAAATCGTTGCAAGCGTAAGCGTAGCAAGGATTTCAAAAGCGTGCCAGCGTAAGCGTTTTTAGCGACGGGTGGCGGAGCCGAATCCCTCCTTCTCCGCCATTAACAGACCATGTAAACACTATGTTTACATGGTCTGTTGTTGCGTAAAGAGAGGTCATGTAAAGTTTGCGATTAAAAGCGCCAGCTCTGCTTCCGATTATAGTTTGTTAATTATTCTGATATAGTTTTCAACACACTTAAGGGACTGTTGCTTACCTTTCATTTTGCAACAGCCCCTTTTAAATTTAATATTTAGAACCTAGATTGTTGTTTGCATAAGTAATTATTGGTTCAACATTTGATTGTGGAGTAGGATTCAAAACTTCTTCCACTACTCGATATTCATTGCTAATTAACACAAATTGTGATACCAATTCATTTAACAATTGCGCTTGTGAGCTTAGCTCTTCACTTGCTGCAGCGCTTTCTTCTGCTGTTGCTGAGTTGGTTTGTACAACACCTGAAATTTGCTCTACGCCTTGCGTTACCTGACTAATTGAAGTAGCTTGGCTGTTTGCTGCATCAGAAATCTCACCAATCAACGCTGTAATCGAATTTGCACCTTCCACAACATTTTGCATTGATTGTGCAGTCTTTGTTGCAAGAGTTAAACCATTTTCAACCGCATCAACAGATTCCTCAATTAAGTTTGTTGTTGTTTTTGCTGCTTCTGCACTCTTAGTTGCTAAATTACGAACTTCTTCTGCTACTACTGCAAATCCTTTACCAGCCGCACCTGCTCGTGCTGCTTCAACTGCTGCATTTAATGCTAGAATATTAGTTTGGAACGCAATATCATCAATCGCTTTAATAATTTTGCTAATCTCTCGTGCTGCTTGGTTAATATTTTGCATCGCATTCATTAACTCAGACATTTGGTCATTACTTGTCAACATCTCAGCTGCCACTGTTCCAACTGCTGTATTTGCTTGATTTGCATTTACTGCAGTTTGCTTTACTTGATTGGAAATCTCGTTAATAGATGCAGATAATTCTTGAATAGAACTTGCTTGTTCTGTAGCGCCTTGGGATAATGCCTGAGCACCACTTGATACCTGACTACCACCGCTTTCTACTTGACTAGCTGCTTCTTTTACTTGTCCTAATGTATTGCTCAATGAACGAGATAGATTTGTAATTGCTGTTTGAATTACAACAAAATCGCCTGCAAATTGTTGTTTAAACTCTATGTTAAAATTTCCGTTTGCAATTGTTTGCGATGTATTGGCAATATCATTAATATAATTTCTTAGTTTATCTATGGTTTCATTAAATGAATTTGCCAAACGGCCTAGCTCATCTTTTCTTTTTACATTAGCATGTACATTCAAATCGCCATCAGCCATTTTGAAAGATGCCTTTTCTATTTCAACTACTGCTTTGGTTATATTCTTTGCGTACCTTGAGAAGATAAATGCAACAACTAAAATCATAACTGCAGACAAAATAACACAGAATATAATGGCATTGTATGTTGATTGAAAAAACTCATTCTTATTTAATGTCACACCAAGGCTCCAGCCGTTTGAACCTTTAATTGGAGTGAATGCCATTAACTTTTCATTGGATTTATAAGTATATTCACCAAACCCCGTTTGACCTTCTGTCATTTTTTTCTCAAGTGTAGCTAGTTTAACTAGGCTTTTATCTGTCTTTGCAGCAGCTTGTGAGTTTTCTTCATTCTCTACAACTGAATAATCTGCATCTGCGATTGTTGTACCCAATTTATCAATAATATATGCTCCGCCAGTCTTTCCAATACTAATTTCACTTACAGCTTCGGAAAAATACTTTAATGATATGGCCCCATATAATACACCATCAAAAACATTATTTTTCAAAATAGGTGCCGAGATCATAACATAACTTTTCCCTGTATCCTTTGCTTTAAGTGGATCCGATACGAAAGGCTTGCCTGTAGATTTACAAGCAATATAGTAATCTCGGTCAGTTACATTAGATCCAGACTCATAACTAATGCCCTCTTTATTAGTACGTCGCATATAGTCAAAGCCATCTCTGGCTGCCAATTGATTCAAATAATCTATAACTTCTTTTTCAGCATTATCACTGCTCGTTTCACTTTCATTTGCGGCATTACTAACCAAATTCGTTAAACCTTTAATTTCTTCTCCGATTTTTGCGGTTGCGCTTTTTGCTAATTCACTCATACTATCTTTTGATAATTTCATTGTACTATTATAAGAATATATATTAGATACCGCGGTTACAACTAACATGGATAAAACCAAAAGGCTGATTGTGTATGTAAGCATTTTAAAACCAAGACTATGTACGTTAAACTTTTTCATATAAGGCCCCTTCTCGTTAAACTTTCTTTTTCTCTTTTTATTATCTCTCTGTCAATAAACTCTTTATGTCAATTAATAGCATTACTTTGCTATCTGTTTTCGTAATTCCGATTAAATATTGATTATCCACTTCAGCAGAAAGCTCAGTTGGTGAAACAATATCTTCTGCTGCAATCTCTTTTACTTCATCTACTTCATCCACAATGAAGCCTACTAAAATATTGTTTATTTGTGTTATGATAATACATGTTTTTTCGCCATATTGTGTTTCTTCATTGCATAATTTTAACGATAAATCTACAATAGAAACAATATTGCCCCGTAGGTTGATAACGCCTTTCGTATAGGATGGGAACTCAGGCACGGGGGTAATTTCTTGCATTTCAATAATTTGTATTACATTTGAAATTGGCATCCCGAATTTCAGTTTATGGGCATAAAAGGTAAGAAAGGTATTCTCAATTGAATCCATCTCTATACTCTCTTCACTCATTACATTCTGAAGCATATCCATAAAATGACCTCTCTCTTAATAATAGAATCGTTCTATTCTGCCTGATCTTTTTTCACACCTAAAACTTTTGTGCAATCTAATATCATTGCAACACTCTTTTCACATCTAGCGATTGCAGAAACAAAATCATGATCCTTATCTTTTTTTGATACCTTGGGAGCCGGACTAATCTCTGATTCCGCTACATCTGTAACATCACATACTTTATCTACAATAAAGCCAACATAATAATCGCCCATATCTATTACAACAATACAAGTGTCCCTTGTATATTCAGAAGAAGTATTTCTCAACCGCTTTTGTAATTCAATTAAAGGCACTACCTTACCTCTGATATTGATTACTCCCTTAATAAACTCTGCAACACCCGGCATATATGTTACCGGCTGCATTCCAATAATCTCAATTACTTGGTTACTTGGTACAGTATAAAGCTGTTCATCAACAATAAAAGTAAGATACTTTTCAACGTTTTGGTCTGTTTCTGTTTCTGCATTAAATTGTGCAAGCAGACTTTGTTCTACAGAAGCAGTTATTTCTTCTCTTGACATAATATATCCCCATCCTTTCTTAGCACATTATTTTATGGATTATAATAATATAGTCCACATATTTATTATCGACATAAACAAAAAAAAGTTAAGTTTTTCTTTCAAAACTTAACTTTTTTGGCACATTGAATGCCTTTTATTTGTTGGGAATCTCTTCTGGTTTTATTGTAAAATTCAAAAAATAAACATAAATATCAACTATTGCCTGATATAGTTCATCGGGAATTTGAGCGCCTACTTCCAGTTGAGATAATAATGCTGATAAAGAATCATCTTCATAAACAGGAACATGATTTTCAATTGCAACATCAACAATCTTTTGTGCAACACACCCAAGCCCTGAAGCAACAACTACCGGTGCACTATTCTCTTTTTCCATTGCATATTTTAATGCAGTTGCTCTATTGGCACTCTTAGATGGTAACATCGATACCTTGCCTCCTGTCATATAAAGTTTCAAATACATCTTGAATTTTTTGTGGAGACTGTCCTTTACTCGTTGTGAGGGAGTTAACAGATATACCGTTGTTTAAAAATATTTTTGTAATATTACTTCTGATTTCTCTTTCACTTTGGGCTAAAGTGGATGGGCAGCTCAACACGACATCCGCATTTTTATCAGACAACAAAACCGTTGCCTCAAAATAGCCTAACCCTTTAATATCAAAAGTGATAAACAATTTCATTGCAGCTTTCACTTC
This sequence comes from Paludicola sp. MB14-C6, assembly GCF_030908625.1. Taxonomy (GTDB): domain Bacteria; phylum Bacillota; class Clostridia; order Oscillospirales; family Ruminococcaceae; genus Paludihabitans. The sequence continues at coordinate 1,611,389 of NZ_CP133133.1, read as the reverse complement.
ACCTGTTTCGGGGTTTGGCTTTCCTTTTGCATTTTTATCAATCCAAAGCTCCGAAAAAAAGAACGTTCCTTGATAATTTACAGGTAAAAACAAATGTGTCAATGGCATAAATACGCTATTATCAAGCAACAAAGCCGTTGATATATCACGATAAATTGCTTTGCTTGTTGCGGATTGGTCAGATGTAATTCCTTCGGAAATTGCTTTTGCAAAAGTATCATATAAATCATTTTGCGGTATTTTCGGATTACTGATTTCATTTGCAAAAATTCGTTTTAATACATCGATATTCTTATCTGGCATATCAAATTGAAATTTACAATAATCAATTAAATCAACAAACTTGTTAATGACCTCTTCTTTTGAGCTCATATTAAATCTTGCTATATTATGAATGAGCAGCGTTATTGTATCACGAACACGACCAAAGTCATTGGTTTTTCCGATATAGCTGCTTAAAAACGGAATAATTTCATTCTTTAGCGTAGATAAATTGGATTCTAAGCTATTTTCCGATTGATCCACAATCAATCGCTCCACCAACGTATTTAATTGATCACTATACATTTTGGGAATTCTCTGCGCAATGGTTTTTAAATTAGCAACAATAGATTTTAACGTATCATTCATTGACAAATATCCATTATATGCCTTTAGAAATTGTCCTAGCAGCTGTTCAAATTCTTGATTGCCTTTTTGCGCTTTAGCAAGTTCACGAAACAAATCAAACATTGGGCCATGATACTTTGTTTGATTATCATTTTGATATTTTAATGCCTCTACAATTTGATCCGGATTCAATTTCAGCTTTTCGGCTAACTCTTTTAATATAGGATCCATAGTTGTTGCAATACGAGTAGGTCTTTCTCCTTGTACAAACGCATCAAACACTACCTTTTTTAAGGTTTCGGATAATCCGGGTGTTTGCATTAGCTGTTGAATAAATCGATTATAAACAGATTTATGATTCAATAAAAACTGAAAGCTTTCGTTTTTAGAGGCTTCTGTATTATTTTTTGGATTTACCCTGTTCGGATCAATTGGATTTAACTGAGGTCCTTCTTTCGGTGCCCGTAATTTTGCAGCAGTAGGATCATTTGTGTTAATCGGGGACGTAATTCGAATATTATCCTGCATAGAGTTCTCCTTTTCTTTTATAATGATTGATGATTTTCCATTGTTAACTTGTGAAGTACAACTATAAGGTTGTATTTCAGCAATAAGCTTTTCCCAAATTTATTGTATCAAAAACAAAAATTTCGAGTTTTTATGTTAAATTTTGCACGCCATAACCGATACATTAATTAAGAAGTATTTGTTTTTCCTTTCATGCCTTCCGTACAGGGTGGTGAGGAATTAAAATATAAGAGGGGTGTACGGAGAAAAGGTGGTTATAATGGATAACGGAATGGAATCAATGTTAGATATATATTTATTTGAGACCAATTCACTGCTAGAGCAATTGGATGAAATTCTAATGAATTGTGAAAAAGCCGATGATTTTGATCAAGATAGCATTAATGAGATTTTTAGAATTATGCATACCATTAAAGGTTCTTCTGCAATGATGGAATTTAACAGCCTGATGACTGTTGCACATAGAGTAGAAGATTTATTTAACTATGTTCGTTCAAACGGTGTTGCAGAAAAATATAGAAGCGGTTTATTTGACCTTATGTTTCAATGCAGCGACTTTTTAAAATCCGAAGTTGCCAATGTTGAAAACAATGTACCTCTAACTATAGATATCGGCAATTTAGTCGAAGAAATTAACAATATGCTGAAAAAAATTTCAACAGGCGAGGATGTTGCCGATGCTCCATCTACTCCAAGCGTAAAAACTTCCAGCACTCCTGCTAAGCAAGCTGCCAATGTTGAAAGCACACAATATTGTGTAAAAGTTTTCTTTGATCCCGAAGCACAAATGGAGAATTTAAGAGCATATATGCTTGCAAAATCCATATCTGATGCCGGAATTGAGTTTACATATGAACCGGAAGATATTCAAACCAATCCCGATACTTTAGAAATAGTAAAGCAAGATGGTTTCCTAATCAAATTCACTTCTGAAGAACTTCGTAAAAATGCATTACATTCCATTGAACAATTTATATATATTAAAGATTATTCCCTTTTGGAAATTGTACCACAAGTGCAGAAAGCAGAAACAAAAACTGTCACTGAAAAAGCGGCTGCCCCTCAACATAATCAAGCCGCTCCTAAGCAAAGCTTAATTAACGTAAACTTAGCAAAGCTTGATACTTTAATGGATTTGGTTGGTGAAATTGTAATTAGCGAATCCATGATTACGGCAATTCCTACTCTTGGAAAAATCAATATGGAAAGTTTCTCTAAGTCAACCAGACAATTAAGCAAACTAACCGATGAGCTTCAAGAAATTGTAATGTCACTTCGCATGGTGCCTGTAGCCGGTGCATTTCAAAAAATGAACCGTATTGTAAGGGATATGTGTAAAAAACTGAATAAAGATGTCGATCTTGTTTTAATCGGTGAAGAAACAGAAGTAGATAAAACAATTGTTGACAATATTGGTGATCCGTTAATGCACTTGGTAAGAAACGCAATGGATCATGGTATTGAAGATGAAGCAACTCGTATTGCTGCGGGAAAACCTGCTAAAGGTACTGTCACACTATCTGCGCAAAATACAGGAAGCGAAATTCTTATTACGATTCAAGACGATGGTAAAGGAATGGATCCGGATAAAATATTAGTAAAAGCAAGAGAAAAAGGTCTTGCAAAGCCAGACGTAGAATATAGCAAAAAAGAAATTATACAATTTGTTTTAGCTCCAGGATTTTCTACAAAAGAAAAAGCAACCGAATTTTCCGGTCGTGGCGTTGGAATGGACGTTGTAAAACAAAATGTTGAAAAAGTCGGCGGTACTGTATTCATTGAAAGTGAAGTTGGAAAAGGCTCTCAAGTTATTTTTAAAATTCCTCTTTCTCTATCCATTGTTAAGGGTATGCAAGTAACAGTTGGCGAATCAATGTTTACAATTCCAATTAACAATATTCGTCAATCATTTAAAGCAACAGACGATAACATCATGCTGGATTCTAACAAAAGAGAAATAGTTATGATTCGGAATGAATATTATCCTGTCATAAAACTACATGAGATATACAACATTGAAACGGATGTAAAAGATATTAAAGATGGTATTTTAATCTTAGTTGAGGTTGATGATAAAAGTTACTGTATTTTTGCCGATGTATTATTGGGCGAACAACAAGTTGTTGTAAAACCAATTCCAAAATATTTGAATAAATACAATGTCAAAGAGCAAGGCATTGGTGGATGCGCAATTTTAGGAAACGGTAGCATTACTTTAATACTTGATTTACACAATGTTGGCAACAATAGCTAACTTTGTATTATTTCAAATAAGAATGGCGATACAAGCTAATATGTCTGTGTCGCCATTTTACGTAAATATATTATACAGAAAAGACAAGCGCTGTGCAAATGGTTGATTTGTCCAGCACAAAAGGGGAACGGTTACTATGATTCATTTAACGGACGAAGAATTCCAATTTATTGTTTCATTTATGAAATCAAATTATGGAATCAACTTGATTAACAAAAAACTACTTATAGAATCACGAATGTATAACACACTGGTTGAACGTTCGTTCACATCGTTTTCTCAGTACTTTGATATCATTAAATCCAAAAATCCCGATGAAATAGGATTGCTCATCAATAAGCTAACAACAAACCATACCTATTTCATGAGAGAAAATCAACATTTTGATTTCTTGAAGAATGTAGTTTTACCCAAGCATTTAAGTAACAATAAAACACATGATATTCGAACATGGAGCGCAGGCTGTTCTTCAGGTGAAGAAGCTTTTACCATTGCTATGACGATGCGTGACTTTTTTGGGCTAGAACATTCTCAATGGGATACCACGATTTTAGCAACTGATATTTCAACGAAAGTGCTAAATGTTGCGCAAAGCAAAGCTTATGACGAAGACTCATTAAAAGATATTTCTGACTCATGGAAAAAGCGTTTTTTTCATCGTCGTACAGATGGGTTATATGATTTAAGCGATGAAATACGAAAACAAGTTGTATTCCGTATTTTCAACTTAATGGAGCCATTTCAGTATAAAAAGCCATTTGACATCATATTTTGTAGAAACGTAATGATTTATTTTGATCAACAAACAAAAACCCAACTGGTTAATAAATTCTATGATGCACTTAACCCTGGTGGGTATTTGTTAATTGGTCATTCCGAATCTATTCAAAGAGAATCTAGTAAATTTAAGTACATTCAACCATCTGTTTATCAAAAATAACTAACCGGGGGAGTTTATGAAATACCGAAAAATTAAAGTGTTCATTGTTGATGATTCTCTGTTTTTCCGCACTACTTTGGAAAAACTATTATCCGAGGACGGATATTTTGAGGTTATTGGATCTGCTAGCAGTGCAATAGAAGCTGAGAAAAAAATTATTGAATTGAATCCTGATGTCGTAACATTGGATGAAGAAATGCCCGGAATGCGTGGAAGTGAATTTATTAAAAAATTCTTCCCGCAACATCCAATTCCAATGGTCTTAGTAAGCTCACTAGATATGAATGTTTTTGAGGCGTTACAATGTGGTGCAATTGATTTTGTAAAAAAACCTGTAATATCCAAAAGCAACGATCTTGCAAGCTTTGCTAATGAACTAGCAATTAAAATTAAAATTGCCGCTGCAGCCCATATTAGTAAAAGCACAAAAGTAAACGTAAGCACGCAAGCTCCGCTTAAACTCCAATCAAAATCTGAAACCATTATTGCTATTGGTGCATCTACTGGTGGTACCGAGGCAACGTTAGAAATTGTAAAACAATTTCCGGCTGATTTTCCTCCTGTTTTAATAACCCAGCATATGCCAGCAGGTTTTACGCAAATGTATGCTGAACGGCTCAATCGCTTATGCAACATAACGGTAAAAGAAGCAGTGAATGGAATGCGTGTAGAAAAGGGAACTGCCATTGTGGCTGCGGGTGACTTCCATATGACCTTAGAAAAAGATGCAAAAGGCTATTACGTTAAAAGCGTTCATGGCGAAAAGGTAAGTGGACATTGTCCTTCCGTTGATGTATTGTTTCAATCTGTTGCTAAAACCGCAGGAGCAAACACCATTGGTGTAATACTAACTGGAATGGGACGCGATGGAGCCAATGGACTTTTAGAAATGCACAACAAAGGTGCTTTTACAATTGGCCAAGAAAAAGATTCTTGCGTAGTTTATGGAATGCCGATGGAAGCATTTAAACTTGGTGCTGTAGATCGTGAGGCCGCTTGCGAAAACATAGCGAGTATTATCATCAATCAATTGAATAAAAAAGGTTAAAAGACGAGCAGGGAAACCTGCTCGTTTCAGTTTTTGTATTTATAAAATGTTCATTGACCGAGTATAAAAAAGTGATATAATAATCCTAACGGATTATTATATCTCTAAGTGGCGGTGCGAAATTTGGCTTTGCAGAAGAATTGCTTTGCAAATCTTCCACGCACATTGCCAATTCTAACACATTATAAAATTTAGTGTAAAGTGAGTGATGATATGAGTATATGGATTGTTTTATTGGCCCTTGTTTGCGGTATTTTCATCTGGATTACTTTACGAAAAGATAAAGCACGTCGCTTTTTTGCAATCCCATTTACAGGTTTTTTACTGGGCAGTTTTGTTTTGCTACGCCGTCTCTTTTTTGTTTATGAACCAACTGAAAAGCTAGCAGCAATATGGTTTGCTATTATAATCTATGGCATATCCATTATCGCCTTGCTGTTATTTTACGGGATTTATCGTATTAACAAGCCCTCATCTTCTAAATATATTGAAATCAGCAAGCCAAAATTATATAATCGAATCATTTGTTTAGCTGTCGCTTTCATATGTAGTATTGCAATTGTGTTTTCTTTCATTCCAACTTTCAACATGAAGATTGAAGACGTGTGGAAAAGAAATGATGATGCATTTCATAGTATCGCTGCAGACCTTTTTGCAAAACATGATGAAGGAAAAATTAAGCTGAATGAAATGATAACCTATGATAACCAACAAAATCAGATATACTATGAAAAAAAAAGATTATCAAAAGACACATTTGGTTCTGACTTTGTAGCTCTTTGCAAGAAAAACCAAATACAAAACGTAAAAATGATTGATAAGAATATCATTCTTTTTAATGGAAATATGCTATATCAAGCTGGATCTGGTATTGCGGTCGTTCGCAATGAAGCCCAACCAAATAACTTTTTGCCGCAAATGGATTCTTCCCTAAAAATATCCTACGAAAAAATCGGCGAAAATGTATACCTATTCCATAGCAATAAGTAGGATAGCAATTGAATTTGTGTTCTTTTGCTTGAATAATCCCACTGTTAAATTATTAAAACAAATATATAAAATGCCGATTTCGTAACTTGGCATACGTTTAGGGGATAGTATGATGAATTTATCAAACCAAGAATTACTAGTATTCATTTCTATTCAAAAAAAGATATTTGATACTGTACGATTAGTTGATGTTTCAATGGCGACACAGTATTCAATATCAGATAATGGGGAAATAGAAAAGCAGCCCTATGAATGCTATGCTATTTGGAACAAAGGTAAACGCTGTAGCAATTGTATTTCTGCTATGGCTTTTTCCGCAAAAGGTAAATTCACAAAATTTGAATTTGTTGATAATCAAGTTTTCTTTGTAGTCTCAATATATGCGGAAATAGATGAAATTCCATATGTGATTGAGATGGTATCCCAATTGAACGATAAAACACTTTTTGATGCACATGGAAAAAACAAGTTTATTCAGGCAATTAAAGAACAAAACGAAAAATTATATATCGATTCCTTAACCGGTGCTTATAATAGACGCTATTACGAAGAACAAATTAAAATATTAAATTATGTTAATGCAGTCACCATGATTGATGTTGATAACTTCAAAACAATTAACGATACCTATGGCCATTTTGTTGGAGATGTTGTTTTAAAAGAAATTGTAAAAACAATAGCATCTCATATTAGATTTTGTGATGCTATCATTAGAATGGGTGGAGATGAATTTCTAATTGTATTTCAAGGAATAACGAAGAGTATACTGAAAGAAAGATTAGAACTTATAAAGCATACTGTTTCAAAAATCAGTATTAATAATCATCCTACGCTGAATGTATCAATTAGTATGGGCGCTATCTATTCTGATGACACTGCCATTGATTTTGTTGAGTCGGCAGATAAAGCTTTATATAAAGCTAAGCAAAGAAAGAACTGCATTGTTATTGAAGACTCGTCAAACTTATAATAAATAATTAAAAACTTAAATTTAGTGACATCGACAATTGGACGATGTCACTGTTTTTTAACATTCAAATTTTAATGATATTTCTATTTAGGAAAATATGCAAAAATAAGTATTTACATAGGAAAATAAATGAAATATAATGCAATTATTAGCAAAAGATTTTCTTTAATATGAATAGCTGAAAGGGGGTGTTTGCTATGGTAGAACTTGATAAGCTTTATACTGTTGATGAAATTGCAACAATGACTTCATTGACAACACGCACCATTCGCAATTATCTTCGCAATGGAATTCTAAAAGGCAGGAAACTTGGTGGACAATGGCGTTTTACGACTCAAGATATTCAAAACTTTATGAATAGTGGAGAGGTGTTATCAGAAATGGCTAAAGAACAAAAACAATCCGTACTTGATTTTATTGATGGAGTGAATACTGATATGAAAGGGAATACACAAATCTGCACAATAGCTGATTTATATGTATCTCAATCAGTAGCAAAAGAAAAATGTGACCAATTATGTAATTTGATTTGCTCAATAAAAGATGAAGACAACGTAACCTATAAATATGATTATGTGAAATCGGAAGAAAAAGCTCGTTTTATTGTTTTTGCTTCGCCTAATTTTATAATCAAAGTTATGAACATCCTAAAATAGTGAAAAGGGAGAACCAATTGGTTCTCCCTTTTTCTAACTAATAAAACCGCCACCAAGAACAACATCACCATCATAGATTACTAGAGATTGTCCTTTTGCAACTGCACGTTGCGGTGTTTCAAATACAACCCTTGCCGTAACTTCGTCTATCGGAATAATTGTTGCTTGAGTTGGAATTGCTGTAGAACGTATTTTAACTTGTGCTTCAAAAGGCGCTTCAAATGGGATACCATTGATCGTCGTTACCTTTGTAATAATCGTATCCTCATATAAATCATCGCCCTTGTTTGCAAGTATAATTTGATTTGTTTTGGGGTTAATCTCTTTTACGAAAACGGGACGACCTAACGCAATACCCAATCCTTTTCGTTGACCAACCGTATAGTGTAAGATTCCTTTATGCTTTCCGCAAACAGTTCCTTCCGGAGAAATAAAATTACCTGTTTTCATTTTACCAATTCTACGTTCAATATATCCTGCATAATCGTTATCTTCAATAAAACAGTTTTCTTGACTATCCGGTTTAGTTGCACAAGAAAGTCCCAAGCTAGCAGCGATTTCACGCACATATGGTTTTTCAAGTTCGGCTAACGGAAACATCAATCGAGATAGCTCTCGTTGTGTTAAACGATATAACATATAGGATTGATCTCGTTTTAAGCTTTCCCCACGCAATAAGAGAGTGTATTCACCATCTTGTTGCAAACGTGCGTAATGTCCTGTGGCAATGAGTTCACATCCAAGACGATTTGCAGTTTCCACTAAGGCATGGAATTTCACTTTTGGATTACAAACAATACATGGATTTGGTGTTCTTCCATTTTTATATTCTTCAATAAAATAAGAAATTACATCTCGTTCAAACTCTGCTTTCATATCGACTACTTCTAAAGGCACATTCAAAGAAGAAGCAGCATCTTTTGCTGCTTCTACTGTTTCATCATGTGCATCAGACATACAAAGCACAACGCAATGTACCTCATAACCTTGTTCCTTTAAAAGATGTACGCAGACGCTGGAGTCTACACCGCCGCTTAATGCGACTAATACTTTCTTAGGCGTGGCAAGCATGGCATTCCTCTATATCACCAACGATTGGAGTTGGATCAATTCCTTGTCGTTTATAATAATCTGAAACTGCAGCTTTGATTGCTTGCTCTGCTAATACAGAACAGTGAATTTTTGAAGTTGGAAGACCTTCCAATGCTTCAACTACTGCTTTATTCGTAAGCTTTAATGCGTCATCAATTGTTTTGCCTTTAATCATTTCTGTTGCAATTGAGCTCGTTGCAATTGCAGCTCCGCAACCGAATGTTTTAAAACTAATATCGGTAATCACATTATTTTCAACTTTGATATACATCTTCATGATATCGCCGCATTTTGCGTTACCCACTTCACCAATTCCATTTGCATCAGCTAATTCGCCAACGTTTCTTGGATTTGAAAAATGATCCATTACTTTATCGCTATATATCATATTAATTTCCTTTCTTTTATCTTATCTATTTCGTTCATTCGTATACGATATCTTCATAATACATATATGACTGCTTGGTTTGGTAAGAAAACCCCTATAATGCCATCGGCGGCTCGCCGATTAGCCTTTCCATATTGGTGACATTGCACGTAGAGTCGTAATTACCTTTGGTAATACCTCTAATATATAATCAACATCTTCATCTGTATTATACTCGTTTAAGCTCAATCTTAAAGAACCATGTGCAATTTCATGTGGTAGCCCAATTGCCATTAATACATGGGATGGATCCAATGCACCGGATGTACAAGCGGAACCGGAGGATCCACAAATACCTTGCATATCCAATCGAAGTAAAAGAGCTTCACCCTCAACTGCTTCAAATGAGATATTCACATTACCACACAAACGATTTTTTCCACCGTTCAAACGACATTTAGGAATGGTTGTTAGAATACTGTCAATCAAACGATCACGCATTTTAGAAACCTTTGCACAACGCTCTTCCAAACCTGTAGTTGCATCTTCCATCGCTTGTCCAAGACCAACAATACTTGCTAAATTTTCAGTTCCACCTCTGCGGTTTCGTTCCTGTGCACCACCGTCAATAAAGTTCATTAACGGTACCCCACGTTTTACATATAAAACTCCGATTCCTTTTGGAGCGTGGATTTTATGTCCTGATAAAGAAAGCATATCGATTTTTTCATCTACTACATCAATTGGTACATTTCCAACAGCTTGTACAGCATCTGTATGAAAAAGAACACCCTTTCTGCGGCAAATATCGCCGATTTCTTTAATTGGTTGAATTGTTCCGATTTCATTATTTGCATACATAATAGAAACGATTGCCGTTTTATCGGTAATTGCTTCTTCAATGTGTTTTGGAGAAACATATCCCTCTTCAGATACAGGAACATATGTTACTTGAAAGCCTTGCTTTTCAAGTGTTTTACAAGTGTGTAAAATCGCATGATGTTCAAATTCAGAAGTCACAATATGTGTTTTTCCTTTATTTTTTAACAATTCTACAGTACTTTTAATTGCCCAGTTATCGGCTTCTGTGCCGCAACCTGTAAAATATATCTCATTCGGCTGTGCATTAATTGCTTTTGCCACCTTTTGACGCGCAACCTCGATTGCTTTTCTAGCATCTCTTCCGATGGAATAAATACTGGAAGGGTTACCGTAGTTGTCTTTTAAATAAGGAAGCATTGCGTTAAAAACACTGTCGCTGATTTTGGTTGTAGCTGCATTATCTGCATAAACAAATTTATTCAAGAAATGAAACCTCCTTACGGTAAAACCGCCTTTCAATTTGAATACCTATATTATATACCGTTTTAGTATGAAATGCAATAGATGAATTTCAAATTGTTATTTCCTATATTTTACTTTTACTTAAGTTCAAATAATATGCAACTGCCAAACGATCACAACGCTCGTTATAGCTGTGACCAGCATGACCTTTTACCCATACAAAGGTAACGTCATTAATCTCGAGTAAATCTAAAAGCTGTTGCCATAAATCAGCATTTAATGCTTTATCTTTGTTATTTCTCATCCAGTTATTCGCACGCCATTTTTTTGCCCATCCTTGGGTAACGGCATCTACAATATACTTAGAGTCTGTCGTAAGAGTTACTTCACAAGGTCGTTTTAATGCTTGTAACGCAGATATCACAGCAGTTAGTTCCATTCGATTGTTTGTGGTATTTGGTTCCCCACCACAAAGCTCTTTTTCATGTGTACCACTAACAAGAATTGCGCCCCAACCACCAGGGCCTGGATTTCCGCTGCAAGCCCCATCTGTATAGATTTGAACATGGTTTTTTGGCATTATAAAATCCTGCCTTTCATCTGGTTTTTCAACATATAATTATACCTTACAACGATATTGTATACAAGCTTTTTTCATTAATTGTTATTAAGATACTATAATAAAGGTGTGGACTCTACAATAACAGATTGCCCACTGTTAATTTCACGCTGCACCACGATGGAAGATAGATTTTGAGACAACACATTCAATAGATTTACCAACGTTGAAATTTGGCAAGTTTCTAGGTTATTTCCAAGCAATAAGCTAAGTGCAGCAGCTACAGCAACTATTTCGCAAGGGTTTACATAATAAGGGCATTTAGAATCACTGATTTTCTTTGCTTTTTGATATGCGTTTGAGGTATTGTTATCACGATTATTTTCTAACATAACAACCCCTCTTTCTACTCGTTATCTATACAATATTATGCAACCAAACATACAAAATACAACTAATGTTTGTTCATAATCTATTTGTTTGACACATATTTGAATATCCCTTATAATAAAATTAAGGAAATAAAGAGAAAGGAATTTGATTTCAAATAAAATGATTGAAGTCATGGTCTTAAATATGAAAAAACGATTCGGTGCAAATGGCTCTATTTTAGGAAAAACAACAAAAGTAATTCCAGAAAAAGATTCATTAGCAGTTTATACAACGGGTACTTGGCTTATTATTCTTACCATTTGGGTTTTTGCTGGTGCTTTTTTTGCTTTATCTTTACTTGCTTTTTCTGTTGGACTCAGTATTTTATTAACAGCTCTAGGCGGTATGTTGGGCTTCTTCATGTCGTTTTATTTATATACCGGTAAGCTTACTACGACATACAACTATTATGATATTGAAGCATTTATTTGCAACAACGCCGATTTTACCATTGCTTTAAGAAACCATAATTTATATGATATTCGTATGATGCCCAAAGCTCAAATGAAGTTATTGGCAGACATGCAACTCGTTATGCAAGAAGGCGATGAATTTAATCTAGCCAAGCAGCATGGAAGATATGTTATTGAATATAAAAATAAAGAAAGTCTACATGCTATTGACAAGCAATAAAAATACGACTATAATGAAAAACGATCAGGGGAGCCTTAGAGTTTTACTCGGCTGAGATTAAGCTTTGCTTTAAACCCTTTAACCTGAAATGGATAATGCCATCGTAGGAAGATTGTCATAATTAAATAAATTAATTATCAAATCGAATCACGAGGGAAATTCCTTCGTGATTTTTTATTTCTACTATTATCTTAAACTTAGGGAGTAATCAAACCTATATTTAATATCAACAGGAGGTCATTTTATGACAAAAGTAAATACCAAGCGTTTAACCGAGAGTGCAATTTTAATTGCAACTGCAACCGTTCTAACGATTGTATCAAGCTTTTTACCGGGATTGCCCTTAGGCGGAAGCGTTACTATTATGAGCGCTTTGCCTATCATTTTAATCGCTTACCGTTATGGAGTAAAATGGGGGTTACTATCTGCATTTATCTTTAGTATCATTCAAATGTTAACAGGATTTAAAACTGTTTCTGCATTCTTTTTACCTGGTGATGACCAAATGGTATTGTGGAAAGCTGTTTGTGTTTGCTTGATTGACTATATTCTTGCCTATACAGTTTTAGGATTTGGCGGATTATTTCGAGATAAATTTGAAAAACCAGCAACCGCACTTGCAGTTGGTTCCATTTTTGCGTTGGTGCTACGCTTTTTGATGCACTTTACCTCAGGTGCTATCTTCTTTGGTTCCTATGCTGAATGGTTCTTTACCCAAGATGCAATCGCCGAAATCGGTGCAAAAGTACTTAACTCCTTCTCCGGAATTGGACTTGCAACTTTCTATTCCTTTGTTTACAATGCAACTTACATGATACCCGAAATCATTATTACTGCAATTGGTGCTGTAGTTATTGGTAAAATCCCCGCATTAAATCAAAAAATTAAGACAAATACGTTAGAGACACCAATCATAAAATAAATACCATTACATAGCAAAAATGCAGATACATGAAAGTGACGATGCATCTGCATTTTTTATTATTGCATAAAAGAGGCAGCTAAGCTGCCTCTTTTCACTTTATTCTTCTTTTGTTTCCACATCAGTTGTAAAAAGCTCTTTTAATGATGTTGCAAGACCTGCCATTCCTTGAATATTACTTGGAATAATAATCTTGGTTGCTTTTCCATCAGCAGCCTTTTGGAATGCTTCAAGGCTCTTAATAGCAAGAACTTGGTCGCTTGGATTTGCTTGTGTTAAAAGCTTCAAGCTTTCAGCATAGGCCTTTTGTACCATAGTGATTGCTTGTGCTTCACCCTCTGCTTCACGAATTTGTTTTTCTCTAATTGCATCAGCTTGCAAAATGGTTGCTTCTTTAACAGCCTCTGCACGAAGAATTTGAGATTCTCTTTCACCTTCAGCAACAAGGATTTGAGAGCGCTTTTCGCCTTCTGCTCTTAGAATGCTTTCACGACGTTCACGTTCCGCTTTCATTTGACGTTCCATTGCATCTTGAATTTCACGAGGAGGTAGAATATTTTTTAATTCCACACGATTTACTTTAATACCCCATTTATCAGATGCTTGGTCTAGGATTGCTGTAATTTTTGTATTAACAGTATCACGAGAGGTTAATGTTGAGTCAAGCTCTAACTCACCAACAATGTTACGTAAGGTTGTTGCAGTTAGGTTTTCAATTGCAGATAACGGATTGTTTACGCCATATGTAAATAATTTTGCATCTGTGATTTGATAGAATACAACCGTGTCGATTTGCATTGTAACGTTATCTTTTGTAATAACAGGTTGCGGCTTAAAATCTACCACAAATTCTTTTAAAGATACTTTTTTTGCGATACGATCCACAAAAGGAATCAAAACGTGCATACCGGTTCCCCAAGTTGCATGATAAGCACCAATTCGCTCAATAACGTAAACCTGTGCTTGTGGTACCACCTTAATTTGAAGGACAAAGATAATGAGTAATACAATAATTAAACCAAGTACAATTAAAATCGGATCCATAATAAACTCCTTTTCTTTCATTTGATATGAACTTGTATTTTTTACGCAACTGGTTTTACAATCGCTTTTACGCCCTGAATATCAACAACCACACAAACAGAATCCACTTCAAATGTATCGGTATCTTCTTGTGCTCGCGCGGTCCAATCCAGTCCATTTACATGAACACGACCTGTATTTCTAAGATTATCAATTTTTTCAATAACAACGCAAGTTTTTCCAATAATACTATCCGCATTTGTTGCAATATGTTTTCCTTTTGTATATTTTTTTACAATAGGTCTTGTCAAAATGAGAAGGATAATGGATACTGTGATGAAGATTATAATCTGTAGCTGAAAGCTAATTCCAAAGAAAGCAGAAACAAACGCTGCTAAACTTCCAGCACCAAACCAAATAGCTATCATTTGAACCGTTCCAATTTCCGCGCAAACTAACGCAATTGTCAAAACAGCCCAAAATATAATGTGCCATATTACCATACTGTCACCCTCCTTACCTTATAATAATTCCATACTATCATAATTTATTATAAAAAACAATGAAAATTTGGAAACAAAAAACAATTAACATACAAATATCATTAAAACAAGAACAGCTGTTTACCGATAAAAATCCACAAGAACATGGTAACAATACATCCAATAGAGCCGAATACGACTAACTGCCCGGCAAGAGTTTGGTCTGCATCCATTTTTCCTGCAATCGTATAAGTAGAAACAGCAGGAGGAGCCCCCAACATAACCACTAACGGTACCAATTCGTATCCACGGAATCCGAGCAGTACGCTGATTGGAATAAAAATAAGTGGTATGATAATCAACTTTCCGAGTACTCCAATTGTGATTTGTTTGCGATACGAACGAATATCTGAAAAACGAAATGATGCACCAAGGAGCATTAACGCAAGTGGGGTTGTAATTTTGCTTAAATCGTTGATGGTTTTATCAATCGGTACAGGAAGCTGTAAATGAAGCAGCATAGCAATTACCCCAATCACACCACCAATAATGAGTGGATTTGTAATGATACCTTTCAAGATACGTTTTATATGTACTCCTTCACCACGATAGACTTCTAATATTACTACAGACAAAGCATTATACAGAGGAACAATAATTGCGATTAAAATTGAAGTAGGACCAATGTGTTTTTCTCCGCAAAGCGAAATGGCGATAGGTAATCCGAAAATAACAAAATTAGAACGGAAAATGCCTTGAATTAAAACACCACGCTTGGAATTTGATTTCTCAATAAGTGGTACTAAAAAACAAAGAAGCAAAAAGATACAAATAACACTACCGATCGCAAAAAGAAGAAGCTTTGGTTTAAAAGCATATTTCAATTCCGTTTTATAGATATTATTGAACATTAATATTGGGAACAGCACCTTAAAGCAAACATCATTCATTTGCTCAAGAGTATGGTCATCTACAAGTTTTGTCGCTTTTATAATGTATCCTAAAGCCAGCATAATAAAAAGCGGCAAAATTATATGAAACGATAGCAATAAATTATCCACATTAAACCCCTTTGTTTCAGTTTTTCTTGTTGCCAAACAATTTGATTGTGCATATATCACTACACCACAAGAAATCAACTTTTATTTATTTTCACTATAGCATAATTTATAAAATCATACAAACGTTTTTAGCTAAAGAGTAGAATTTAGTTTTTAAGTTAATCTAGTTTACAAATTAGATTGACTTGTTGAATAATAGATGATACTCTTAGCTTGTAATCGTACTAGGTTCAACGATACACTCAATTGAAATACATGAACCGACTATTCGAAAAATAAACACAAAATGACAGAAATTATATGTCGGGGGTATTTATGAGTTCAATATCAACCAATATAAAAGATCGCTTTCCGGTTAATATCTTTCTTATTTATATTATTTTTTATGCCGGTCAAGCAATGTATAACACCTATTTAAACCTATTTTTAACGCAATCAGGCTTTAATATGACAGCAATTGGAGCATTACAATCCGTATCAACCATAGTATTAGTGTTGGTACAGCCGCTTTGGGGAATTATAAGCGACCGCTCAAAAAGCAAGAATCAGATAATCGGAATTTTGTTGCTTATAACTACGCTTGTATGTATGTCTTTTTATATGTTTAAGACAACGCTGTGGCTAGCAATATGCGTTATGCTTTTTTCTGTATTCTTTACTCCTGCGCTAACATTACAAGATAATTATTCTTTAGAATTATTGGAACATAGCAAATGGGATTTTGGCCATATCCGTCTTGGTGGCACTTTAGGCTACGCAATTTGTGCAATGTTGGTTGGCTTCGTAATAGGCTCGAATTACGGAAGTATCTTTTGGATTATGGCATGCTTTTTTGCAGTAACGGGTACTCTATATTTCTTATTGCCTAAAGTAGAAGGCCATCGCCAGAAACATCAAAAAGTAAAATATTCTGTATTGTTAAAAGACAAACCACTTTTGTGTATGTTAGCATTTAATATTATATATTTTATGGGAACATCTTTTTATTTTCAATTCTACCCAATCTATTATAACAAAGTAATTGGTGCAACTTCTCAAATGGTTGGTATGTTATCATTTGTATCTGCATTATCCGAAATACCGTTTTTCTGGTTTGCATATAAAATAGAAAAGAAATTTGGCGTAGAAAAAGTAATGCTGTTTGCCGGACTAGCAACAGCACTCAGATGGTTTTTATTATTCTTTATTACCAATCAATATGTCATCTTAGGAGTGAACCTCTTAAGCGGATGCGGATACGTTGGCTTTAGTTATTGCTTAATAAAATATATTAGTGATACCGTTCCGAAAAGCATACGTGCAACTGCACAATCATTTAACGCTATCTTAGGCACCATTTTCTCTCGTATCATTTTTACACCAATTGGTGGTTACTTAGGTCAACACTTTGGTGTAAAAAACGTCTTATTAATATGTGGATTCATTATGCTATTAGGTGTTATTTTATTTAAAGTAACCTTTCATAAAGCAAATAAAATAAAAGCAATCGCAAACATAAATTGAAAAGGAGAGAGGATTATGAATCGCATTTTTACAAACCACATTGGCTATGATGCCGACGCAACCAAAACTGCCGTGTTTGAAGGCAAAAAAGGCATGAACGCGACCGCTTTTTCTGTTATTCGTGTCGAAGACGGTGAAGTGGTATACAACGGGACTTTGGTTGAAGTTGGTGAGGTAGATAATTGGAAAACAGGTTATTATTTTACCATTCGTTTTGATGAGCTAAAAGCCGATGGCGAATACTACATCTCTATAAAATCAGACAATGAGGATTATCGTTCTTTTCCGTTTAAAATTGAACACAATTTATTAGAAATGCGCACACTTTCCACTGCTGGCTATTATTTTAAAGCACAACGCCCAACAGGCGAATTTGAAGCTGGTGACCGAGCTCTTCCTTTTCGTGGGGAAAGAGAAGGCTGCCAAGATGTTCGTGGTGGTTGGTTTGATGCTACCGGTGATATTGGAATCCATTTTTCTCATTTATCTCATACGACTTATTTTAATCCTCAGCAAGCCGCATTTTCCGCTTATGCTTTCTTCAAATTTCATGATTTATTGGAAGAATCGAAATATCCTTATTATACCTACTTGAAACGCAGAATGTTGGACGAAGCAATGTATGGCGCAGATTTTGTTATGAGAATGCGAGCACCATCAGGCTCATTCTTCCGTTCAAAAGGTCGTGGCGATGCATTTTTACCACTTGCAACCTCTCGTTTTATCAGCTATGAATTCCGTCAACCAAAATCACGAAAAGGTGGCGGGGTACTCGAAGGCTTTGACGAAATCAAAGATGAAAACTATGAAACCTCTTTTCGCTCTGGTGGAGGATATGCAATTGCAACACTAGCATATGCTGCAAGAACAACTTTCCCAAGTGATTATCCAAAAGAAGAGTATATTAAAGCTGCAGTTGCGGCATACAATTATCTCGAAAAAAATAATGAACGTTATACTAACGACGGCAAATGGAATCTAATCGACGAATATTGTGCATTAGATGCGTTAGTTGAGCTTTATAAAACGACTCGTGAATGGGATTATATGCGTAAAGCCGGAAAAATGGCGGAACGTATTATGGACCGTTACGTGGCTGTTGACGATACAATGGGTTATCTTAGCGTAAACGGAACAAAACGCCCGTTTTTCCATGCTGCTGATGCCGGTATGCCAATTGTAAACCTATTAAATTATTATCAAATTGAAATTGACAAAAAGCTTCGTGCAAGGGCATTGGATATTGCAACAAAAGTGATGCGTCATGAGCTTGCTGTAACCAAAGAAGCGAGCAATCCATTCGGCTATGCTCGTCAGTTAATTCAAGATGGCAAAGGTACAATCGAAACTCGTTTCTTCTATCCTCATGATGTGGAAACTGCTCCATGGTGGCAAGGCGAGAATGCTAGAATAGCCTCCTTAGCTACTGCTGCTCGCTATATGACATATCATACGAATTGCGATACATTCAAAGCAGAATTAAACAAATATGCAGACGACCAAATTAACTGGGTGTTAGGATTAAACCCATATGACAGCTGCATGATGGAGGGCGTTGGCAGAAATACAAATGCTTACTTCTATGAAGAACGCAAGGACTTTATTCATTGTCCGGGTGGCATTGTAAATGGTATTACAGGCGGTTTAGAAGATGAAGAACATGGCATTTCGTTTATTACAAAACCGACTACTGAAATAAAAGATAACTGGCGTTGGGCAGAACAATGGATCCCACACGCAACATGGTTTATGTATGCTTTAACCATGAAAAAAATCTAAGATATCTCCTACCAAATTTTATTCAAAAGCTTTCTTGTGCAAACAAGGGAGCTTTTGTAATTCAGGAGGGAATAATATAACAAATGCCTAATGCACGCAACTGAAGAAAATCAATGCTAACCCAACCTCTCCACCGCTGCAGCGGTAACCCTCTCCTAAAGGAGAGGCAAAATTTTTCTTAGGCTATCCATTCGAGATGGCACCCGCAGGTGACTGAGATGGTCGTGTTACAATAGGATTGGTCCTTAACTTGCTTACATTAAACAAACGCCTACACCAATCGGTGCAGGCGTTTTCTTTTATTGTGCTAAGTATTCTTCTAGGCAAAGATTATTTTCCATAATCTTTTTTGCATGTTCTATCCCAACATAGCGATAATGCCAAGGCTCATAGTTTATTTTAGTAATATCTACTTTATCTTTTGGATAACGAAGTATAAATCCATATTCCGCACAATGCTTTACAAGCCAATCATATGCCTTTGTTTTTGCAAATTGTTCGTTTAAGGTATAAATATCTCGATGGTATTCCGGAGTGATAATGTCAAATGCAAGACCAGTATGATGTTCGCTCTGTCCCGGACGAGCATAATATTTTTCTGTTTCAATAATTGCTTGCTCTCTGGTATAGCCCTTGTTTATATTGCGTTGAATATCTGCTTGATAGTTCACGTTTTGTGTTGCAATGGAACGATAGCCGGAACGCAAGTATAAAGTAATACCATCTTTTTTCGCAGCATCGTACATTTTTTGATATGCCGGTGCAGCTCTAGAATCTACCAATTGAGAATCAAATTTGGTTTTTGAAATGTTCATATCTTTAGAAATAGAATGTGTGCGATTCAATAAAATTAAATTCCAAGAACCTTTTCCACCGGTAGGCTCTGCAACTGTTGAAGAAGCAGAAGGCTTCGGTTTGGAACTTACTTGAGAACTTTCCTCTTTGCTGGAAACAGAACTTGTTTCAGATGAAGCATCGGAACTGATACTGGAAGCAGCTTGAGAACTGTTTTTCTTGTCTTTATCATTATTTTTTGTCGTTGAGACAATCATATAAATCACCAAACCAATTAACGCTAATATCATTATAGACGCTATTGCTATGGGCAGAGGTTTTAACTTATAACGCTTTTTTTTATACTGGTAAGCCATATTGTTTCAATATCTCCTTTGCTTTATTTACTTGCTGAGGTGTTGCGGAAGGAATATCGGTAAGCTGATAAGGCGTATCAACATAATCCCATTTATATTCGCCCATCTTATGAAATGGAATGACTTCAATTTTTTTAATACAGCTATACCAAGATAAAACTTTACCCAGCCTATGAAGCTTCTCAGCATTGTACGTATATTGTGGAACAAGCACATGACGAATCCATACGTCTCTTCCAATAAAATCACAATGGTTTAATATGTTCATTGCATTGGTATTGGATTGACCGGTAAGCTGAATACAATCCTCTTTGTCAATATCTTTGATATCCAACATCACCAAATCGCAAGCTTCAATAACGTGCTTACAAGTACTTAGCGGGACTGCACCTGAAGTATCAATTGCAGTATGAATGCCTTCTTTTTTGCATAAAGAGATCACTTCATATAAAAAATCAGGTTGTAATAAAGGTTCGCCGCCACTAAAAGTGACACCGCCCTTTTTAATAAAATTTTTATAGGTTTTTATTTGAGAGAATAATTCGGTTGCTGTCATTTGTTCGCCTTCATTCATTTTCCAAGTATCTGGATTATGACAAAAAAGGCAGCGCAAAGGGCATCCTTGCATAAAAACTACGAAACGGACTCCCGGCCCGTCAACCGCACCAAATGATTCTACAGAATGAACATATCCTATTGTTTCGCTCATGAAAACTCCTTTTTGCTGGTTTAATATATGCCTTATACTTTTCCTCAACATTTTACTATTGGCGTAAATAATTGGTTAACGCATTTGACCATAAACGAGTCAATTACCCATTAATGATATCATAGTATACGAATTATTATATCATATTATATATGAAAATCCAATGCAGAGAACCACGATATTTGCTGGAGATTTATAGAAATATAAATTCCTATCTGAATTTCTGCTTGCAACTGTAATTTAAAAAACAGTTGGTATTACTCTTGCGTCGGATTGCCCTTCATTGTTAAAGCAATTCGTTTTCTTTCCATATCAACATCCATTACCCAAACGGTAACAATATCACCTACATTTAATACATCAATTGGATGCTTAATATAGCGATTGGTAATTTGAGAAATATGAACCAATCCGTCTTCATGTACACCAATATCCACAAACGCACCAAAATCAACAATATTGCGAACAGTACCCTTTAGCTCTAAGCCTCGTTTTAAATCCTTTAATTCTAATATATCATTTCTTAATAAAGGCTTTACTAACTCATCTCTAGGGTCACGACCCGGTTTGATAAGCTCTGTTGCAATATCACAAATTGTAGGCTCACCGATTTCCAACTCTTCACTTAATTTGTGTAGTCCGATTTCTTCCATACGCTGTTTGATATCAATAATTTTACCCTCTTGTACATCCTTCTTTTGATAGCCACATAGCTTAATTAGCTTTTCAGCAGCTTTATAGGATTCCGGATGCACTCCTGTATTATCTAATACGTTTTCTCCTCCGGATACACGCAAGAATCCTGCACATTGAGTAAATGCCTTGGCACCAAGCTTCGAAACCTTTAATAATTCTTTTCTGTTTTTAAATGCACCGTTTTCTTCTCGATATAAAACAATATTTTTTGCAACACTTGCATTGATTCCTGCGATACGACTCAGCAACGAATGAGAGGCTGTATTCAAATCAACACCCACCTGATTTACACATCCTTCAACAACACCGCCCAAAGCTTCGTCTAATCTGTTTTTTGGCATATCATGTTGATATTGTCCAACACCAATTGATTTCGGATCAATTTTAACCAATTCAGCAAGTGGATCCTGTAACCGACGAGCAATGGAAACTGCGCTACGAATGGAAACGTCAAATTGAGGAAACTCCTCAGCTGCAAGTTTAGATGCAGAGTAAACAGATGCACCCGCTTCACTTACTACCATATATTGTACAGCTAAATGATTCTCTTTTATCATATTTGCAACAAAGCTTTCGCTCTCTCTTGAAGCGGTTCCGTTTCCAATTGATATTGTAGTAACTTTATATTTTTGAATGAAGTCGAGTAATTTTGCTTCGGCTTCTTTTATTTTACTTTGTGGTGGGGTTGGATACACAACAGTTGTATCTAAAACTTTACCGGTATCATCAACAACTGCAATTTTACAACCGGTACGATATGCTGGATCAAGGCCTAGCGTTATCGTTCCTTTTACAGGCGGTTGGAGTAGAAGTTGTCTTAGATTTAAAGAAAAGACCTTAATTGCAGCTTCACTTGCATTTTCAAACAACATGTTACGAATTTCACGATCCAATGACGGGAAAATCAAGCGAGTAAAGCTATCAGCACAGCAAAGCTTAATGCACTCTGCGCTTTCGTTTTCTCCTGTTACTAATTCATTTTCAATAAGACGAATTGCAGCATTTGTTTGGATGCTAATAGTCACTTTCAAACAATCTTCTCGTTCGCCACGGTTTATCGCAAGCACACGATGTCCTGCAACTTTGTTGATTGGCTCAGAGTAGTCATTATACATAGTATACACGGTTTGTGCTTCAGAATCCACTGCTTTTGTAGTAAGTAATCCTGTGCGATAAATAAATGCGCGCAAGGTTTTTCTAAGATCAGCTCGATCAGCAATATCCTCGGCAATAATATCCATAGCACCATTCAAAGCATCTTGTGCAGTCGGTACCTCTTCATTAATATAAAGCTGCGCTTCTTGAAGAGGTGTTATGTTGTTTTTTTGCTCTAACAATAAAGCGGCTAGCGGCTCTAACCCACGTTCTCTTGCAACGGAAGCACGAGTTTTTCTTTTTGGTTTATATGGGCGATAGATGTCTTCAATTTCTGCAAGTGTTGTTGCGTTATAGATAGAAGCCGTTAACTCATCATTTAATTTTCCTTGTGAATCAATGGATGAAATTACTTCTTCTTTTCGTTTTTCTAATCCCCTTAAATAGGCTAAGCGATCACTAAATTCACGCAATACTTGGTCATCCATAGAACCTGTTAATTCTTTACGATAACGTGCAATAAAAGGAATCGTATTTCCTTCATCAATTAAATTTACGATGTTGCTTGCATACTCGGGCTTCAGTTGAAATTCACCCGTTATTTTTTGTAAAATGTCCATAGAACCTCCAGTGTTTTATCGAAATTTTCTCTTCTTTTTATTATTGTGTTTATCATATACCATCTATAATTGAAATACAAGATTGTATTTTCTTCAATCATGTCGTATTGAATATCAAAAAATGATTCATTTACTAATGAAAAGATATCATTATTTTGTAACTATTATTATAACACTGTCTTTCTGTTATTGCAAAAAGTAACATTTTAGTATATCATAAATAAGTCTGCTTTTTCCTTTGTAAAAATAGCGAAATGTCATGTAACTATTAACTAGCGCAAAAATAGTATAAATTGTAAACAAAATAAAAATTTCGCTTAAAATAGTTACAAAAGTATTGCAAAATTCTGATATTTGTGTATAATATAAATAACGTTGTTACTGTTTTGTAATAATTAAAGTAACAGATGTGTAATTTCTATTATAATTACACACAAAAATGATCTAGCAAGGAGGAACGTGTTTTGGCTACGAAACAAATGGAAAAACACACTGAACAAAAACTTGACGATGACACAAAAAAAGAATCTAAAGTAACGAATTTACAATTCAATCTTTCTCCGGAAGAAAGATTTGAAACTGAAAAAAAAGAGTCTACCTTAACCAATATATATCATATCATCTACAACTTTTTAAGGGTGGTAGGTTTATCAACCATAAAAACAGGAAAAGAAATCAGCTATAGGTACTCTGCTATTTATGTACGCTTTTTAAAACGTCATGTAGAGCGGTTAGAGGATGGCTTTATTCGCATTACTAAAATTTTATTGAAAGTAATCCGCTTTATTGGCTTTAAAATTAATTTGTTTTTACATTTCTTTATAGATGCGAATAACGTTGTAAAAGCAGGTTTTAATCAAAATAAAGATAAAGGCTTTCTTGTTCGTTTGAAAGATGCAAATAAGGCGTTTTTAAAAGGTGTTCGTAATAACACACGTGTATTTATTACACTTTTGAATTATGCAATTCCTGTGGCAGCAACTGTTGGATTTGTATTCTTAGTAAATTACGTAAGCGGAATGCATTTTGCGGTATCGGTTGAGTACAATGGAAATCATATCGGTTACATTGAAAATGAAAATGTTTTTGAAAAAGCAGAAGCAAAATTGCAAGAGCGTATGATTTATAAAAAAGAAGAAAAGAAAATTGATAAATTACCAAAGTTTTCTGTTGCTGTCGTTCCAAAGCAAGAAATTAAGGACGATTCCCAACTAACAGATGCAATTATTCAATCTTCCGATAAAGATATTATTCAAGCAACGGGAATTAGCATCGATGGTCAATTTTATGGTGCTGTAAAAAATGCTACAGATATAGCAAACAAGCTTGAAGAGAAAAAAGAGAAATTTAAAACCGGTAAACCCGATGAAGAAATTCAGTTTACAAAAGATGTTAAATTAGAGACCGGTCTTTTCTTAGCAGACAATATGACAAAAGAAGAAGATATTATAAAGCTGATTGACAGTGAAGAAGAAAAGGATGCATACTATCAAGTAGAAGAAGGCGATACGCCGATTATTATTGCTGCAAAAAATGATATATCTGTTGATGAGTTAGTTCAAATGAATCCTCAAATTATGTCTAAGCTTTTGATTGGTCAATCTGTATTAGTAAATAAATCACAGCCTTTCTTGCCTGTAAGCGTTATTTCCACAGAAACCTACAGTGCTGAAGTTGGTTTTGAAAGAAAAGTTACCGAATCAACAAAAATATACAAAGGTCAGTCGTCCGTTACTCGAAAAGGCGTTAAAGGTGAAGAAACCATCACCGCAAAAGTCCAACGTGTAAACGGTATGGAAATTGGCCGAGAAATTATTGATAGAGTTCGAGTAAAAGATCCAGTTGATGAATTAGTAACGAAGGGAACCGGTACATTCTATCAAGATAATACTCCTTATAGAGGATCCGTTTCCGGTTCAGGCTTTATTTGGCCGGTATCCGGTGGTTATATTTCATCTCCATTTGGCGGCGGTAGACGTCATACTGGTATTGATATTGCTTTCCGTGGTAATGGCTATGGATCTCCTATCCGTGCAGCAGCTGCTGGTAGAGTTGTATTTGCCGGCTGGGGTGGAAGCTACGGAAGAATGGTAAAAATCGATAATGGTGGCGGAGTTCAAACTTGGTATGCACATGCAAGCAGCTTGCTTGTCAAACCGGGTGATGTAGTAAGTCAAGGTGAAACAATAGCAAGAGTTGGTAGTACGGGTAATTCAACCGGAAATCATCTTCATTTTGAAGTTCAAACCAGCGGTAATCGACAAAATCCATTAAGATGGTTACCTTAATCCATTCATAACTAAATATAAAGCGAAATGGCTGGAATTCTCAATTAGAGGTTCCGCCATTTCGCTTTATATAAGACTTTTTTGTGGACATACAAATTATTGAAATCCTCTTCATATACTTTAGTGTGAAGGGGAGGTTAGACCATGTTTTCTGCTTTAATTAGTCTTGCACTGAGCAACCTTTTATATTTAGCATTGCATATTGAGGGCAATGGCTCGTTTCCCAAGCCCTTAACAGCGGAAAAAGAGCGAGAATACTTTGAACTCAAAGAACAAGGCGATACCAACGCACGCAATAAGCTAATTGAACATAATTTACGCCTTGTCGCACACATTGTTAAGAAATACTATTCTTCTACCAATGACCAAGATGACCTTATTTCCATAGGAACAATCGGATTGATTAAAGCAGTAAACACCTTCACTTACGAAAAAGGAACTAGATTTGCAACATATGCCGCACGTTGTATTGAAAATGAAATCCTTATGCATTTTAGAAACGTTAAAAAAACGGCAGGTGATGTATATATCAGCGAGCCAATTGATAGTGACATGGACGGAAATTCGATTACTTTAATGGACATTTTTTCGGATGAAGAAAGCTTAATTGATAATATTGATTTAAAGATGAAATCAGAAAAGCTATATAAATTTATAGAACAAAAGCTTGAACCAAGAGAACGAACTATCATTATCCTACGTTATGGACTAAATGGATATCATCCGCTAACACAAAGGGAAATAGCCTCAAAATTGAAAATATCTCGTTCATATGTTTCAAGAATTGAAAAGAAAGCGTTATCTGTATTAAGAAAAGGGTTTGAATCAAAACCACTAGTGAACTAGTGGTTTCAGTCTGAAGAAAAAGCCCGATTTTGGCGTAACCAAAGTCGGGCTTTTGAATATATGGTTGAAAATTTGAAAAAAGTGCAAAGGATACAAAAAGGAGAGTTCACCCTCCACTTATGTATTGCCAGCTTTTTAAGGTTCATGCACGCAAATTTAAGCCTAACCCAGTTTGTTACTTGGGCAAGACCTCGATAAGGTGTATAACGCATTGCGTATTTTTCTTTCGCATCAGCAAAAACTCGCTCAATCGTTTCTTTTCGCTGTGCATAAAGATCTTTGTATTTTATTGCATAACGAATATCTGAAACTTGCTCTAAGTACTCATGCCAAACATGAACTGTGTATTGTTTCTGGAATTCTTTACTTTCAGTGCATTTGTAACGAAACCCACAGATTTTACAGTCGTTTGGATTGCTTTTAAATTCTTTGTATCCTTCTCTATTCGTGGTGGAATAGTGTAAAACTTTATTGTTTGGACATACTACACAGTCAAAATATTCATCATATGAAAAATCATATTTCTTAAAAAAGCCTTGTTTTGTCATTGGTCTACGATATGGTACTAATAAATCTTTTCCATCATCTATAAGTCTTTTTGCAATATAGGGAGTATTGTAGGCACTATCTGCCACTATTGTTTGGATTTCGGGGTGGTTTTCTTTTAATTTATCATACAAATCATCGAATGCTACGCTGTCATGTACATTGCCTGCTGTTACATGAACATCTACAATGTAGCCTTTTTTGTCACAAGCTGTATGTGCTTCATAAGCAAGGCATTTCTTATGCTCTCCTTTATGAAATACACCGCTTTCAGGGTCAGTGGTTGATTCATTGATGATTTTTTCTTCTATTTTAGGTGGCTTTGTATCGTCAAATGGCTTTTTTTTATGTTCTTCTCTATCTTTATTGATTTCGTCCATTAGTTGTTTCTCATAATGTTTTGCTGCTACGGGGATTGATTTCTTTACAACCTTTTTTATATTTGCATTTGCTTTTATATGGGTTCCATCTACAAATACCACCTCTGGGTCAAGATATCCCATATCATTGATTTCATTCAATATCCAGTTGAAAATGCATGCAATAGTATTCTCGTTAAATCTATGTTTAAAGGCATAACTTATTGTTGTAAAGTGAGGTATTTGTTCTGTCATTAAATATCCTAAAAACCAACGATATGCACAGTTCATTTGTACTTCTTCTACCAATTTGCGCAACGAACTTATTCCATACAAATGTTGTATTAAGACCATTTTGATTAGTACTACTGGGTCTATGCTTGGTCTTCCATTATCTTTACAATACAAATCCTCTACGAAATCATATATATGACAGAAATCCACTGCACTATCTATTTTTCTAAGCAAATGTTCTGCTGGAATAAATTCTTCTAAGCACAAAAACTCTACTTGTGTTCGGTCTTTTTTAGCTTTAACTAACATTTAATCACCCTATTTAATTATACCATTTTTCGCGTCAAAAGTCCCCTAAATCATCGAATTTAGGAGACTTTTTCTACAAGCTGAAACCACTAGTGAACTAGTGGTTTGCTCAGACCCTAGAAGGGTCAACTCGTGCTGACCCCTCAAAGGGGTGCTGAAAGTTTGTCATCGCATCACAATTACAGGCAGCCACTATAAGTGGCTGTTTGTTTTTTGCCCTATTTCACTTGATTACCCGTAAACGGGTCCGTATATTCTTTAAATGAAATTTGGTCTTTTGCATAATCTTCTTCTAATTGGTTTCGAATGTACTCTGCTATTTTCTTTTCATTTTTTCCTACTGTATCTACAAAATAACCTCTACACCAAAAATTTCGTGATCCATATTTATATTTTAAATTTGCATGCCTATCGAATATCATCAGTGCACTCTTACTCTTGAGTGTTCCTACAAACTGTGATATACTCATATACGGTGGAATACTTACTAACATGTGTATGTGATCTACACATGCCTCCGCTTCTATTATTTCCACTTTCATTTCTGTGCATAATTTTCGAAATATTTCACCTACATCTCTTCGCAAATCTTTATAAATTATTTTTCTTCTATATTTTGGTGCAAACACTATATGGTATTCGCACCTATAACTTGAATGTGCTGTCTGTTTTACTTCATTTTTCATTGCTTAATTCCTCCTTGTTATCTTTGTGATACGGTCGCCAAACCGTCACTATTTTAACATGGAGGTTTTATTTTTGCCAAGGCTTTTTTACCTACCCCTGGTAGAACCAGGGGTTTTATTAAGCCTAAAGGCAACAGTAAAACAACGTCCTCCTTACATTAAAAAGGAGGACGTTGACTTTTTAAAAGAATGATATTTTCGTTTTTGCTGTTTCAATTAAATTCATTTGTTTTAACTTTGGCAACAAAGCTTGAAACAAAATAACCATGATAATAACCTCGATTGGAAGCATAATACTATTTTTAATCGTGCTTTTTACAAGATAATAATAATACGCTTTCCCAAATAGCATATAGCTCCATAAAGAGCCTAACATAATGTTAACGAATACGTTAATTGAAAGCTTACAGAGAAATATTCTGAGAACGGTAATGCGTTGGCGAAAGAAGAATAGGGAGTATATCAATGCACCAAGTATAGAGGATAACGTATATCCTGGGAAAAATGCACCTGTGGGGTGGATCATTGTTCCAAGGATATCTACTCCAAAACCATAACAAATTGCTGTAATTGGGCCGCCTATCATACAAGCAAGCGAAGTAGGAATGAAGCTAAAGTAAATTCTAAGGTTTTCTCCTACAGGAATAAAGAACGAACTAATTGCAATATTGAGCGCCATTAGTAAAGCAGTTACCGTTAATAACAGCAATTTCTTATTTGGATTAACTGCATGCTTCCAATAATCTTTAGTGAAAATAAGTGGAATGATTGATTGATTCTGATTTGGCATATAAAAAACCTCCTTTATGTGCCACAAAATGCCACATAAAGGAGGTCATAATTGTTCATAATTATAGCTATCCTATTATGTAGCAGCGGGATGCGAACTTTGTACCGCAAGTAACCTTTTCGTCTGTTTGACAACTCCCCGTTCAAACAGCACTTAACGCACAAAATTCTACTCTGCTTAATTTATTTACACTCCTATTTTACATAATTTTATCCGAAAAAGCTAGAGTAAAACTAACCGATTATTTATTTTGTTTCTCAGCTTTTTTATAATAATATGCTTATATTGAATAAATCAATGATAAGAATTGACAATCAATAAAAATGGAGTATAATGGTATAGTATATGAAAGCGAGGGAAAATATATGGGATGTACACATGATTGTGGCAGCTGCGGCGCAGATTGCAGCAGCAAACAAAGCGAACACGAAAGTTTAATTGCCCCATTAAATGAGTTAAGTAAAGTTAAAAAAGTAATTGGCATAGTAAGTGGTAAGGGCGGTGTCGGAAAATCGCTTGTAACCAGCTTAATGGCGGTTTCCATGCAACGACGTGGCCTTCATGCCGCAATATTAGATGCAGATATTACCGGCCCATCCATTCCAAAGGCTTTTGGATTAAACCAAAGAGCAGAAGCTTGTGAGTTCGGTATCTATCCTGTTAAAACTAAAATGGGTATTGACGTAATGTCAGTAAACTTTTTATTAGAAGATGCTCAAGATCCGGTTGTATGGCGTGGCCCTGTTATTGCAGGAGCTGTAAAACAATTCTGGTCTGATGTTATTTGGAATGATGTTGACTATATGTTTGTCGATATGCCTCCGGGAACAGGTGATGTTCCTCTGACTGTATTTCAATCCATTCCTCTTGATGGTATCATCATTGTCACTTCTCCTCAAGAGTTGGTGTCTTTCATTGTAGGAAAAGCTGTTCGAATGGCGAATATGATGAACATTCCTATTATAGGACTAATTGAAAATATGAGCTATGTACAATGTCCGGATTGTGACAAGCAAATTAAAATATTCGGAGATAGCCACATTGAAGAGATTGCCGCACAATATAATTTAGAGGTATTAGCAAAACTACCAATCAACCCTGAACTTGCAAAAGTAGTCGATAAAGGTGTTGTTGAACTGTTTGAAGGCGAATGGTTAGAACCTGTTGCAAATAAAATAGAACAAATGTAAATAAAAAAAGACCGTTTCGAGTTTCGAAACGGTCTTTTTATCAAAATGTTAATTATTCAACGTTTTCTTCGATATACTTAACGATATCACCAACAGTTTTAACGTTAGCTAAAACCTCGTCAGGAACCTCAAGATCAAATTCTTCTTCCAAAGACATAACAATATCAGCTACATCAAGAGAATCAGCACCTAGGTCATCAGAAATAGAAGCTTCCATAGTAACAGCATCTTCATCAACATCTAGTTGATCTACTAAAATAGATTTAATTTTATCAAATACCATTGTCAAACTACCTCCTTTATACATATATTCATAGTTAATTTATTTTCTCAACGCATATAGCATAAATGCTAGGTTATGCAACGCTATATTATGCGTGGAAATCAATCGGATAACCTACCATTATGTTCTATAGGTTATTCTGAAGAAATAAAAATATGCATATCTTTATTTCTTTTATTGAAAAGTTAGAAAAATTGCAGTAATTAAGCCTATTCTTCGAACTCTCCAATTTTTCTAAACTTATTATATCTATTCTCTAA
Organism: Paludicola sp. MB14-C6; assembly: GCF_030908625.1. Taxonomy (GTDB): domain Bacteria; phylum Bacillota; class Clostridia; order Oscillospirales; family Ruminococcaceae; genus Paludihabitans. The sequence continues at coordinate 1,580,195 of NZ_CP133133.1, read as the reverse complement.
CAATAATGCAATATCTTTTTTTTGTAAATTTGTTAAAGTGTGATACAAATAATCAGAAATATTCTCAGCCGTTTGCTGATGGTTATTATGTGCACCTCCAACGGGTTCCGAAATAATGAAATCACATATGCCTAATTCCATTAAATCTTCGGCAGTTATCTTACAGCGATTTGCAGCTTCTTTTTCTCTGGAAGCATCTTTCCATAGTATGCTTGCAAATCCCCTTGGAGAAATAACGGAATATACCGCATTTTCAAGCATAGCAAGCTCATCACAAACGCCTAATGCCAACGCGCCACCACTACCACCTTCACCCATTACAATGGAAACGATAGGTGTCTTTAAACGACTTAGTTCCAAAAGATTTCGAGCTATTGCTTCCCCTTGTCCTCTTTCTTCAGCGGCAATTCCGCAAAATGCGCCTGGAGTATCGATAAAACAAACAACAGGACGGTGAAATTTTTCTGCTTGTTTTGCTAAACGCAATGCTTTACGATATCCTTCCGGATGAGGCATCGCAAAATTAGCTTTTTTATTTTCATCTATGTTACGACCTTTTACTTGTGCAATTACGGTAATCGGCATTCCTCTAAAGTTTGCAACACCGCCAATAATTGCAGCATCGTCGCCAAACAAACGATCCCCATGCATTTCGCAGAATTCATCAAAAAGCAATGGAATAAAATCATTTATCGTTGGACGCTCTTTATTTCTGATAATTTCTATTCTTTCAGAGGCTAATAATTGACTCATCTTGCCCCCTCCTTTGTATGCAAACGAATTAAGCGAGATAGAGTACGTCGCATATCTTTGCGATCCACAATCATATCAACAAAGCCATGCTCTAATAAAAATTCAGCAGATTGAAAATCATCAGGCAACCTTTGTTTGATTGTACCCTCAATTACACGTCTTCCTGCAAATCCAATTAACACCTTTGGCTCGGCAATAATAATATCACCTAAAGAGGCAAACGACGCAGTAACACCACCTGTTGTAGGATCGGTTAAAACAGTAATATATAACAAACCATTATCACTATGACGTGCGACAGCCGCAGAGGTCTTAGCCATTTGCATTAAAGAAACAATTCCTTCTTGCATTCTAGCTCCACCGGAAGCGCAAAAAATAACAACAGGAAGTTTCTTCTCAGTTGCACGTTCAAATGCTCTTGCAATTTTTTCGCCAACAACAGAACCCATAGATGCCATCATAAAGTTAGAATCCATTACTGCAATGACGCAATGTTTATTACGAATGGTACATTCACCCGTAACAACAGCATCTTTTAGTCCTGTACTGTTTTGCATAGAAAGTATTTTTTCTGGATATCCTTCAAATTCAATTGGATTTTTACTCGTCATAGTTGCATCAAATTCTTGAAAAGAACCTTTATCGATTGTAATATTCAATCGTTCAACAGCAGTTAATCTTGCATGATAGGAACATTCTGCGCACACTTTGGATTTGCCAATAAAATCGTCCATAAATGCAACGCTGTTACAACGAGGGCATTTAAACAAAAGATCATCCGGTATCGTGAATTTTGCTTTCTTATCAGATTTGTTATCATCACCTGCACGTGTTTTTACAATTTTAAATAAATCTTCGAGCAAACCTACGCCTCCTTTTTGCTGATACGAATATTGCTTTATGTGTTAATCTTAAAAATTTATCTTATTTGGGTTGCTTCATAATTTGGGTTCTAGACAAATATCCAATATCATAAGTTGCATTTTCAAAATTCTCATCTCTAAGTAAGTTTAGCTGAAAATCTATATTCGTGTCAACACCTTCGACTAAAAATTCTGCTAAAGCCCATTTCATCTTTTTAATCGCCTCAGTTCGAGTTGGCGCATAAACAATCAGTTTTGCTATCATGCTGTCATAATGAGGTGATATTACATAGCCTTGGTATACTGCGCTATCAATACGGACTCCAGGCCCACCAGGCATATGCAGTGCTGTTATTTTACCCGGAGACGGTCTAAAGTTAAAGTATGGATTTTCAGCGTTAATACGGCATTCAATTGCATGACCGGAAAGCTTGATATCTTCTTGACAAAGGTTCATTTTCTCTCCCGCAGCAATCAAAATTTGATGCTTTACAAGGTCAATTCCTGTTACAAGTTCTGTTACAGGATGCTCTACTTGAATTCTTGTATTCATCTCCATAAAGTAAAAATCATTTCCGGAAAGTAAAAATTCTATTGTTCCCGCATTTCGGTAATTACAAGCCTTTGCGGCTTTTATCGCAGCGTCACCCATTTTCGCACGCAGCTCTTCTGTCATAACAGGACAAGGAGATTCTTCTAAAACCTTTTGATTTCTTCGTTGCATAGAGCAATCACGTTCACCTAAATGCACAACATTACCATGTGTATCTGCTAAAATTTGAATTTCTACATGTCGTGGGTTTACAATGAATTTCTCTATGTATACTTCATCGTTACCAAAGAAATTTAATGCTTCTTGTTGTGCGGCAGTCATTGCGGCTTCCAATTCATTTTCGCTATTCACTAAGCGAATTCCACGTCCTCCGCCACCGGCAGAGGCTTTTACCATGATTGGGTACCCAATATCAGCAGCGATTTGTTTTCCTTCTTCAATGGATTTCACAACGCCTTCGGAACCCGGAACAACCGGAACTCCTGCATCCTTCATGGTTTTTTTAGCTTGTGCTTTATCGCCCATTAAGTCAATTGACTCTGCAAGTGGACCAATAAAAGTTACACCACAACGCTCACAGTTACGAGCAAATGCAGCATTTTCAGACAAAAACCCAAAACCTGGATGAACCGCTTGTGCTCCAGTGAGCTCGCAAGCGGCTAAAATAGCTTTTACGTTTAAATAACTGTCTTTTGTAGCTGCAGGACCGATACAAATTGCTTCATCTGCAATTTGTGCGTGTAATGCACCACGGTCTGCTTCTGAAAAAACCGCAACGGTACGAACACCAAGCTCTCTACAAGCTCGGATAATACGGACTGCGATTTCTCCTCTATTTGCAATTAAAATTTTATCGAACAAATGTATTTCCTCCTTAAGTCGGAAAATAAGTGTTTGCAATTATGCTCCGATTGCAAACTTTAATTCAGCTGAAGCCACAGTTTTTCCGTTTGCGGTTGCCTTACCGCTGACAATACAAATTGGGCCACGAACTTTAAGCACTTCAATTTCAAGCATAAGAACATCACCAGGAACAGCTTTATTGCGAAACTTTGCTTTGTCAATTCCTGCGAAATACCCGATTTTACCCTTATATTCTGGAAGTGACATCAAGCAAACCGCTGCAGTTTGCGCAAGCATTTCCATTGTAAGAACACCCGGTAAAACAGGCTCTTGTGGGAAATGTCCTTGAAACCAGTAATCGTCCACAGTAAGCATTTTCTTTCCAATTGCACGAACACCAATTTCCATTTCTTCAATTTCATCAATCAGTAAAAATGGATCACGATGCGGAATAATCTCTTTAATTTGTTCTTGTGTTAATAATGGCATAGTAAACCTCCTAGTATCGCTACAATATATTAGCGAATAATCATTAGCGGTTGACCATATTCAACCCCTTGTGAATTTTCCACTTTGATTTCTACAACCTCACCGTCAAAGTCACTTTGAATTTCGTTCATCAGCTTCATGGATTCAATAACACACAATACATCGCCTTTTTTCACCATACTGCCTACCTTTACAAAAGCAGGTTTATCCGGAGCAGCAGCAGCGTAGAACGTACCAACGATTGGTGATTTTACAACATTACCGCTTACTTGAGCCACAGGTGTTTCAGCAACTTTTGGAGCTGCAACACTGCTAGCGGCAACCTGAGCTGTTTCAACTATATTATCGTTAGCATCAGCATAGCTTACTACCTTTGGAGCTTTTTTAGCTTCTAGTTTTAATTCAAAGTCACCATCTTTAATGGAAAGCTCGCCAAGATTTGTTTGCTGCATTTTATCCATAAGTTCTTTAATTTCATTGAAATTAAGCATCGTTATTCTCCTTTATCGTTGAAACTAATCTTGATATTTTTTAAAGCATAGGGAAGCGTTATGTCCGCCAAAGCCTAAAGAGTTTGAAATAGCATATTGAATATCTTGCTTTCTTAATCCTTCTGTTACATAATCCAAGTCACATTCTTCATCCGCTACTTGATAGCCAATGGTTGCAGGAATAATGCCTTCTTGCAAAGATTTTGCACATACAATTGCTTCAATTGCACCAGCTGCACCTAGAAGGTGTCCTGTCATAGATTTTGTTGAACTGATTGCAAGGGTATTAGCATGGTCACCAAATGCACTTTTAATAGCGATGGTTTCATATTTATCGTTTAATCCGGTAGAAGTACCATGTGCGTTAATATAATCCACTTTATCAGCTGTAATGCCAGCTTCTGTATATGCTAACTCCATTGCTTTTGCAGCACCTCTTCCTTCCGGATCAGGGCTTGTCATATGATAAGCGTCACCTGTAGCGCCATAACCTACGATTTCAGCATAAATTTTAGCACCTCTTGCTTTTGCATGTTCCAATTCTTCTAATACCAAAATTGCACCGCCTTCGCCCATTACAAAGCCATTACGTTCTTTATCAAACGGGATAGAAGCACGATTGACATCCTCACTTTGACAAAGAGCCTTCATGTTGTTAAAGCCTGCAATTGAAAATTCAGTGATTGCTGCTTCGGAACCGCCCGTTACAACCGCATCAGCGTAGCCATGTTTGATTGCACGGAAAGCCTCGCCAATTGCATGAGAAGAAGTTGCACACGCTGTTACTGGTGCATAGTTTACACCCTTAAATCCGTATTTCATTGCAATGCTGCCGGCTGCCATATTTGTAATCATCATTGGTACGAAGAAAACAGAAACACGATTTCCGCCTTTTTCTAAAAATTTATTATATTCTTGTTCAATCGTTTGAAAACCGCCGATACCGCTACCAACGATTACGCCAATACGAAATGGATCTAAATCTTCAAATTTCGTACCGCAATCTTCAACTGCTTGTGTAGCTGCTGCGATAGCAAATTGGTTAAAACGGTCTGTACGTCTTAATTCTTTTTTATCAAAATATTGTAGTGGATCAAAATCTTTAACCTCAGCAGCAAGTTTTACCTCGCTATTGCTTGTATCATAGCTTGTTATCGGAGCAATCCCATGTTTACCGCTTTTGATACTGTCAAAAAAACTATCTACTGTTGTTCCAATTGGGGAAATTGCCCCCATTCCGGTTATTACGACTCTTTTCATACTTACCTCCAAAAATGAGTGGTGAGTGCGGTTCCTTTTACTTGAAAAAACGGATGTGATATTTTAAAGAAATGAGTGTTTCCCTCGTTTACATTACCATACCACCATCAATTACAATTACTTGTCCTGTAATATAAGCAGCACCATCAGAAGCTAAAAATGCGGCTAAAGACGCTACTTCATCAGGTTCGCCAAATCTTCGTAATGCAATGCCGCTTAATGCAGTTTCTTTCACTTTTTCATCTAACACTTCCGTCATAGGAGTTTTAATGAATCCTGGTGCAATTGCATTCACTGTAATATTTCTTGGGCCTAATTCTTTTGAAGCGGAAAGAGTCATACCGACTACTCCTGCTTTTGAAGCAGAATAGTTAAATTGACCTGGGTTTCCGTATACACCGGCAACTGAAGCCATGTTTATAATGCGTCCACTTCTTTGCTTCATCATAATTGGGCTGACTTGACGAATCATATTGAATACACTTTTATAGTTAACGTTTGTAACAATATCAAATTGGTCTTCTGTCATTCTCGCAACAAGACCATCTCTTGTAATACCAGCATTGTTAACCAATACATCAATTGTTGTAAAACGTTCTTTTACTGATTTTACCATGGATTCACAAGCTGCAAAGTCTGAAACGTCAGCAACAAAGCATTCTGCTTCTATGCCATATGCTTCACATTCTGCTTTTACTTGATTTCCACCATTCTCTACTTCATGTTCAGAACGACAATTAATCGCAATATTGAAACCTTCTGAAGCTAATTTTCTAGCGATACAAGCACCAATTCCTTGGGATGCACCTGTAATTAGGGCTGTTTTATTCAAAATTCTACACCTCGCATAACATTAGTATGATTATAATTGTGTTTTTCATTAACACGATGTAATTTTATCTTTATCATTATATATTTTTTATTTTGCAACTCCAAAGCTACCATTCAAATACGGCTGCTGCATAGGTTAGCCCTGCACCAAAGCCGACAATACATATTTTATCACCCCTCTCTAATTTACCTTCTTTCATTGCCTCTTCAAGACAAATAGGAATACAAGCGCTGGACATATTTCCGTGTTCTTCAATGTTTACAAAAAACTTCTCCATCGGGAGCTTTAAATTTTTTGCCGCTGTTTGAATAATACGAATATTTGCTTGATGAGAGAAAATATATTTTAATTCTGTTGGCTCAATTTTTGCTTTATTACAAGCTTCTTTTACAGCCATAGGCATTGTTTTTGTAGCAAATTTATATACTTCTTGTCCGTCTTGATATATTGCGTGAGGATTTCCCTCACCAAAACCATCAGATAGGGGGTCAAATGGTGTTTTCATAAATGGATTATTTGGTACAATACTGCGCGCAAAAATACGAGGAGCACCTGAAGTATCAGATCCGAGATGAGAAGCATATAAGCTTTCGTCTTTTTCTATTACAACAGCGCCTGCACCATCACCAAATAATACGCAGGTTGCACGGTCAGTGTAATCTGTAATTTTTGTAAGCATTTCGCTTGAAATAATTAATGCATATTTATTTTCATCATCCATTAGATATTTTCTTGCTAAATCAACAGCATAAACGAATCCCGCACATGCACAATTGATATCCATACAAATTGCGTTTTGAATTCCAACTTTATTTGCTGCTAAACAAGCCAAAGATGGGGTAAAATAATCAGGGGTAACCGTTGTTGCAATAACAACATTTATGTCTTCCGGTGCAATACCAGCATCTTTCAATGCATTTTTTGCTGCTTCACTTGCCATATAGGTTGTATTTTCAAATGTAGCGGCATGTCGGGTTTTAATTCCTACTCGTTGTAAAATCCATTCATCGTTTGTTTCCACTAATTCACTCAGTGCTTCGTTTGTGATAATGGTCTCAGGTAAGTATTTTCCTGCACCTCTCACTTTAATTCCAAACCGATTCATAAAAGCCTCCTGACTGTTTGGTTGCAACTCTTTTTTTTATATGATATACTAAATCTAGTTTATTAACCACTATATATAATGAGACAATTTTATCTTTTTTTAACCATTTTGTCAACGAAAAGATACTATTTGTTACTATTTGGACACATTTGTGTAACTATTTTCAACTTCTATCATGAAGTGCTTTTATTAGAAAGGAACCATATTATTATGAACAAAACTTGCTTACTTTTTTCAGGACAAGGCTCGCAATATCAAGGAATGGGGAAAGAAATTTTAAGCCTGTTTCCTGATTTGGAATTTATTTATACACGTGGCAGCGAGATTTTAGGATTTGACTTAAAAACAACTTGCTTTGAAGCATCAGCAGAGGATTTAGCAAAAACAGAAATCTCACAGCCAGCTATATTTGCAACAGCTTTGCTTTGTTATGAAGCAGTAAAAAAGCTTGGTATTACCCCTGATGCAGTAGCTGGGCATTCTCTTGGTGAATATGCTGCAATGGTGGCTGCGGGTATTTTGTCTTTAGAAGATGGTTTTCAAGTAATTAAAGCAAGAGCAAAAGCTATGGGCGATTGTGCAAAAGGACAAGATGGTGCTATGTGCGCAGTGCTTGGCTTGTCTGCTGAAGAGATTGCTGCAGTTTGCGAAAGCGTAGAGGGTTATGTGATTCCGGTTAACTTTAATTCTCCTGCTCAAACAGTAATTGCAGGCGAAAGAGAAGCAGTAGATAAAGCAATTGAAAAATTCACCGAAATGGGTAAACGCACCATGAAATTAGCAGTAAGTGCTGCATTCCATTCTAAGTTAATGCAAAGTGGAGCCGATGCATTTTATGATGCAATAAAAGATGTTGCTTTTCACGAACCGACTGTACCGTTTTACTCTAACGTAACCGGTGCGCAATTAACCGATTTTTCTGATATGCCAACTTATTTAAAAACGCATCTTGTTTCTCCGGTTCAATTTGTAAAAGAGCTGAACGCAATTCAAGAAACAGGAGTGGATCGCTTTATTGAATGTGGTCCTAATAAAGTATTGGCTGGTTTGGTTAAAAAAACCTTAACTGATGTAACAATATTTAATGTTGAAAACGAAAAAACATTTTCCAAGCTAAAAGGTGAATAGTTCATTTTAGCTTGCTGGTGGAGGTCTGATGCTTTATAGCTCAGACCTCATGACATAAAGGATGGTTATTACATGAATAATTTATATCTATGTGGATTTATTGGCTATGATAAAAATGATATTGCAAATAAAGTTGCAAAAATATTAGGTTATCGAGTATTAAATCTTGATTGTTTTATTCAAAAACAGACAACAATGAATACAAGAACCATTTTAAAAGAATATGGAGAAACATGTTTGCGTGAAATTGAGCGTGAGGCATTTCAAAAAGTCGCCGCTATGGATCAGGTCGTTGTGGTTGTTACCCAAACAACATTTGCTTTGGAAGAGAATATTGTTTTAGCAAAACAGACCGGAAAAGTTGTTTATCTTCATTATCCTTATAAAACGTACTATCGAAAAATGAAAGCAAGCAATTATCGTGGTATGGAAGCACAGGTCGATGAACAGGAATGCATGGCACGATATAATAAAATACATACTCTTTTTAAAATTGCCGCTAGCGACACATTTGATTTAACCTATTGTCCACAATTACAAGCAAAGGAAATTGCTTGTTTATTACAACATCATTCATTGCATGAAAGAAAGGACGCTTAAGATGACACCAAGTAATTTAATTCTTGCATCTCGCTCTCCACGCCGAGTAGAGCTGCTCAAGCTGATTGCAAGTCAGTTTGAAACAATTCCATCACAGTTTGATGAAAGCACAATTACAATTACCAATCCAAATGAGCTTGTGAAAGCTTTAGGATATTATAAAGCCAAAACGGTATTTGATGAGCATCCGCAAGCAACAGTAATCGGTTGCGATACCATTGTCAGCTTGGATGGCGAAGTTTTCGGAATACCAAAAGATAAGCAACATGCGGTTGATATGCTGCGTAAGCTATCCGGAAAAACTCATTTGGTTTCAACAGGCGTTTGTATTCTGTCTAAAAATCAAGTTGACCAATTTGTTGTGGAAACAAAAGTAACGTTTTACAAGCTAAGTGAAGAAGAGATAGAAGTCTATTGCAATACAAAAGAACCATTTGATAAAGCAGGTGCATATGGAATTCAAGAAAAAGGCTCTTTGTTTGTTGAATCCATTGAAGGTGATTATTTTAGCGTAATGGGATTTCCTGTTGCAAAGGTAAATCAAGTTTTAAAACAATATAAATGGTAAGCTTTCGAGTGTTCCTAAAATTTCCTTATTAATTAGGGAAATTGAAAAGAATTCAAAAAAAGTTATTGTGCATTTCATAATTAGAGGTTATAATAATGCTGTACGTATTATTCAGAATTGTAATTATTATTGAAATATGAATGATTGAATAAGATAAAATTTATGAGATAGAAAAGCTGGAGGAATGATAGATGTTTACAAAAGATATTGGTATTGATTTAGGTACTGCAAACACACTAGTATATATGAAAGGTAAAGGAATTATAATTCGTGAACCTTCTGTTGTTGCAGTTGACGTTCGTAATGATACAGTAAAAAGTGTTGGACAAGCTGCAAAAGATGTTGTTGGTAGAACTCCTGGCTCTATCGTAACGGTTCGTCCGCTAAAAGATGGCGTTATTGCCGATTTTGATATTACAACAAGCATGTTGCAAGAATTTATTCGTAAAGCAATGAACAACTCTATGATGTCTCGTGCACGTGTTGTTATCTGCATTCCTTCCGGTGTAACCGCAGTTGAACGAAGAGCAGTTAAAGAATCTGCTGAAAAAGCAGGCGCTAAAAAAGTAATGATCGTTGAAGAGCCAATGGCAGCCGCAATCGGGGCAGGACTACCTGTTTCCGAACCAACCGGTAGTATCGTTGTTGATATCGGTGGTGGTACAACTGAAGTTGCGGTTATTTCTCTTGGCGGTATTGTTGCTGCAAAATCTGTTCGTGTTGGCGGCGATAAATTCGATGTAGATATTATTAACTATATCAAGAAAAAATATAATTTGTTAATTGGTGAAAGAACAGCTGAAAATATCAAAATTGATGTTGGTAACGCTTTCCCATTAGAACAAGAGCTTCAAACAGAAATTAAAGGACGTAACTTGTTAACAGGTCTTCCTGAAAATATTACTGTTACCTCTGTTGAAATTAGAGAAGCACTTATTGATTCTCTACAAGAAGTTTTAGAAGCAATTCGTATCACTCTTGAAAAAACGCCTCCTGAATTAGCGGCTGATATTATTGATCAAGGTATTGTATTAACTGGTGGTGGCGCATTACTTCGTGGATTGGATCGCTTAATTGGACAAGAAACAGGAATGAGCGTTCGTGTTGCTGAAGATGCATTGGATTGTGTTGCACTTGGTACTGGTGTTATTCTTGAAAACATGGAAAAGTTATCTTCTGTTTTCTCTTCTGATGAAATTAAATATTAACCTTTCGTTAATTAACTTAGAAAGCCACTCATCAAAGGCACATGAAAACTTTAATATATGGTTTTTATGTGCCTTTAATGTAAATTTGCTTTCAAGTTAATCTATGATTACACCTAATACGTTAAAAAACGTGGGGCGGGGCTCGTCTCCGCCCTTTTCATATTCCATATAGATTTTATAGGTGGTGATATTACCGTGGCAGATTTTTTTAAGAGTAAAAAGTTTAAAATACTGATTGCGATTGTAGCGGTTTTATTTGGTATGATGCTATATTCCGCATCATCCGACGGAGTTTCGAATATTCCAAGAAATCTATTAACGATGATTACAACACCATTTCAAAAAGGTACTGCTTATGTTGCAGATGCTACGGGTAAATTCTTTGATAAATTTTTAAATGCTTCTAATATTTCTAAAGAAAATGAGCGTCTGAAAAAAGAGTTAAGCGAATTGAATCATCAGCTTGTAGATTACGAAAAAATGAAAGATGAAAATGAACAATTAAAAAAGGTTGCTAAAATTAAAGAATCACATCCGGATATGGAAACAACAACAGCGTTTGTTATCAGCCGAGATCCAAGCGACCGATATAGTTCTTTTATCATTGATAAAGGCGCATTGCAAGGTGTTGCCGTTAATGATCCCGTTATAACAAGTAATGGGTTAATCGGTATTGTCACCGAAGTTTCTCAAATTAATGCTCGAGTACAAACCATATTAAGCCCTGAAATTGATATCAGTGCATATGAAATAGGAACCAAAGAGCTTGGAGTAATTTCAGGTGAAATTAAACTTGCCAAAGAAGGAAAATGTAAATTATCTATTTTATCGGAACAAACCGAGATTAAAAAAGGATATATGATTGTTACTGCCGGTTCAAGCGGAAAATTCCCAAAAGGGTTGCCAATTGGTCGTGTTGAGGAAGTCTCTACTGAGTCTCATGGATTTACAAAATATGCAACCATTACTCCAATTGAACCAATTGAGAAAGTTGTAACCGTTCAAGTTGTAACAAAATTCTTAGGACAAGGTAGTGACTTGTTGGATTATATTAAATAGACAGTAAAAGAAATCAGAGGTGAAATAAAATGCAATATGAAAAGCTGCGTCCCTATTTAAAATGGGCAAGTTATTATGCAGCTCTTATTATACTGTATGTATTGCAAACAACGCCTCGTTTGTTTCAAATTTTTGAAACAAAACCCGTATTTATATTAGCGCTTGCGGTTGCTGTAAGTATGTTTGAAGAGGTAATGCCAAGTGCTGTTTTTTGCATGATAACGGGATTACTTTGGGATGTTTCATCCGATAAATTGTTGGGCTTTAACGCAATTATTCTATTGATATGTGGTGTTTTTATTTCTTTGATTTGTATTTATTATCTTCACACCAAAATTGCAAATGCGTTAATGTTCTGTAGTGCAGTTGCTTTATTGCAAGGACTCATTGATTATTTATTTTATTACGCAGCATGGAATCATAGCAATTCCTATATGGTTTTAGTGCTCGATATTCTACCAACAGCACTCTATACTGTTATATCCATGGTTCCGATTTATTTCTTAACCAAATGGATTTCTTATAAGTTTAATCCTGTTGTACGGATGTAGAAAAAGGGAGGATACACATATGGCGCGCTCATTTGAAATAAAACATCATCGACGCATAGTGGCTTTAATTATTTTGGTCGTGATGATCTTTACACTTGCCGTTATGCGTGTATTTGAATATCAATTAGTAAAAGGTGAAGAATTTTTAAAGTTAGCAGAAGAAAGTTCTTCTGTACAAATTCCGATTGTTGCGGCAAGAGGCGAAATTGTAGACCGAAATGGAGTTCCGTTTACGCAAAATAAAGCTACATTTAATTTGGAATTTGACTATACGTTTTTACCTAAAGGCAAAGAAAACGAAACTATTTATTCTTTAATTAAAATTTTAGAAAAGCAAGGCGAAGATTGGGTTGACGAATTGCCAATTACAAAAACTGAGCCTTATAAATTTATTGAGGGTAAAGAAGCTGAAGTAGCTAAACTAAAGAAAAAAATCAATGTAAATGAATATACCAGTGCACAAAACTGTATGGATAATATCTATCAAATGACTGGTATAAAGAAATATAAAGATAAAAAAGAAAAATGCACACACTGTGGTAAAAAGTTTGAAGAATGTGATTATAAAGGGTATGATGAACGCTATAGCCGTTTGATTGCAGGCATTCGTTATGAAATGATTCAAAAGGATTTCTCTCGATGGACCAATCGTTGTACAGTTGCTTCCGATATTACACCTCAAACCGTTGCATTGGTTCGTGAATTTTCAAATCAACTAAAAGGTCTTGAAGTAGTAGAACGTGCAACCAGAACTTATATTAGTGGTGATGCAGCATCTCACATTATTGGTAGTCTTGGACCAATTTACGCAGAAGAAAAAGATAAATATAAGCCAGGACAAACGGGCAGCAGATATAGTATGACTGACTTAGTCGGCAAAAGCGGTATCGAAAAAGCAATGGAGAATGACTTAAAAGGTATCAACGGACAAATGTCAGTTGTTAAAAACTCCAAAGGCGATATAGTTGACATTGTGGAAACCAAAGCTCCGGTTGCAGGAAAAACCGTTCAACTCTCTATTGACTTAGCTTTCCAAAAAGAAGTACAACAAATTCTTGCCGATTACATTAAAAACTTTAACGAAACCAATACGAAAAATAAAAATGTTAAAGGTGCATCTATCGTTGTAATGGATACAAAAACCGGAGGCGTTTTGGCTTCTGTTTCATATCCGTATTTTGATATTAACGAATATCGTTCCAACTATGCAACCTTATCAACCAGAGAAGATAAACCGTTATTCAACAGAGCATTAAACGGAGCTTATCGTCCGGGTTCAACGTTTAAACCAGTAGTAGCAGCTGGCGCATTGGCTGAAAATAAGATTACCCCATCCACCACCGTTTTTTGTGATGGAGCATATCATTTTTGGCCAAAATGGGACCCACTACCAAGCTGCTTAAGCATAGGACATAGAAATCAAAGTTTAAATGTAGTATCTGCCCTACAATATTCTTGTAATGTGTTTTTTTATGATACAGGCCGTATTTTGGGCATTAACAAGATAAATGAATATGGCCGCCTATTTGGATTTGGAGTCGAAACCGGATTAGAACTTCCAAATGCTGTTGGTAATCTTTCCGGACCAGAGTATTCCGAAAAGTTGAAAGCTGTTTGGAATCCAGGAAACGTTATTCAAGCGGCAATTGGTCAGATGGATACGAATGTATCGCCACTGCAAATGGCGATTGAAGCCTCTACAATTGCGAATAAAGGAACACGCTATAACGCTCACTTGGTAAAAAGTATTCTTTCCAATGATAAGAAAACTGTTGTTTCAGAAAAGAAGCCAACGATTGCCTCTCAATATAAAATGTCAGACGAGGCATTTACTGAAATTTCAAGCGGTATGATTTTAGCGGGTAAAGGAATTGGCGCACCAAACCAATTAACCGATTTAGGCTATGATGTGGCAGTAAAAACAGGTACTCCTCAGGTTACTAAAACGAAAACCAACAATGCGTTTATTGCATTTGCCCCCGTTGCTCAACCCGAAATTGCAATTTCTTGTATGGTCGAAGATGGAGAAGTTGCTAATCGTATGGTACGCTCCATTTTATTGGCATATGAAAAAGCAAAAGCAAATTGGAAAAAATAAAATTTACTAGTGCAAATGAATTTTATATTTGATAAAATAAGAATGACGATTTATACAATTTTTTATGGCAATGAGTGAAGTAAACTGTTTTCGGAGGTAACTATGGCTAAGATTATATCAGTTGTGTCTGGAAAAGGTGGAACAGGTAAGTCTACCGTTAGTGCCGGACTGGGTTTATCTTTGGCTAAAATGCAATATTCCGTTTTAATGGTTGATTTAGATATTGGTCTTCGCTCTTTAGATATTTTATTGGGATTAGAAAATAAAATTGTTTTTGATATAGGCGACATCATAGAGAATAAATGTAAAATGTCTGATGCAATCACGAAACATAAAACTTATTCTGCACTTTGTTTGCTTTGTGCTCCTATGAGTATTACAAAATCTTTTACCGTATCAAAAGTAATTGAGCTAATAGATTCTTTGAAAAAAGAATATGATTATATCATTTTGGATTTACCCGCAGGTTTAGGGCTTAGCGTTATTGTAGCGGAAGCTTTAACCGATTTGCTTTGTATTGTTACTTCTCCGGATGTTGTTACACTGAGAGATTCTCGAAAAATATGCGATGTACTGAGCCAAAATTCGGATCAGGAATGCAAAGTAATCATTAACCGAGTTTCTAAAACTGCTTTGAAAACAAGTGATGTCAAAGATTTAGATGAAGTAATGGATATGGTAGGCGCACCTTTACTTGGTGTCGTTCGAGAAGATCAATGGATTGTAAGCAACTTAGGTCTTACAAATAATCCGAAAAAAGCAACGAATGAAATGCAAAAAACATTTCACGCAATTGCAAAACGTATTACTGGTGAATATGTTCCTTTGGTTGTTACAACCGTATAACCAAATAATATAGAGCAACAATTGTTGCAGAATGGAGAAAAAATATGAATATAGCCATCATTGCGCATGATTCAAAAAAAGAACTCATGATACAGTTTTGTATTGCATATTGCGGTATTCTTTGTAAACACCAAATATGTGCAACAGGTACAACAGGCAAATTAGTGGAAGAAGCAACCGGATTAAACATTGTTAAATTTTTAAGCGGTGTACAAGGCGGAGATCAACAAATTGCTTCTCGTATTGCTTGTAACGAAATCGATATGGTATTATTTTTCCGAGACCCGCTTACCGTTAAAGAGCATGAGCCAAATGAAATGAATTTACTACGTTTATGTGATGTGCATAATATTCCGATTGCAACAAATATTGCAACAGGCGAAATGTTGATTCATGGACTAGAACGAGGCGACTTGGATTGGAGAGAAATTCTTCATTCAAATAGATAAAAAAAGCGTTGAAAAGGAAGAGTACCATTTGCTTTTTATTTCAGAGAACGACATACTTAACTTTTGGTTAAGGGCTGTAAGTGTCGGTAAATAAGTATTTGGGAAGACACCTTGGAGCTATTATGTGAACAATACTGATTCGCGTTTCAAATAACCATTAATAATTAAAGTTGTTTGAAACACAAATAAGTAAAAGCATAATCGTTTTCCGCGTTAAGGATATAAGAGAGCATCAACGATACTCTGAATTAGGGTGGCACCACGAAAGTTAAACTTCGTCCCTTGGCCGTATTTACGGTCAAGGTGCGAAGTTTTGTTATATTATACAATATATTTTAATAGAGATTAAGGAGAATGAAAATGGCAATTACCGCACCAAGAGGCACACAGGATATTCTTCCAGGTGAAAGCTATAGATGGCAATTTGTTGAACGTTTGGTATTAGAAGCAGCGTCAAAATATGGTTTTCAGGAAATTCGCACCCCAACTTTTGAACAATTGGATTTGTTCTGTAGAAGTGTTGGCGATACGACTGATGTTGTGCAAAAAGAAATGTTTGAAGTGAAAGCACAAAAAGGAACCGATTTATTTGCATTAAAACCAGAGGGCACTGCGGGTGTAGTAAGAAGTGCAATTGAAAAGAGCTTATTGAATGATGCACTTCCTTTTAAAGCTTGCTATATCACCCCTTGTTTTCGTCATGAGCGTCCACAAGCGGGCCGATTAAGAGAATTTCACCAATTCGGTTGTGAAATGTTTGGATCAAAATCGCCTTCTGCTGACGTTGAAATTATTTCGATTGCAAACCATATCTTTCAAATGCTTGATATTAAAGGAATAGAATTAAATATCAATTCTATTGGTTGTCCAACTTGCAGAGCTGACTATCATAGAGCATTGAAAGAATATTTCACAGCGAAAAAGGATGTACTTTGCGGAACTTGTTTAGAGCGTTTAGATAAAAACCCAATGCGTATTTTAGATTGCAAATGTCCAACTTGTCAAGAGGTTGCAAAGGATGCACCAATTGTATTGGATTATCTTTGTGAGGATTGCAAAACTCACTTTGATGGCGTTCAAACCAGATTGCATACGCTAGGCATCCCATTCCAAATCAACACAAAAATCGTTCGTGGATTAGACTACTACACCAAAACTGTTTTTGAGTTTATTTCCAATGATATCGGTGCACAAGGTACTATTTGCGGTGGTGGTCGCTACGACGGTCTTGTCGAGCAACTTGGCGGTAAGCCAACTCCTGCACTTGGCTTTGGTATGGGAATTGAGCGTTTACTCATGTTGCTTCAAGCACAGGGTATTACAATTCCTGAACCAAGAGCTTGTGAATTATATATTGGAAGCATGGGCGAAAAAGCAAATATTAAAGCTTGTGAGCTGACCAACCAACTTCGTGCTGAAGGCTTTTATGTAGAGTGTGATTTAATGGACCGCAGCGTAAAAGCACAAATGAAATATGCGAATAAAATAAAAGCACAGTATTCCTTTGTTCTAGGCGATAATGAATTGGAAACAGGAAAAGCAAACTTAAAAGATATGCAAACAAGTGAGCAAAAAGAAATTGATTTTAATAATGATTTAATGAACATTCTATATGATGCTATGTTGGCAAGAGAAGCAAACTTAATTACCGAGCAAATCGGTGAAGATGCATTTTCAAGAATTTTAGGAATGGACAAATAAAAGCATAAACAATATAAAGGAGTCATTTTTATGAATATAGAAACTATGGGTAATTTAAAACGCACCCATTATTGTACAGAAGTATCCCTTCAAGATGTTGGCAATGAAGTTGTAGTGGGCGGATTTACACAAAGACAAAGAGATAAAGGAAACCTAATCTTTATTGACCTTCGTGACCGCACAGGTATCATTCAATTGACATTTGACGATACAACTGACCGTGAAGTTTTTGATAAAGCAAAGCATGTAAAAAGTGAATATGTATTACTTGCAAAAGGTATTGTAAAAAAGCGTGAAAGCGTGAATACAGAAATTAAAACAGGTGAGATTGAAATTTTCGTAACAGAACTTCGTGTTCTTGCCGAAGCACAAACTCCACCGTTCCATATTAACGACAACGGAAAAGTAAACGAAGAAATTCGTTTAAAATATCGTTATTTGGATTTAAGACGCAGCGAATTACAAAAGAACATTATGATGCGTCATAACATTGCAAAAGTAACAAGAGAATATTTCTATGAAAACGGATTTATTGAAATCGAAACACCAATGATGATAAAATCAACACCGGAGGGTGCAAGAGACTATGTTGTGCCTTCTCGTGTGCATAATGGTAAATTCTATGCGTTACCACAATCTCCTCAGATTTACAAACAGCTTCTTATGATTTCTGGATATGACCGTTATATCCAATTGGCTCGTTGCTTTAGAGATGAAGACCTTCGTGCTGACCGTCAACCTGAATTTACGCAAATTGACTTAGAAATGAGCTTTGTGGACATTGATGATATTTTAGCAATGGGCGAAGGATATGTACAACGCTTATTTAAAGATGTATTAGATGTTGAAATTCCATTACCACTTCCACGTATGACCTATAAAGATGCAATGGAGCGTTACGGCAGCGATAAACCGGATACTCGTTTTGGAATGGAAATCGTTGATTTATCCGAAATCGTAAAAGATTGTGACTTTAGCGTGTTTACCGGTGCAATTGCAGATGGCGGCAGTGTTCGTGCAATTGTTGCTAAAAATGCAGCAGGCGAGCTAACTCGTAAAGCAATTGATAAACTAACCGAATATGTTCGTGGCATTGGTGCAAAAGGTTTAGCTTATGTAAGATGGGCTGATGAAGCGCCAAACTGTTCTTTCGGCAAATTTATGAAAGAGAGCGAGCTAGAAGCAATTCTATCTCATATCGGATGTGAAAAAGGCGACGTTGCATTTATTGTTGCAGATAAAAACAAGGTAACACTTCCTGTTTTAGGTTCTCTTCGTTTAACTGTTGCAAAACAATTAGATATCATTCCTGAAGGCTTTAATTTCTTATGGATTACTGAATTCCCATTCTTTGAATTTGATGAAGATTCTCAAACTTGGGTTGCAATGCACCATCCATTTACCATGCCAATGGACGAATGTATCGATTTATTAGATACCGATCCCGGCGCAGTTCGTGCAAAAGCATATGACTTAGTATTAAACGGCACAGAGCTTTCCAGTGGTTCTATTCGTATCACAAATTATAAACTGCAACAAAAAATGTTTGCAGCTCTAGGCTTAACCGAAGAAGAAATCGAAGCAAAATTCGGATTCTTAGTAAATGCATATAAATACGGAGCTCCACCACACGGCGGTATGGGAATTGGATTAGACCGTATTTCTATGATCATGTGCGGTGCGGAAACGCTAAAAGATGTTACCGCATTTCCAAAAGTGCAAAATGCAAGCGAGTTAATGTCTGAATGTCCATCCGTTATTGATGAAAAACAACTTGACGAACTTGGCATTTGTATAAAAACAAAAGAAGTAACCGAATAAAAGCGGTTACTTCAATCAAACAATTAAGGAGTTGACTGTTATGCCCTTTAATATGCCTTATTCACCGGATATTCCTAGCGAAGTATTTTCTATTTTAGGCGTGATTGTAGCTATTGTGTTATCAATCCTTGCCATTAAGACTGTAGTGTTTTACATTTTTGAAGCTGTATCCTTATATACTATAGCTAAAAAGCGTGGTATCGCAAATCCTTGGATTAGCTTTATTCCAATCGTAAATAAATATATGGTTGGAGCAATTGCTGACAATATCAATGCTTATATTAACAAACGTACGTCATACCGATATTTACTTATAATTTTAAATATCGTAACCCAAGTTATGAGCATATTTTTTTATATTGCTTATTTTAAATTTTTATTAAGTGATGGCTTATCATGGTTAATCGAAGATCCTTCTATGTACACGCAAAATATGCTACCGTTTATGGGGTTAAGCGGAATTGTAAGCCTAGTATCTATTGCTTACATTGTATTTTATTTTATTGCCATGTATCGCATTTTTGTTGATTACAATCAACGTAATGCCGTATTATTTACTGTTTTATCTATTTTCTTTAGAGGAGTTGGTCTCCCTTACTTCTTCCTATTCTCACTTCGCAACAAACCATCTGCATCTTTATACTATGCACAACAAATGCAGCAAAATGCAATGCATTATCAACCATATATGCAAGGAAGCGGATATTCACAAGCAAATCCAAACCAACAACCAACGCAACCTACTAACCCAAATAATCAGAATAACGATTCAAATATAAAATAGCAATAAAATTTGATATAGTTAATGGATAATTTAATTAGTAGGAGTTATTAACATGGAAACGTATTCGCCACTTTCAAATCCTGATATGATAGCAGCAATAGTAACTATTTTTTTATTTTAGGAGCTGGGTTAATTTCTTATGTCTTTAAAGGAATTGGATTATATACAATTGCCAAAAATCGTAGTTATCCAAAACCTTGGTTAAGTTGGGTGCCAGTTGCACGTTATTATCTATTAGGAAATATAGCAGACCATATTAACAAATGTAAAGGCAAAAAAACAAGTTATCGTAAGAAACTAGTCGGTCTGTATTGTGCGGTAATTGGAATGATTATATTAAGTTGTATTGTTTTTTTACTACATGTATTAGGTATATATCTTGGATTAGAAATTACAACATTCATCAGAAGCAGAGGGATATTTCCAGTTCTATTGTTGTTGTTGTATTTTGCTCTTATAATTCTTTATTTAGTTGCTTGTGTTTTTAAATTTATCGCATCATATCAAATTTATTGTGACTATGATCCGAATAATGCAGTCTTATATTTGATACTTTCGATTATTTTTCGTGCAATAATATTACAATCTATTTTCTTATTTGTTATTCGTAACAAACCGTCCTTATCGATTTATTATGCACAACAGTATCAACATTACATGCAAAATCAACAAGCTTATTGTAATCCACAACAACCATATAACTCACACAACCCGAATATTCATTAACAGGTATTAAGCTGTAACAATAGATAAATTTCTACTGTTGCAGCTTATGCTATGGGTGAAATAGCAATACCGTATCATAAATAAAGATTCAAACTAAAGTTGTATATGAAAGAGATGGTATATTTATGTTGAAAGAAAACGCAGTTATTCTATTTCAAGGCGATTCTATTACCGATGCGGGAAGAACCTATGATGCAAGCAACGATCTTGGTGCAGGTGAAGATCCTAAAAAAGCAGAGCTTGGTCTTGGCTTTGGTTATCCGCTAAAAGTAAAAGAATATTTGGATACCTTTCATAAGGACAAGCATATAACAGTAATCAATCGTGGAATCAGCGGAAACCGTACGGTTGACTTGAAAAACCGTTGGGATGAAGATTGTATTCAATTAAAGCCCGACTTTTTATCAATACTGATTGGTATTAATGATACTTGGAGAAGATACGATTCCAATCAACTTACTACAACAGAAGAATATGAAGAAAATTTCCGAACAATCTTAAAAAGGGCAAAAGAAGAATGTCATTGTGATATTATTATTTTAGAACCTTTTTTACTTCCAACTGACCCTTCAAAAGAAAGCTGGAGAGAAGATTTAGATCCAAAAATTCAAGTTGCAAGAAAGTTAGCTCGAGAATTTCATGCTACCTATATTCCGTTAGATGGTGTTTTTGCCGCAAATTGTGTAAACGAAAATCCTGTAAAACTATCACTTGACGGCGTACATCCAACTTCCGCAGGGCACAGCATGATTGCCAAACTATGGCTGGATATTATGTTATAGTATTTTACATAATAACATATGCTAAATGGTAACAAAAATTATTACTACAATGAAAATCCTCAGATTATTTCTGAGGATTTTCATTTTCTTGACATATTTTTAAGAATGCGTTTACCGAATTTGTAATAGATAGCCCTTTCAGCCTGACAACACCAATTTGTCGTTCAGGAATAGGCGGAGCGATTCTCAATTCTACTAATTCACCTGTTTTTAGATAATGTTTTGAAAACTCTTTCATAACACAAGAAACACCTAAGTTTATTTTTGCGAACTCCAAAAGCAACTCATGAGAACCAAGCTCTATTTCAGGTTGCAGCTGAATTCCATGTGATTGAAAAAAGTTTTGAATATACCGACGAGAATTCGCCTTGTTTTCCAATAAAATGAGTGGCAGTTCTGCTGCCTCTTGTAAGGAGAAGATTTTTGTTACATAATTTTCCGTTAGCGGGTTACCAACAAAAATATCATGTACTGTTAGAATTGGCTCTACAATCAGCTCATCATCCTCTAAAGGTAAGTTAACAAAGGCTAGATCGACTTTGCCGGATTTCAATAATGCAACAGATTCCAAGGTTGTACGATTG
The DNA here is from genome assembly GCF_030908625.1 of Paludicola sp. MB14-C6. Classification (GTDB taxonomy): domain Bacteria; phylum Bacillota; class Clostridia; order Oscillospirales; family Ruminococcaceae; genus Paludihabitans. Next base: position 1,558,101 of record NZ_CP133133.1, on the reverse strand, counting down.
AAAATTTGTAATTTTATTTTGGGATAAGCATTATGAAAAGTTTCCAGCTTATTTAATAATAGATATTGGGATATTGTATCTGATGCCGCAACTTTCAAATCACCATCTAATAAATTCTTCATTGCTTCTAGCTTTTTTTCGCCTGCTGTCAGCAAATCCATTGCGGATGATGCATATTCATATAGCGTTTGCCCTTCCGCTGTTAACACAACCCCTGTGGGCGTACGGTGAAATAGATTCATAGATAGACTTTCTTCTAATTGTTTGATGGATTGACTTACCGCTGATTGAGAGATAAAGAGCTCCTTTGCAGCATCTGATATACTTCCCATTTCACAAACAGTTTTAAATACGCGATAAAGCTCCAACTTAACAGCCATTTAATCGCCCCTTTATATTAGAATTACTTATGGATTGCATTAGAAAAACATATTTTACTTATATTATTTCTTCCAGTATAATAGATATGTAACTGAAATTCAAGTAATTTGTTCGGAGGAAATTAGAATGGAAAGAAAAGTTGGTACGGTTGTTCGTGGAGTTAGAGCTCCTATTATCCGTGAAGGCGATAACTTAGCAGAAATCGTTGTTGATTCAATTCTAGATGCACAAAAAGCAGAAGGCTTTACCATTAACGATAAAGATGTTGTTGCAGTAACAGAAGCTGTTGTTGCTCGTGCGCAAGGTAACTATGCAACAATTGATGCAATTGCTGCTGATGTAAAAGCAAAATTTGGAGATGAAACCGTTGGAGTAATCTTCCCTATTTTAAGCAGAAACCGTTTTGCAATATGCTTAAAAGGTATTGCTTCCGGTTGTAAAAAAGTCGTGTTAATGCTAAGCTATCCATCTGATGAAGTTGGTAACCACTTAGTAGATATCGATCTTTTAGATGAAAAAGGCGTAAACCCTTATACTGATATTTTAACAGAAGAAAAATATCGTGAATTATTCGGCACAATTCTGCATCCATTCACTGGTGTGGACTATGTTGACTATTATAAAAATTTAATTAAAGATTGTGGTGCAGAAGTAGAAATTATTTTTGCAAACAACTGCAAAACCATCTTAGATTATACAAAAAATGTTCTAACTTGTGATATTCATACAAGATTCCGCACGAAACGTATTTTAAAAGCAAACGGCGCTAATAAAGTTTATGGCCTAGACGATATTTTAACTGCATCTGTAAATGGTAGCGGTTACAACGAAAGCTATGGCTTACTAGGCTCTAATAAAGCAACCGAAACAACAGTAAAACTATTTCCAAATAACTGTCAACCTTTTGTTAATGCCGTTGCGGAAAAATTAAACGCTGCTACCGGTAAAAATGTTGAAGTAATGGTTTACGGTGATGGCGCATTTAAAGATCCAGTCGGAAAAATTTGGGAGCTTGCTGATCCGGTTGTTTCTCCAGCCTATACCAAAGGTCTAGAGGGAACACCAAACGAAATTAAATTAAAATACCTAGCAGATAATAATTTTGCTCATCTTTCAGGCGATGAATTAAAAGCTGCGATTTCTGAATACATTAAATCCAAATCAGATAATTTAGTTGGTCAAATGGAATCACAAGGAACAACTCCTCGTCGATTAACTGATTTAATTGGTTCCCTTTGCGATTTAACTTCAGGTAGTGGTGATAAAGGAACTCCAATTGTGTTTATTCAAAATTATTTTGATAATTACGCTAAGTAATTAGAAATATTTTCTACTACTGTATATAAATTTATAAAAAATGAGTAATACGCAGTGTAAACTTTCAACGTTTTCAACAATTGAGTTGTTGAAAACGTTGAAAACCCTATAAAAACAAGCCTAGTTTTCAACATCAAAATTGAAACTAGGTTTCTTTTTGTTTATATTATGTAAAAAAATATGAATATATTTACTTAAAGTTATAAAAAGTAACAAATGGTGAATATTAAGCGTATCTATGGTATACTGATATAAGTGAAAGGGGAGATTTGAATGCCTGCTAGTATGGTGCATCTGTATATAGGGTATCAATTTCAACAATCTTGTCATTTGGTTCATAACAAGCCACAATTTTATTTGGGATGTATTGCGCCGGATGCTGTGAATTTAGATGGATTTGCTCCAAAAGATATTCGTTATACAGCACATTTAAGAAAAGCTGACTTAGATGATTGGATGCAAAATGTAATTGATTTTTATACAGAGTATAAAGAAAAACTAGATGATGATTTTCTATTAGGTTATGTCCTCCATATTTTTTCTGATATTGCTTGGGACAAAAAATATGATCATTTACTTTGGGCTGCTTTAAAAAAACGTGGATTACCAAAAGAACAACAATTTGGTGCACGTTGGGAAGAATTGTTTGCCTTTGATCAATTGCAATTTGATGAAAAATGGTGGACGGAACACGTAGCTTTGGAACTCAAAAAATCAAAAGCAATTCCTATTAACAATATAGATGCAGATTTAATTGACCGATACCGCATTTTTAAAGTAGATAAGAATTTGCAAGCATTACAATATGATACTCCCCGAGTTTTAACGCAAGAGCTGATGGACGAATATGCAAATTATGCAATTGCTTTATTAAAGAACGCTTTATAAAAAGCGGTAATACGTAATCCCAATTATGTTAAGTAGTTTAACAAGTCTGTGCATTTTGAACAGATAAAGGCAAAAACTAATTTTTTATTTGTGAATTTGTTCGTGTTGTATTTTTCATTACTTTATTATACAATGATATTGTAACGAAAATGATTTTTTCATTTTCCCTTGATTATAAAATATACCCCTTGAATGAGTAATGAAAGGAATGGACATTTTATGAAATGGAATTATAAGTTTATATCCAAGTTATATCGTTTAACGCATAAAATGCGCCATAGCATAGGTTTATCTTACTATATCGGGAATCCTTGCGACAACATAGTTGCGACTTCCTCCATGGGGATTATTGCACAATCTAATAGCATATAAAAATAAAGCCTACGAGTATATCTCGTAGGCTTTTTAGTATCCATAAAAAAAGGAGTATTGATATGAGCACAACAAAAAAAGTTGCCGTAATTATGGGAAGCGATAGTGATTTACCAATTGTAAATGGTGCAATCCAAACGCTAAAAAGCTTTTCTATCCCTGTTGAAGTCCATGTGATGTCTGCCCACAGAACACCTGCGCAAGCTTGTGATTTCTCTGCAAAAGCAAAAGACAACGGTTTTGGTGTTATCATTGCCGCAGCCGGTAAAGCTGCACATTTAGCCGGCGTTTTAGCTGCCCACACCACACTGCCTGTCATTGGTATTCCGATTAAATCATCTACTTTAGATGGATTAGATGCACTGCTTGCTACTGTACAAATGCCAAAAGGTATTCCCGTTGCTACTGTTGCAATAGATGGTGCCGATAATGCAGCAATCTTAGCAGCTCAAATTCTAGCTGTTTCAGATGAAGCTATCGCCTCCCAACTCCATCAAATGAAAATCAACATGCAAAACGAAGTTTTAGCAAAAGACGCAAAGTTGCAAGCTGAAATCAATCAATAAAATAATAGAAGGCAAAGAGGTAATCCCTCACGAAAGGAAAGGTCAAGCTTATGAAAAAATTAGAAATGATTTACGAAGGCAAAGCAAAAAAAGTTTACAACACAGACGACGCTAATGTTGTAATTGTTGATTACAAAGACGATGCAACTGCATTAAACGGTTTAAAAAAAGGTACCATCCATGACAAAGGCATTATCAATAACAGAGTAACCAATCACCTAATGAAAATGCTTGAAAAAGAAGGCGTTCCTACTCATTTCATAGAGGAAATTTCTGATCGTGAAACAATTGTAAAAAAAGTTTCTATTGTTCCTTTAGAAGTAATTGTACGTAACATTGCTGCTGGTTCTCTTGCAAAAAGACTTGGCCTTGAAGAAGGCGTTAAAATGAAAAGAACTGTATTAGAATATTGCTATAAAGATGATGCACTAGGCGATCCTATGGTAAATGAATATCATATTTTAGCGATGGAATACTGTACAAAAGAAGAGTTAGACCTTATTGCTTCTTATTCTTTAAAAATTAACGAGGTTCTTTCTGCTTATCTAAAAGATTTAAATATTGAACTAATTGACTTTAAATTAGAGTTTGGTAAAACTGCTGACGGAACCATTGTATTGGCAGATGAAATTTCTCCTGATACTTGCCGCTTCTGGGACAGCGTTACTCATGAAAAACTAGACAAAGACCGTTTCCGCAGAGATATGGGTGGAGAAGAAGATGCATACAAAGAGATTATGAAACGTCTTCTTGGTGAATAATAAATACAAGTTGGGTTACATCCAGTAATTCAATATAACCTTTTATTTTAGATATTTTCTTTTTCTTGATACATTTTATCCATCATTTTTAGTGGGCGAACGCTGTTCGCCCCTACCGTATTTTTCATATCTTAAAGATTAAAATTAAAAGGAGCGTTTTATGGGCGGTATATTCGGAGCAGTTTCAAAAACAGATTGTGTTACTGATTTATTTTTCGGTATTGATTATCACTCACATTTAGGCACCCGTAGAGGTGGTATGGCAGTTTATTCCGAAAATAAAGGCTTTATGAGAGCCATTCATAATATCGAAAATTCACCTTTCCGTACAAAATTCGAACGTGATGTTTTAGAAATGAAAGGTAACATCGGAATCGGCTGTATAAGTGATAATGAGCCTCAACCATTGATTGTTCGCTCTCATCTTGGTAATTATGCAATTACTACTGTTGGTCGAATTAACAATGAACAAGAACTTGTTAATCTTAGTTTTGAACAAGGAAGCTCCCACTTTCTTGAAATGAGTGGCGGAAAAATCAACGCAACCGAACTTGTTGCTTCTTTAATTAACCAAAAAGCTACTATTACAGAAGGCATTCAATATGCACAAGAGATAATAGATGGTTCTATTACAATCTTAATTCTTACCAGTGAAGGAATTTATGGAGCAAGAGATAAAATGGGCAGAACTCCATTGATCATCGGTAAAAAAGAAAATGCTTTTTGTTTATCATTTGAATCCTTTGCTTACTTAAATTTAGGCTATCGTGATAAAAAAGAATTAGGCCCCGGCGAAATTGTTTATGTAACACCGGATGGCATTAAAATAAAAAAAGCTGCGCAAAAGAAAATGAAAATATGCGCATTTTTATGGACATATTACGGCTACCCAACTTCTTGCTATGAAGGAGTTAATGTCGAACAAATGCGATACAACTGCGGTAAAATTTTAGCAAAAGATGATCACGTAGATATCGACTTTGTTGCGGGTGTTCCCGACTCAGGTACTGCACACGCAATTGGCTATGCGAATGAGTCCGGTATTCCATTTGCAAGACCATTTATTAAATATACACCGACCTGGCCAAGAAGCTTTATGCCGACTAATCAATCTATGAGAAACCTAGTAGCTCATATGAAGCTAATACCTGTGGATTCCTTAATCCGAGATAAGAAATTACTGTTTATTGATGATTCCGTTGTTCGTGGAACACAAATGCGTGAAACAGTAGAATTTTTATATGAATGTGGTGCAAAAGAGGTGCATATTAGACCTGCTTGTCCACCAATTATGTATGGATGCAAATACTTAAACTTTTCTCGTTCTACTTCAGAAATGGATTTAATTACTCGCAGAGTAATTAAAGAGTTGGAAGGCGAAAACCACGAAAATGCAGTTTCCGAATATATTGAAGCGGGAAGCGAGAAATACAACAAAATGATTGATATGATTTGTCAAAAATTAAACTTTACTTCGTTAAAATATCAAACACTAGATGGTATGCTAGATGCAATTGGTATTGACAAATCTCAAATTTGCACTTATTGTTGGAATGGTAAAGAATAATATAAATGATAAAAGCGACTGATAAAATGTTTGGAATAAGGGTGTAAAATAACAAGATACCATCCTTTGAACATTTTGATCAAAACTCGTACAAAAAATTAGGGGAAATGGAGTTTTCATTATGCAAGACAATTCAAACAGAACAAATATTCCAACACCGGTTGGCGCACTCGGCATCATTGGGATGGCTGGATGCGAAGAGCTCACTCAAAAAGTAGATAATTACTTAACTTTATGGCGTAAGGAAAGACATGAAGAAACTCACAATAATCAAATGTTTTTAGAATACGTTCGTGATTCTTACCAAATAAGATCCGTATGTCCACGTTTTGGAACAGGTGAAGCAAAGGGCGTTTTAAAAGAATCTATCCGTGGGGATGATTTATATATCCTTGTGGATGTTTTTAACTATGGTGTGACTTATACGATGTATGGACAAGAAGTTCCAATGAGCCCTGATGACCATTATTCTGATTTGAAGAGAATTATTGCAGCCACAGGTGGAAAAGCAAGAAGAATTACCGTTATCATGCCAATGCTTTATGAAGGACGTCAACACAGAAGAACTTCCAGAGAATCATTAGACTGTGCGCTATTTTTGCAAGAGCTATATGATATGGGTGTAGAAAGCATCATCACTTTCGATGCTCATGATGCAAGAGTACAAAATGCTGTTCCATTAAGTGGATTTGAAAATATCCAACCTACCTACCAATTCTTAAAGGCAATGAAAAAGAATATTGAAGATTTAAATATTGATAAAAACCATTTGATGATCGTTTCTCCTGATGAAGGTGGTATGTCAAGATGTATGTACTATTCTTCTGTATTAGGCGTTGACCTTGGTATGTTCTATAAACGTCGTGATTATTCTCAAATCATAAACGGAAGAAACCCAATTGTGGCTCATGAATTCTTGGGCGATAACGTAGATGGAAAAGACGTAATTATTATTGATGATATGATTTCTTCGGGTGATTCTGTATTGGATATCGCAAACAAGCTAAAAGAAAAAGGTGCTAGCAGAATCTTTATCTGTACTTCTTTCGGATTATTCTGTGAAGGATTAGAACACTTTGATAAAGCTTATGAAGAAGGAAAAATATCAAAAGTATTTACAACAAACTTAATTTACCGTTCTCCTGAACTAAAAAAGAGAGAATGGTATGTTGAAGTAGATATGTCTAAATATATTGCTTACATTATTGATTTCTTAAACCATGATGAATCTATCAGCGAGCTATTAAACCCAGTTCACAGAATCAACAGGTTATTAGGAAAAGAATAAATCGCAATCTATCAATAAAAATACAAGGCATGTTTTTGTATTACCGAATCGTAGGGAAACACAATTTTTGTGTTTCCCCTGCGTTTCCAATACAATCCATTCCTATCTCACTTAAAGGAGTTTATTTATGAAAAGTTTTAGCGAGAGTTACAAAGCAGCCGGTGTTGACGTTACTGCAGGCTATCAAGCAGTAGAATTGATGAAAAAGCATGTGCAAAAGACATTCACAAGTGGTGTTGTTTCCGGACTTGGTGGTTTTGGAGGATTATTTGAACTTGATTTAGAAGGCATTTCAAAACCTGTTCTGGTCTCTGGAACAGATGGTGTAGGTACCAAACTAAAACTTGCATTTTTATTAGATAAACATGATAGTGTTGGTATCGACTGTGTCGCAATGTGCGTAAACGATATTATTTGTTGTGGTGCGAAACCACTCGTTTTCTTAGACTACGTTGCAGTGGGTAAAAACATTCCTGAAAAAATCGAGCAAATCGTTTCTGGTGTAGCAGAAGGTTGTGTGCAAGCGGGTTGTGCACTCATTGGCGGAGAAACCGCAGAAATGCCTGGTTTTTATCCTGTTGACGAATATGACCTTGCAGGATTCAGTGTTGGTGTTGTTGATAAATCTAAAATTCTTGATCAAAACTCCCAAAAGCCAGGCGACGTTTTAATCGGTATCGCTTCCAGCGGTGTTCATTCTAATGGCTTCTCTTTGGTTCGCAAAGTATTCGACATTGAAAACGCTGATTTAAACAAAACATACCCAACTTTAGAAAAGCCATTAGGCGAAACATTATTGACTCCTACTAAAATATATGTAAAATCTATTTTATCTTTATTGGATACTGTAAAAGTGAAATCTATTTCTCATATCACAGGTGGCGGTTTCTATGAAAACATTCCACGTTCTTTACCGGATGGTATTACGGCTAAAATTAACCGCAGCGCAGTAAAAGTACTCCCTATTTTCGATATTATTGCAAAAGAAGGCAACATTCCGGAACGTGATATGTTCAACACCTTTAACATGGGCGTTGGCATGATTGTTTCTGTAGACAAAGCAGATGTAAAAAATGCTCTTGCTTCTTTGATATCTTCCGGTGAGGATGCTTATGTAATTGGTGAATTAATAGAAGGTGAAGAGGGCGTTATCATATGCTAAACATTGCTGTTTTGGTATCTGGCGGCGGTACAAATCTGCAAGCCCTGATTGATGCACAAAAAAACGGCGATATAAAAAATGGGCAAATCAAACTTGTCGTTGCTAGTAATGATAAAGCCTATGCTTTAGAACGTGCAAAACAAAATAATATCGCAACCTGCATTATTGCAAGAAAAACCTTTGATAAGCAAGCTGATTTTGACGAAAAACTAATTGCAACTTTAAAAGATCATAACATTGATTTAATTGTTTTAGCAGGATATTTATCTATTTTAACAAAACGTGTTACAGATTGTTTTTATAATCGTATTATTAATGTGCATCCCGCTTTAATTCCAAGCTTTTGCGGCGCCGGTTATTATGGTTTAAAAGTACATGAAGCCGCATTGCAATATGGAGTAAAGCTAACGGGTGCAACCGTCCACTTCGTAAATGAAGTAGCTGATGGTGGTGCAATTATCTTACAAAAGGCGGTTGCAGTAGAAAAAGGCGATACACCCGAGATACTACAAAAACGTGTGATGGAGCAAGCCGAGTGGATGATTCTTCCGCAAGCTGTATCTTTATTTTGTGAAGGAAAAATTAAAGTAGTTGACAATAAAGCAATCCTATCCGAGTAATTGGAATTTTAACCATTCAAAAACACATCTATCCTTTCATGGAGGCTAATATGAATTCTATTAATCTGAAAACTGAACTAGAAAACAATTCTTATCCGGGCAGAGGTATTATTATTGGTAAAAGCGAAGATGGTGAACATGCTGTTATTGCTTATTTTATTATGGGCAGAAGCGAAAACTCAAGAAACCGTATTTTTGAAACCTTTGAAAAAGGAATTCGTACGAAAGCTTTTGATGAATCAAAGCTTGTTGATCCTTCTTTAATTATTTATGCACCGGTTCGTGTTATCAGGAACCAAACCATTGTTACAAATGGTGATCAAACAGACACAGTATATGATTACTTAAAAGGCGGAAAAACCTTTGAAGAGGCTTTAAGAACACGTACTTTCGAGCCGGATCCGCCAAACTTTACACCAAGAATCTCCGGTATTGTTGAAATCTTTGACGGAACCTTCAACTATAAGCTATCTATCTTAAAAAGCAATAACGGTAACGAAGCTTCTGCACAACGCTTTTTCTATGAGTATGCTGAACCTGTAAATGGAGAAGGTCATTTTATTCATACATACAAGTGCGATGGAAATCCAATTCCTAGCTTTTATGGTGAGCCAAAATCAGTAAAGTTAACAGGTTCCATCGATACGTTAACCGAAACTCTATGGAACAGTTTAAATTCAGACAATAAAGTATCTTTATTCACAAGATATATTCACTTAACAACTGGCGCAGTTGAAACAAGAATTGTGAACAAAAATCAATAACGGAGGTTGAAAACATGGCGAACGAATTATTTTTAAAATACGGATGTAACCCGAACCAAAAACCTGCTCGTATTTTTATGCAAGAAGGTGATCTTCCCATTACCGTTTTAAGCGGCAATCCCGGATTCATTAACTTTTTAGATGCATTCAACAGCTGGCAATTAGTAAAAGAACTAAAACAAGCAACAGGACTTCCTGCTGCTACTTCTTTTAAACACGTTAGTCCAGCTGGTGCTGCAGTTGCAATTCCGCTAACCGAAACCTTAAAGAAAATTTATTTCGTTGATGACATTGAACTTTCTCCTTTAGCTACTGCATATGCAAGAGCAAGAGGTGCTGACAGAATGTCTTCCTATGGCGATTTTATAGCCCTTTCCGATACTTGTGATAAAGAAACTGCAAAGCTCATTGCTCGTGAAGTGTCAGACGGCGTTATTGCTCCCGATTATACCGAAGAAGCTTTGGAAATTCTAAAAGGAAAACGCAAAGGCGGATATAATGTAATCAAAATTGATCCGAATTATGTGCCAAACCCAATTGAACATAAAGATGTATACGGTATTACATTTGAGCAAGGCAGAAATGAACTTGCAATCAACAATGATTTATTAAGCAATATCATTACCGATAACAAAAATCTACCAGATGATGCAAAGCGTGATTTAATCATCTCTTTAATCACATTGAAATACACTCAATCTAACTCTGTTTGCTATGTAAAAGACGGTCAAGCAATCGGTATAGGCGCCGGCCAACAATCTCGTATTCACTGTACAAGACTAGCAGGAAACAAAGCAGATATTTGGTGGCTTCGTCAACACGAAAAAGTATTAAACCTGCCTTTCAAACAAGGTGTTCGCCGTGCTGATCGAGATAACGCAATTGATGTTTATATCTCTGATGATCACGAAGACGTTTTAGCAGAAGGTGCTTGGCAAGCGCTCTTTACTGAAAAACCATCTGTATTTACTCGTGAAGAGAAAAAAGAATGGCTAACCAAACTAACTGGCGTTGCTCTTGGTTCTGATGCATTCTTCCCATTTGGCGATAATATTGAACGTGCAAAACGCAGTGGCGTTTGCTATATTGCACAACCGGGCGGTTCTATTCGTGATGATCATGTTATTGCTACATGCAACAAATATAACATGGCTATGGCATTCACAGGAATTCGTTTATTCCATCACTAAACGATAGATTGTTATTGAATTTCATTAAAGGAGCAAAAGATGAAAGTATTAGTTGTTGGTGGTGGCGGAAGAGAACACGCTATCATAAAAAAGCTGAAACAAAATAAACGCATTTCTACTATTTATGCAGCCCCTGGTAATGGTGGTATCTCTTGCGATGCTACTTGTGTTGCTATCAAAGCGACCGATATTGATAGCATGGTGGCTTTTGCACAACAAAACAAGATTGATTTTGTTGTTGTAGCGCCAGATGATCCATTGGTTCTTGGTATGGTAGATTCTTTTGAGGCTGTTGGAATCAAAGCATTTGGCCCAAATAAGGCTGCTGCAATTTTAGAGGGAAGTAAAGTTTTTTCAAAAGAGCTCATGAAAAAATACAACATTCCAACTGCAGCGTACGAAACTTTTGATAACGTAGACGAAGCAATTGCTTATGTAAAGTCACAAAATAGCTATCCTACGGTTATTAAAGCGGATGGACTTGCACTAGGTAAGGGCGTTATAATCGCAGAAACCCTAGCAGAAGCAGAAGAGGGTATTCGCTCTATTATGGAAGATAAAGTTTTTGGAGCGAGCGGAAATCATATTGTAATCGAAGAATTTTTGACAGGCCCTGAAGTTTCTGTTTTATCTTTTTGTGATGGAAAAACAATTGTACCTATGGTTTCTGCAATGGACCATAAACGTGCTTTAGATAATGATAAAGGCTTAAATACAGGTGGTATGGGTACCATCGCACCAAACCCATTTTTCACAGAAGACGTTTTAAAAGAATGTCAAAAAACGATTTTTGAACCAACTATGGAGGCTATGAACCAAGAGGGTAGACCATTCAAAGGCGTTATCTTCTTTGGCTTAATGATTACCCCAAACGGAACAAAGGTAATTGAATATAACTGTCGTTTCGGTGATCCTGAAACACAAGTAGTGTTACCATTATTAAAAACCGATCTATACGATATTTTTGAAGCAGTAGTTGACGAAAGATTAAATGAAATCAACATTGAATTTGATACAAAATCTGCGGCTTGCGTTATTATGGCATCCGGAGGATATCCGCAAAAATATCAAACTGATTTTGAAATTAGCGGTCTTGATAAAAATGGACAATGCAGTGGTGCTACAGTTTATCATAGCGGCACAAAGCTTGATACAGCATTTAAAACCGCAGGCGGACGTGCGCTTGGTGTCAGTACATTGGGTGATACCCTAAATGACGCTATAACGAATGCATATTGCGCAGTAGATACCATTCATTTTAAACATGCTCATTATCGTAAAGACATTGGCAAAAAAGCATTATAAATAAAAGAAGTCTCTCACAAGAGAGGCTTCTTTTTCTTTATTGCATTTTATCATAACATCCATACTCTTATTGATTTTCCTTTTCAAACTGCTTAATATTATCAAGTGTAATTATTTTATGAGGAAGTCGTATGTATTTCCCATCCAGGTATGGAATCGAGTCCTTAGGGTTTTTATCAAACGCCAAACAATAAGATAGCTCCAACATTGCTTGTGCTTGCCCTTTTGCATCACTTAACACCGTTCCGGTAAGTGTTCCTGTATGAATGGCATTTAATGCAGGAGGTGTAGCATCCACTCCAATAATTAACGGCATTTTTTCTTTTTCTATATTAAGAATGTTATATGCATCAATTGCACCCAATGCCATATCATCGTTATTCGAAAAAATAACTTCAATTTTATCTCCGAATTTCGTAATCCATTGTGTCATTTTTGTACAAGCTTGACCTCTTTGCCAATTTGCAGTATCATTTGCTAGCTTTTGAACTTCTATTCCGGCTTGTGTAACCGCTTTCACAGAATATTCTGTCCGTAACAAAGCATCTTGATGTCCCGGCTCGCCTTCAAGCATAACATATTGTAAGATATTATCTTTATTTTTATCTACAGATTTTGAATTCCGATTAAAAGCATCCACAGCTATTTTTCCTTGCATAGAACCGGATAAAACAGCGATTGCGCCAACATAATATAGCTGATCCCATCTTTCTAAATCCTCTTCAACAGGCTCTCTATTTAAAAAGATAAGCGGTATCTTTGCTCGTTTTGCCTTATCAATAATAACCGCAGCAGCTGTACGATCAACCATGTTAATACAAATAACATCATAATTTTGCTTTAAAAATTGATCCACTTGCTCATTTTGAACCATTTGATTTCCTTTACCATCTACAGCGTTGATATCAATTTTAATACCAAGATTCTTTTCTTTTTCTTTCGCAGCAGCTTCAAAATGAGATAAAATAGTTGAAATAAAGGTATCATTAAATTTATAAAGTGCAACCCCTATCTTAATGGTTTTTACCTTAGAAGGGCTGCTTAGATTGTTTTTTGCACAAGAACTAGTCAAAGAGGTCACTAACAGCAAACACAAAAATAAAGAAATTAGCTTTTTCATAGAATCCTCCTAACAATAAAAACAATTCATCTAACAAAAGGAAATAGAAGTCTTTCTGCTACCGGATCATACATATTATGCTTATTCACCATTTGATAAGAAACCATTATTGGTTTCTTATCCTTTTTTTTATGAGTAGGGTTTGCAATTGCATCCACAGCTAAATAGCCAATGCTAAAATCATTTGGTACAATAGATGCTTTTATGATATCTTTTTCAAGATAAGAGGTAATCACACTCGTTGCACCGATTCCAAAAAGTTGAATATCCTTACTGTTTGTACTTTCTATCATAGAAGCAACCGGCTCTAAAATTAACTGGTCAGGACATATGATAACGTCGGCTTCTTTTAAGTCTATGATATTTTTAATTTGCTCTGTTGCTTTTTGCTCTTCATTTGAAATAGAAACAATATAAAATTCGTTGTTTGTTTTTGATAATTGATAGGTGATTCCATCTATTCGCTTTTGAATATTATCACAATTAGGGCTGTTATTTAAAATTGCAATCTTTTTTTTCACATTTGCTTGTGCAACAATTTCATCTACAATTGCAATTCCCATATTATAATTATCCATTGTAAGTAGTGCGGTTAATTTATTGGAATGAACAGGCGAGTCAAAAGCAACTACCGGTATTATAGAGGCAATTTCATTCACCGGTTGCACCAAAGCGTTACTATCAGCTGCCGAAAGAATAATTCCTTTTGCTCCGCCATCTACCTCGCGTTGCAGCAAGCTGATTTGCCGTTTTGCATCATTGCTTTCTTGTAATGTTACAAAGCTTAATTCAACATTAAAATCCAACGCTGCTTGATCCATTCCTTGTTTTACATGCGCCCATTGTTCATTGGTTGTTCCTCTTACAACCACAGAAACAGGGATAGGGGCTTTCGCTTTTTTGTTACCTGTATTGAAAGTGAAAAAGAGAAGCACAACCAAAGAGATTAACATACAACCTAAAATGAAAAACAATCTCTTTTTTGTCATAATAATCCCCCTAATTCAAAACATTAGCTTTTTCCATCCTCATATTTTCTATAAGGAATTCTGATGCGCATAACCGTTCCCTTATCTTCTTCACTTTGAATTTCCAATCCATAAGGAGCACCATAGGTCAGTCTAATGCGTTGATACACATTGCAAAGTCCGATTCCCGCACCCTTTGTATTTGATTTCATAACATCCAATAACAAGCTTTCAACCTTTTCTTGAGCCATACCCGGTCCGTTATCTTCAACCTCAAGAATGACCTCGTTATCTTGACAGTATCCACGGATTGTAATCATACCATCTCCATCCATGAATTCCATCGCATGATAGATTGCATTTTCAATCAGAGGCTGCAATACAAGCTTTATAATGGATAATTCATTAATTTCCGGAGAAATATCATATTCAACAGAAAATCTGTTCTTATAACGTATCGACTGAATGGTTAAATAATATTGAGCATGGGCAATTTCATCCGATAGTTTTATAATATGGTCACCCTTACTCAAACTAATTCTAAATAGTCTAGCAAGTGCTGTTACCATAGTAATTGCGCCTTCGTACCGTTCGTTCTCAATCATCCAAACAATACTGTCGAGGGTATTATAAAGGAAATGTGGGTTTATTTGTGATTGCAAAGCTTCTAAATCATCTTTTCGCTTCATTTCATGCTGTGTTACAATATCGTCCATAAGCTGACGCATTGTATTTACCATAGAATATATAGAATGGCTTAAATGCTGAATTTCATAAGATCCACTTACATCAATATCAATATCAAGCTTTCCTTTTTCAATTTCTTTTACGCAATTTTCTAATTCCTTTATTGGATCTACAATGCGAGAAGTAAGAAATATATTTGCAAAAACTAAAAGAAATATGGTAAACAAAATAATTATGATGCCATATATTCTGATTTGTAAGGTATCTGCCAAAATATCTTCTGTGGGTGTAACGCCGACAATTTTCCACCCTGTATAGCCAACTGTTTTTACAGTCACTAATCGTTTTTGATTCTTATATGTCTCAACATGGTTACCATCCTCATATTTTACTGCGGCATGATTATTTTCATTTAAAATTCCTGCATAAAGAAGTTGTTGCCGAGGATGATAAATAATTTCTCCGTTACGGTCAACAAGATAAATATACCCTGATTTACCCAAACTTACTTCTTTGCAGATTTGTTCCATACTGCTAAAGCTCATATCAACAAGCAATACTCCGCCTTCTGTATTACCACCATACGTAAGTTCAACTTTTCTACTTAATGATACTACCCATCTGGACAAGTAACTTGGATCATAAAATAAATTCTGAACATGTGGGGTTGAAAAATGTAAATTCTCCATTTTGTTGATTGCGCTGATAAACCATCCTTCATTGGTAGGCGTAATATTATTATTCATATTCGAAATTGGGACAGAACTAACCAATCTTCCGTTTTCGGTAAAAACTGCAATGCTGACTATATTGTCTCTATTGGTATCATATAGTAGACTTATTTTTTCATTCAGACTTTCTGATTTCAGATCAGTGTTTTTTATAATGCGATAATAGGTGGAATCAGAAACACGTCTTAAGTTTTTTAAATATGCATCAAGGTTTATATTTACTTGCTCTAAAACACGAGTATTGCTTTGCGCAATAAGGTCGTTATTTGCCACACGGAAACGAGAAAGAAGGGATAACCCTATAAATATCATGCCGAGTACTGCAACAATAGTAAATGATACGGAAATCACCATTTGAATGCTGCTGTTTTTATAAAAACGTGCTATTTGCTGAGACAGTTTTTTTAATCTTGTTTTCATCAGCATTCTCCCCAAAATTATTCTCGATATTTAGACGGTGACATTCCATGATATTTTTTAAATACATAGCTAAAATAATTAGGATCGGTATATCCAACTAACTGAGCAATGACATTTGTTTTGGAATCGGTTGTCTTTAATAGCTTTGCAGCCGCTTCCATTCTTACAAAAGTAAGATAGTTAATAAACGTCATACCCGTTTCTCGTTTAAATATAGTTGAGAAATATGCAGAACTTAAGTGCAAATATTCACAAAGGGTTTCAACCGATAATTCCGCTGAAGCGTAATTTTCTTGTATATATGCTTTCGCCATATTTGCCATCGTTTGCAATGTGCTTGTTCTCAATTCACAAATTAACTTGTTTATTTTAATACAGCTGTTTAATAGCCATTCTTCCACCTCATCCAAAGAAGAAAAATCGGTTACGCAAATATATCCTTTAAAATTTTTACCAAACACCATAGCTTGATCAAGTTGATAGCCTCGAATTAATCTTGTAAGCGTTGCCATAATACCCATTAAAAAGCTTTGACAAGATTCTATTGATAGCTTTTTTTCACGAAGATGGCTAATAATTGATTTGATGGTTTCTTTCATGGAATCTGCTGAGCCAACTTTAATTGCAGTTGTTAAATTCCGTTCATCTTGTTCCTCGAACTCAATTGTTTTGACAAAGTTAGGTTCTAAGTCATCTATGTATATTGCTTTTCCACTTCCAACTATCACTCGATAGTCCATTGCATTCAGTGCTGTTTTATAGGCATAATGTAGGGAAGACAACTTATTACAAACAGAACTTACACCGGCACATAACGTAAATTGCGATATTCTGTTTGCTTGTTTGCATATTTGATTCGCACAATCAATGGCTTCTAAAATCAATGTTTCATTTTCGAGCCCAACAATAGTAACAATGTTTTCTCCGTACATAAAGCTTTGAATTGGAAATTTTGATGACAGGTTTTCATCTACAATACGTTTAGCGGAAAGCGGTATCAATTCTGAATCTGTGTTGCTTTCAAACGGCTCGTTTTTAGATACCTTTTCCGTTTTAAATACAATTACACAATGAAAAGGGGAAGAAAAGGTAATATCCAATTGTTTTGCTTGAGAAAAAAGCTGCTGTGATGGTACTCGTCCTTGTATAATGCGTAAAAGAAACTCTTCTCGCATAACGGGTAAGCTGTTTCTGTAATATTCTCGTAGCGTTTCCAAATCACGCTTGGCATCAATTTCCGCATCCAGCGTGCTTTTTAATTTTCTCAAAATTTCTGTTAATTCCGCACTGTTAATTGGTTTCAATATATAGTCTACAGCATTAAACTGCATTGCTTGCTTCACATATGAAAATTCATCAAATCCGGAAAACACAACCAGTTTCACTGCAAAGTTTTGTTCTATCAGCCTTTTGCAAAGAGTCAACCCGTCCATATAAGGCATTTTAATATCGGTCAATACAATATCGGGATGTAAAACAGTTGCCATTTCAAGCGCATCTACACCATTTGCCGCATTCCCAACCAGAACAAGCCCAAGTGAATCCCAATTGATTTTCTTTTGAATTCCTATACGGATTTCTTCCTCATCATCCACTAAAAGTACACGATAAAGGCTCATCGTATCACCCTATATAATGAAAAATAAAGCTTTCATTATCCTTTCTTTTTTTATCTATTGATAATTAAATGGAATTAATGAAATTTCAACCAATTTTATTTAAAACCATTTTAACATTATCAGTAAAAGAATTCAATGTATATGTTGAAAACCCATCAAGTTTTTGATGGGTTTTCATTGTTTATCTCGTTGCTATTATAATACTGACAATTAGTGCGGCAAAAATAATGCCAATAAAAATGTCAAGCGCTTTAACGGAGATGTTAATTTTGGAATATAAACAATCTTTGAAAGTTGTTTGTTTTTTCTCTTCTTGTTGGTTTTGTATATTCTCGTTCATAATTATCACCTATTTCTTTGCAATATATTTTCTTACGTCGATTGATACTGCAATAATGATAATTAAGCCTCTGATTATGTACTGCCAATATGAGTTTACTCCTATGAAAATCAATCCATAGTTGATACACTGTAACAACATAGTTCCGATTAACACTCCCGGAATGGTACCAACACCACCGGAGAAAGATACACCACCTACAACACAAGCAGAAATTGCATCCAACTCATAGTTAATACCAGTATTCGAGTTTGTTGATCCAATACGTCCGCCTTCCAAAAATCCAGCTATACCATAAAGTGCACCTGAAATTAGGAAGATAATCATGATATTCTTTGCAATATTAACACCTGATACCGCAGCAGCTTCGGGATTACCACCAATTGCAAACATATTTTTACCCAGTGTTGTTTTATTCCATACAACCCACATAATCAAAGATATAATTGCAAGATAAATAATTAAGTATGGGATGCCGAAAATAGAACCATTTACAAAGTTAGTATATCTGGCATCGAAGTTTGCAATTGGCTGTGCTCCCAACGGAGGACGATCTATGTAGATACAACCGGCACCATAAGCAATGAGCTGTGTACCAAGCGTAATGATAAAAGCATGTATTTTAAGCTTTGCTACTCCAAATCCGTTAATTGCACCAAATACAAGTCCGATTAATATAGATGCTACCAGAGGCACGATTAGTGGAAGTGCTTTTAAATCCGGATACATTCGTGAAGCATATGTTGTAGATTGCAGTAAGGAGCTTGCAACAATTGCACATAAACCTAATACACGACCTGCGGAAAGGTCTGTTCCTTGTAAAACAATCAATCCTGCAACGCCTAATGCCATAATTCCTCTTGTTGAAGCCTGTGTAGCGATTTTTACAAAGTTATTTAGGGAAAGAAAGCCCGGTTCAATAATTACAAAAGTTATAATCATAATGATTAAAACAATATATAGTGCGTAGTTTAATAAAAATGACTTTACCTTTTGCGCATTCACTTTATTCATACGATTCACCCTCCATTAAATGTATTTAGCGGCTAACCGCATAATTTCTTCTTGATTTAACTGCTCTACATCTTGAATTCCCGCTACTCGTCCATTTGACATAACAAGAATTCTATCGCAAATTCCGAGCAGCTCAGTCATTTCAGAAGATACCATAATGACTCCTTTTCCCTCATTTGCAAGATTTAAAATCAATTGATATATTTCATATTTTGCACCAACATCAATTCCTCTGGTTGGCTCATCCAACAATAATATTTCAGGCTTTGTTAAAAGCCATCTTCCGATTATAACTTTTTGCTGGTTACCACCTGATAGGGAACGAATGAGCGTTTTTTTGCTTGGTGTTTTTACATTCATACTGCTAACAACCCAATCGGTATCCTTATCCATTTTATTATTTTTAAGTAATCCTAAGCTGCTGTAATCTTTTAAGTTTGCAATAATCGAATTAAATCCAACGCTCAGTCCCGCAAAAATGCCGCTTGCTCGGCGTTCTTCTGTTAACAATGCAAATCCATTGTCAATTGCCTTGCGAGAGGTAGTATTCTCTACCTTTTTGCCATACAAAGAAATGGTTCCTTCGCTGTGATGCGCTATACCAAATATGGTTTCAACCAACTCCGTACGTCTTGATCCAACAAGTCCGGCAATTCCCAAAACTTCACCTTTTCTGAGCGTAAATGAAACATTTTTAATGGACGGTTGATATAATGCAGTTAGATTCTCAACTTCAAGAATGACATCCGATGGTTTATTTGTTTTCGGAGGAAAACGATTTGTTAATTCACGTCCAACCATTAACTTTATAATTTTGTCGGTAGTAAGCTCCGTTGCTTTGTGAGTCGCTACCCATTTTCCATCACGCATAATAGTTACTTCTTGAGAGATTTCTAAAATCTCCTCCATTTTATGCGATATATAAATAATTCCGCACCCATTATCTTTTAGTTTATTGATTATTTTAAAAAGATGTTTTACTTCTTCTTCTGTTAAAGAAGAAGTTGGTTCATCCAATACAAGAATTTTTGCATTGTAAGAAACCGCTTTTGCGATTTCAACCATTTGGCGTTGGGATACAGATAATTTTCCGATTTCAATTTTAGGGTTAATATCCAGTTCGAGCTCTTTAAAAATTGCAACAGTTTTTTGATACATTTCTTCTTGATTAACAAAACCTATTTTTTGTTTGGGATATCGACCTAACCAAATATTATCCATTACATCTCGCTTCAGCACTTGATTCAGCTCTTGATGCACCATTGCAACACCATTATCAAGTGCTTGATGTGGATTATTAAATCTTACTTTTTTACCCTCTATTTTAATTTCGCCATTGTCTTCTATGTAAACACCGAATAAGCATTTCATCAATGTAGATTTTCCGGCTCCGTTTTCTCCCATCAATGCATGTACAGTTCCAGGCTTTAGCCTAAAGTTTACGTTATCCAATGCTTTTACACCGGGAAACTCTTTCGAGATATCAATCATTTCAAGAAGATAATTGGTCTGTGACAATTGCATTCACCTCATTTCATTCTATGAACGTATCACTTTGAAACAATAGGTCGCATAGTGATGATTTCACCACTCTGCGACCATTTGTAACAGAAAGGATGGATTTCCTTATTTGTTATAAGGTTGGTATGGGATACGAACACATACACCAGTATCATCATACTTGTATGAAGTATCAGCAAGTGGTTCTTTACCAGTAGCAGAGTTCATACTTAATTCGAAAACAGCCTTAGCCATACCAGGAGCATCTTGTAAAACAGTACCGCTCATACAGCCTTTTGCTATTAAATCTTTTGCAGCGTCAGTTGCGTCAACACCGAATACAGGAATATATCCTTTAGAATCTTTTTCTTTGTTGTATCCGATTGCTTGTAATGCAGCGATAGCACCTTGTGCCATACCATCATTATTTGCTAAAACCATTTCAATCTTTGTATTATATTTGTTTAGCCAAGCTTCCATTGCAACTTGTGCTTTTGCTGTGTCCCAATCACATACTTGAAGTCCAAGTTCTTCAACTTTAACGTTCTTACCAGCGATTGTTTTAACAGCATATTCTGTTCTTGCGATAGCTTCTGGGTTATTTGGTTCACCTTGTAATAAAACATAGCTCATTTTGCCGTCTTTATTTACATCATATTTAGAACCGTCGCCCCATAGTTTAACAGCCATTTCACCTTGGATAATACCTGCATCTTTTGCAGTAGTTCCAACGAAACGTGCTTTATCATACGATTTAACTGCTTTTGAATCCGGCTCTCTGTTAAAGAACACTAGAGGAATTTTAGCAGCTTTGGCTTTATCTATAACAGTTTGTGCTGCTCCGATATCCACCATGTTTACTACCAAACAATCCACTTTTTTCTCAATTAAGAGGTCTATTTGGTCATTTTGAGTTGCTTGGTCGCCTTTACCATCGTTTAGCAATAGCGTTGCTTTATCTTTTGCTAAATCTTCTAATGCTTGGCGAACTGTTGAAATGTATGTGTCATCATATTTATAGATACACACACCGATTGTTGGTTTTTTACCGCCGGCAGATGATCCTCCACCTTTGCCTGAACATCCTGTGAACATTGCTCCAATCATCATTGTTGCAAGAAGTAGTGCTAAAAACTTTTTCATTCTTATTCCTCCTTGTTTGTATAGTATATGGCTTCATTAACTATCTTTATCATATTGTAAATAACAGGGAATCACAATAGAAAATTCTTTTGCTTTCTATCAATTTTATTCTGTACTAATAAAAATAATTTTTATATTTCCGCCTTTTTATCAAAGCATCGACAAATTACAAATTAGTATTTGCTGGTTTTATTGCAAAATGGAAATTTTAGTTGTAAAATTGACTTAATATAGAAAAAGCTCTCCAAAAAGGAGAACTAAAACAAAAGAGATAATGTGAATAGCTGCTTAACTGGAATAAAAGCGAGAATGTTTAGACAGGAAAGAAAAAAACCCTCCAAAAAGGAGAGCTGATATAGGAAGAATATTATGAGGTGAATAATGAAAAATATTTCAATAGTATATTTAATTGAGCAAATTTTTGATGATAATGGTGGTAAAACCATATCTATAGCTGATGAAATTTCTCGGTCAGAAATGGATCAGTTAATAAATACACAGTGGTTTTCTTCATTATATACTTTTATAACTCAAGCTAGAGATATTGCAATTCAGAATGGTAAAGATTTTCAAGATTACATACTACCAAGCAATATTGCTAAACTCCGACAAAAACCAATTGAGGTATATCAATTAATTTTAAATGCAAACAAATTAGTTCTAAGCTATGCAACGTCTCTTAAAACATATATTGACATTCAAGAAAGAATATTAAAAAAACATGAAAAAATTAAAGAGCTTGAACAATTCAAAGAATTATGCAGTCATTTTTATGATACTTCTATTGAATATCGTTTTTGGATGAATTTTAGAAATTATGTTGTTCATTGTGAATTTCCATATCATGGTTTTGCTGAGTCTTATAAAGAAGGTTATAAATTAATTTGTAGGAAAGAACATTTATTAGAATTCACCAACTGGAAACATTCAAAAAAAGATATAGAAAACATGGATAAGGTAATCGACTTACCCAGTATGGTAATAGAAATGAGTTCAATAATAATGTCTTTATATATGAGTTTTTTCGTATATTTTGCAGAAGATATTTTCAAAGCTTTATCTGCTTTTCAATCATTCTGTAAAAAATACAATGTCAATCAACCTGCATTCTTAATTTCAAATGAGAAGATTACAAAGGGAAATTTTGAAATAATGGTAAAAAATTCTCAACTATGTCCTTTACCAACCGATACCATTATAAAAGCATTTAACGTGTTAAAGCAAAATCCTAATGTTAATATTAGTTACATTAATCACAACAATAATAACTGTAAATAAATTCTCTTATCAAAGTGTTATCAACGCACAAAAACATAGACCACAAACCCTCATGAATACTGGGTTTGTGGTCTTTTGTTTACTACTCCCACTCAATCGTTGCTGGTGGTTTTGTTGTAATATCATAAACGATACGGTTAATATTTTTAACTTCATTTACAATACGACTAGATATTTTTGCTAATAAATCATAAGGAATACGTGCAAAATCTGCAGTCATAAAGTCTGTTGTAGTAACACCACGAAGTGCTAATGTATAGTCATACGTTCTTTCATCGCCCATAACACCAACCGAACGCATAGAAGTTAACACCGCAAAATATTGATGAATATCTCTATCCATTTTTGCAAGCGCAATCTCTTGACGGAAAATAAAATCTGCCTCTTGCAACATATCTATTTTTTCTTGTGTAATATCACCAATAATACGAATTGCAAGACCAGGTCCTGGGAAAGGTTGACGCCAAACTAAATACTCAGCTAATCCAAGCTCTTGACCTAATTTTCTTACTTCATCTTTAAACAATAATCTTAAAGGCTCAATAATTTCTTTAAAATCAACATGGTCAGGTAATCCACCAACATTATGATGGCTCTTGATTACCGCCGCATCTCCTGTACCGGATTCAATGACATCAGGATAAATCGTACCTTGTGCTAAGAAATCTACAACACCAATTTTCTTTGCTTCTTGCTCAAATACACGAATAAATTCTTCGCCAATAATTTTACGTTTGGTTTCAGGATCTTCCACGTTTGCTAAACGAGAAAGGAATTGCTCTTGTGCATTTACACGTACAAAGTTAATATCCCAGCTAGCAAAAGCTTGTTCTACTTCATCGCCTTCGTTTTTACGCATTAAACCGTGGTCAACAAAGATACAAGTGAGTTGTTTGCCAATTGCTTCAGCTAATAAAGCTGCTAAAACAGAAGAGTCAACGCCGCCGGATAGTGCTAATAATACTTTACCGTCTTTTACCGTTTCACGAATATTGTTAATTGCGGTTTTCTTGTAATCTCCCATTGTCCAGTCGCCTTGACAATTACAAATTTCGTATAAGAAATTACGAAGCATCTGCACACCATTATCTGTGTGTAATACTTCCGGATGATATTGCATACCATAAAGCTTTTTCTCTGCGTTTTCCATTGCAGCACAAGGGCAAGCATCTGTATGTGCTGTTACTCTAAAACCTTCCGGAACAACTTCAATATAGTCAGTATGACTCATCCAAGTAGTAGCTTTTTCAGGTAATCCTTTAAATAATAAACTATCAGAAACAAATTGTGTCTCCGTTTTTCCGTATTCACGAGTTACTGGTGTTGTTACTCTTCCACCTAAAACATGAGCCATAAGTTGTACGCCGTAACAAATACCCAATACAGGGATTCCGAGTTCAAATAATGCTTTTTCTACATGAGGAGCTTCTTCCAAATAAACGCTATTTGGACCTCCTGTAAAAATAATTCCCATAGGATTTTTTTTCTTGATTTCATCAATCGTCATTTTATATGAATGTACTTCACAGTATACATTACATTCACGTACACGTCTTGCAATTAGTTGATTATATTGTCCGCCAAAGTCTAATACTAAAACGAGCTCGTTTTTCATATGTACCTCCCTTAATTTCTATAAAAAATTCATTTTATAGTATTCCTTAAATTTGTTTATTTATATTCTATTTTGCCATTTTACAGCCACAATTTCAATAGGAAAATAATTTTTTGAAATAAATTCTAAAAAAGCTACAACACTATACAGTATACACCGTTCATAATCGTGTATTATGAATAGTTTTTTCTATAACAAGGAGTTTTTAAATATGAATCGTCGTTCCATTATTGTGTTTTGTTCTTGCCTTTTGCTATTTAGCTTGTTATTCCTTCGTATTGGTTCTTTAACCGAAGATGAGGAATTATCAACAGTTGGTATGAAACAATCATCCTATTCGCTGACTCTAGGTCAAACAAGAGGGTTAATTTATGATTGCAATTTACAATCACTTGTGAATACTTCAACCCAATACGTTGCAACCGTTTTACCGACACCTCAAAATATGATTGAAATAAAAAATAATAATGTATTAGTTGCACCAAATAATATTGATGAAATCATTCAAAAAGGGAAGCCCTTTTTGTTAGAAAGTAATCTTCCTTTTGTAAATGTAGCTAATGTTAATGTATACCCCGTATCCAAACGATATACCCCTAAAAATCAGCTTGCCCAGCATATTATCGGCTATACTGATTCTTCGGGTATGAAAGGCGTTTCCGGAATTGAACTTGCCTATAACGATTTATTAAATACCAATGCGCAAACTTCTAAAATCACCTATCAATTAAATGCTTTAGGAAAACCACTATTAGGCGCACAACCCATTATTGAGTTGGCACCAGAAAATAAAAGTGGCGTAATTTTAACAATAGATAAACGTATTCAAGCAATATGTGAATTAGCTGGAGCTCGACATCTAAAAAAAGGTGCAATTGTTGTCATGGACCCTTATAATGGTGATTTAAAAGCAGTTGCCAGCTTTCCATCCTATAATCCTGCTTCCATCGCTTCCGCTGTTAAAGATAAAGAAAATTCTCCTCTCTTAAATCGTGCTTTTTCCGCTTATAATGTTGGTTCAACCTTTAAAATAACAACAACCGCAGCTGCCCTTTCCTCTGGCATTAATCCAAACACTGTTTTTTCTTGCAACGGTAAAATCGAAGTTTTAGATGTTCCTTTTAAGTGCCATGAAGTAAAAGGACACGGCAAGTTAAACTTAAAGTCCGCTCTCTGTGTATCTTGCAATCCTTATTTTATACAACTTGGATTAAGGCTTGATCCAAGCCGCTTCTTAAATATGGCTCGTGATTTATCATTTGGAAAGCCAACGCAACTTTATGATAATTATAAAACAGCAAGTGGTACTCTCCCTACACTAGGAGAATTGCAAAGTCCCGCTGCCATTGGCAATCTCTCTTTTGGACAAGGCTCTTTAACTGCAACTCCTATTCAAATTGCGCAAATGATGAGCAGCGTTGTTAATAAAGGTAATACTTCATTTGCTAATCTAATAATAGGTACAACTACCAACGGTAAAAGTATTTTGTATACCAAAAAGGAAAACTATCCAATTAAAGCAATGACAGAACAAACCGCCAACCTCATTAAAGAAGATTTGATTTCGGCTGTTATGGAAACACCTAACCAAAATGCAAAACCTTCCTATACTACCGCAGGTGGAAAAACAGGAACAGCGCAAACAGGAGTAAAGGTTGATGAAAATGAACTATGTCAAGGCTGGTTTGCGGGGTTTTTTCCTGCAGATAAACCCCAATATGTAGTTGCTGTTCTTTGCGAAAACGCCCGCAGTGGAAATCAAGATGCTTCTCCTGTTTTTAAAGAAATTGCTGACGCAATGACCAAACCTGCCACTATAAATTAACAAATTTTTATGCATTTATATACTTTTTTGTTGAATTTATAAGTAAACCGTGATATATTTATATACTAATCATATATATTGATTAGTATTACTTAGATTGGGGTTTTTGTATGATCATGAAACTAAACTATAACATAATTGCTGTTTTATTGAGTATTGTATTTTTTATATCCCTTTGCCTGTTAGATGTTACAATTTTTACACCAGCAGAAACAAAAGTAGATGCCAAGCAAGACGTTGTAGAATTACCTGTTGCAATGTATCATCAAATCCTGAAAGACTATAAAAGATGGGGAGATTATGTAATTCCTCCTTCCCAGTTTGAGGAAGATTTAAAATATATTCAACAAAAAGGGTATACTACCGTATCTGCGCAACAAATAATGAATTATGTTAACAAAGGAACCCCGTTGCCACCAAAACCAATGTTAATTACATTTGATGATGGGTATGAAGGCGTTTACGAATATGCCTTTCCTCTTTTGAAAAAGTATAATATGAAAGCTGTTTTTGCAATTATCGGAAAACATACCGATATCTTTTCTAATCCAAATGAAAAGCAAAGTGTAGTATATGGTCATGCAACTTGGGATCAATTACGCGAGATGCAAAAAAGCGGTGTTTTTGAAATTGGAAACCATACTTATAATATGCATGATGGACCTGGAAATAGGCGATATGGAACAAAGATAAGACCGGGTGAGTCAATTGTAGACTACAAGATTGCTCTTGATAAAGATGTTGGAGCACTTTATAAGCAAATTGAAAAAGAAATCGGAGTAGCACCACTTGTTTTTGCTTATCCTTTTGGAGCAATTTGTCCTGAAAGCAAGCCAATTTTAAAAGATATTGGTTTTTCCATTATTTTAACGAGTGAGCAAAAAAACAATACCCTCACTCGAAATATGGCAACTCCAATATATCTAAAACGTTTTAATCGACCACATTCAGACAGCACATCCTCGTATTTTAAAAAATTTAATGAAGTTAAAAAATAGTTAAAACCGTCTGCTTGTTTTGGCAGACGGTTTTATTCTTTTTATTTGTCTTGATAACGAATTGGATTCTTTTTTGCTGAAAATTTACTCAAGATAACCATTGCCACAATCATCAACGCAAGCGATATAATAAGTGGTAACCACGCATTATTTACTATACCCATTACAAAATATCCAACTACACAAACTCCTGCTACTAAAGTAGCATATGGCAATTGGCTCGATACATGATCCATATGGTTACATCCTGCTCCCGTAGAAGAAAGAATTGTCGTATCGGAAATAGGGGAAACATGGTCTCCATATACGGCTCCTGCTAAAATTGATCCAAAAATAGGGATCAACAACGCTTGGGTATCTGGTGTAATACAAATTGCTGCTCCGATTGGAATTAACAATGCCATTGTACCCCATGAAGTACCTGTTGCAAAAGCTAGGAAACCTGCTACCACAAATATTACAGCCGGTAAAATAAACACAGGGAAGTTTGCATCATTTACCCAATGTCCAACGAAACCACCTACATTTAAGTATTCCGTACTACAAATACCACCAATTGACCAAGCTAAAATCAAAATTAAGTATGCAGGAACCATTGATTTTACTCCTGTAGCAATTGCACCCATAAAATCTTTAAAACCTAAAACTTTACGAATAGAATAGAAAACCAAAGTAAAGATGAGTGTGCCTATACCACCTAAAACCAATGATAATGATGCATCTGTTGCTCCAATTGCTTGAAAAGCAGTAACTCCTTTTCCGACGAACATACCACCCGTATATAGCATTGCAAGAATGGTAAGTACAATTAACGTTCCTATTGGTAATACTAAATCTATAACCTTGCCATTTTTGTTTTCTTCCACACCACCAAAGCTTTCGGTTTCAACTTGCTTCTTTGCAGCATGTACGTCTCCATTTTCAATTGCTATTTTTTCAAATTTAGCCATTGAACCAAAGTTGATGCGAGATAAACAAATAATTGCTACCATTACAACCGTACAAATAGCATATAAGTTATACGGAATTGTTTGAAGAAACGCTGCCATTCCATTTTTCACACCGGCTTCTCCCATATAGCTGGCAACTGATGCTCCCCAGCTTGAAATCGGAGCAATAATACAAACCGGTGCGGCGGTAGCATCTAAAATATAGGCTAATTTTGCACGAGAGATGCGATGTTTGTCCGTTACCGGACGCATAACTGTTCCAACTGTCAGACAATTAAAATAGTCGTCAATGAAAATCAAGACGCCCAAAGCACTAGTTGCCATTGCCGCCCCTTTTCTTGTTTTTAGCTTTGTTGATGCCCATGCCCCATAAGCACGTGAGCCTCCTGCCATAGTTACTACTACAACAATTGCACCAAGCAATCCAAGAAAAATCAATATATTTGCATTATATCCTATTTTCTCACCCATAATTTTAACGGTTGTTGTAACCATTTCAATTGGATTCCATCCAGAATAAATGAGTGCTCCTGCAAATACACCGACCAATAATGACGATAATACCTCTTTTGTTATTAATGCAAGAATAATTGCAATTAACGGAGGTAAAATGGACATCCATCCAAAGTTCACTGCTTCTAATGCTTCCATACTAAACATCCCTTCTCTTTTTGCCTTATTTGTATTTTCAAGTAACATTTTTTATAACTGAAAAACATGCATTTACAGTATATCATAAGCTTCTTTTCTTTGGCAAATAGGACTTTTTCCCTTTGTTTTTTCCTTCTCATTTTTATAATGTCATTTTTTGAATCACATTATTAACCATTTTTTCAAAATAGTTATTTTACACAAACAATTAACAATTTGTTTATAATTAGCGTGTTATAATTAACTATAGTATTATTAGGGGTGATTTTTTTGGAATTGGATTTTAAATTTTCTATTAAAAAACGTAACCGAATTGAAATTTTGAATTTGCTTTTAAATAAAGGTCCGCTATCACGTGTTGATATTGCAAATTCAATTAAATTGACTAAAGCTGCCGTTACTATTATAACCAACGAAATGATACAATGTGGTTTGCTCTACGAAAAAAGCGGACAACCACAACAAAATCGCCTTACAAGAGGAAGGCGAAAAATTCTTTTAGATATCAATGAATATTATCGTCTCGTTTTTGGAATTGTTTTTGAAAAAGATTCCATGATTATTGGATTAACCAATTTAAAAGGTGAAACACTAGATAAAAAGAAAATACAAATCAACGGCAAAGTTTATCGAGAAGTTTTAGAGCTTATTGTAACCGAAATCCAACGTTTGATGAAATCAAACTGTATCACTTCGGAAAAAATTCTCGGCATTGGCGTTTGTATGCAGAATCTGAGCTGTTCTTTTATGGAACAAGGAACTGTTGAAGAAAAGCTGATACGCATGAAAAAAGATTTATCCTATGCAATTTCTATCAAAATCGTTACCCAAACAACGGTTAATGCTTGTTTAATTGCGCAGCATTTGTTTCAACAAGAAACAAAAAACAAAGAAAACATTTTAATGATTCGCTATGGAGATACGATTGATGCCGGCGTTATGATACGTAACCAAGTTTACATTACACAATCAAAGCGCTGTGGTGGATTTCAAGTTATGCAGTATCGTGGAGAAAGTGATACTTATAATGAATATCAAATCTCCTTGCAACAACATCCGGAAAATGAGGAACAAATAAAGAAAGAATTACAACAACATCTTGCAAAAGATATTCATATTTGCCAACTTGTACTGGATGCAAATGCAATTTATGCTTACGGTAATTATTTCGAAGAAACTCAAGAAAATATAGCACAAATCAATACAATTTTAAGTTGTGTTTTTCATCAAAAGACACCTGTTCAGCTTAGCTGTATAACTACTCCTACAATTTATCTTGCAGGATGTGCAATTGCAATAAACGAATGTTTTTATAAAGAAGGTGCTTGTTAGCTTTTTGTACACCTTGCACAAATTTGTATTTTTGAGTTTATTATTTTGTTGCTTTTTGTTGATTTTTCAAATATTACTGTGTATACTATAACCATTCACTTTAAGCTATCCATATAGGAGATTTTATGAAAAACAATACCGAATGGATATCCATTGCAAAAGGGATTGCAGCAATTAGCCAATTCGGATTATCAATCATAATGCCAATTGTACTCTGCACCTTTTTAGGTGTTTATTTAAAAAATAAATTCGCTATTCCTGATTATATTGTCATTCTTCTCGTTTTACTTGGCGTTTTATCTGGAATCAGTTCTGCTGTTTCTTTCATAAAATCCTTTATGAAACAAGAACAAAAGAAAGATCAATTAAAACAGATGACTCCAAAATCCAATCATACATCTGAAAGACGGTGATTCTTTATTTCGCTTTTTTTTAACGAAGTAAAAAAGCTTAGTATTACTTTGCTAATACTTGATATACTGATATTATTTACTGCAATTTTTGCGGAAGCGGTTGATCTTTCGTTGTTTTTAGGAATTTTGCTTGGCAATGTCTATTGCATTTTAAATTTTGCTTTATTGGGCACTGTTGTCGAAAACGCAGTTGAACGAAGCCCAATTAGCGCAAAACATTATTTGCGTCGGCATTATATATTACGGTTTATACTAATGGGTGCTGTTTTTGCAGTTTCTTTTCTATCACCGCTTATTAACGGTTGGTGTGTTGTTGTTTCTGCTTTTGCACCAAAAATCACATATACCTGTATTGGATTTTATCAAATGTTGATTCATAAAAGGGGGGACAAGCTTGGACGTTAGCATCAATGGTCCTAAAATTCTCTTTACACTTCCTATTTTAGGTGGTCTCGATATTACCGAAACCATTGTAAACTCATGGATTGTAATTATTTTGGTATTTATTATTTGCAAGCTACTAACGCATAAACTTGAAAAGATTCCACGAAAGCGGTCTCAACAAATTGCTGAAAAATTGGTAACCATGATTGACAAGCTTGTTGCTACAACAATGGGGGAGCGAAACAAAAAATTTGCACCATATATTTTAACTTTGTTTACGTTTTCTTCATTAGGAAGCTTAATCAGCCTTTTGGGTTTCCGTTCTGTTACAGGCGATATAAATGTTACCTTAACTTGGGGGTTAATGACTTTTCTTTTAATATGGGCAAATGGACTCAAAACTCATGGATTGGGTTATTTTAAAGGCTTATTTGAGCCGGTGTTTGTAATGTTTCCGTTAAACGTCATCAGTAACACAGCAATTCCTGTTTCTTTAGCATTTCGTCATTTTGGTAACATAACAGCAGGTATGATTATTTCTACTTTATTACATGGTGCACTTGCTGCTGCGTCTTATGCATTACTCCGTTTACCAATTCCATTTTTAGAAATAGGTATTCCTGGCGTATTATCCGTTTATTTTGACGTATTCTCAGGCTTTATGCAAGCATTCATTTTCTGTATGCTCACGATGGTAAACGTTGCAAATGCCAATGAACCAGATGAAGCATAATCAAAATTAGATTATTATATTGGAGGATTTTATTATGGAAAGAGCAATCGTATTAGCAGCATCCGCAATCGGTGCAGGTTTAGCAATGATCGCAGGCTTAGGCCCTGGTATTGGTGAAGGTTACGCAGTTGGTAAAGCATGTGAAGCAATTGGCCGTCAACCGGAAGCAAAAGGTAGCATCATGTCAACTATGTTCGTTGGTTGTGCTATTGCTGAGTCAACTGGTATTTATTCTCTTGTTATTGCAATTCTATTATTATTTGTAAATCCGCTAATCGGAAAATTATAATAAAACCAAACCCGCAAAACGGGTTGTTTTATTAATAGCTGTTTTTTCAAATAAGGATAAAACCATAGCACATCTCATAAAAGGAGTTACGCAATGGAAGAACTGTTTAAACCACTACTTTACATTGATTGGCGAACAATGATAATTACTCTTTGCAACTTCCTTATTTTAATGTTTATCTTAAAAAAGTTTTTATATAAACCTGTAAAAAAGGTTTTAGATGACCGCAAAACAGAAATTGAAAACATATATAATAAGGCCAATCAAACAAATGAAGAAGCTGCAAACTTAAAAACTGAATATGAAGAAAAATTAAGCGTTGCAAAAGATACCGCAAATACAATTGTCAAAGAAGCAACTCAAAAAGCACAGCTTCGCTCTGATGAAATTATTTCAGATGCACAAGATAAAGCTTCTGCATATATGGAACGTGCAACTGCACAAATGGAACAAGATAAGCGTAAAGCAGTAAACGAAATGAAAGACAGTATCACAGACTTAGCTTTGAGCGCTGCCCAACATGTAGTTTCCAAAGAGCTTACTCAAAAAGACCACGAGAAGTTGATTGAAGACTTCATTGAAAATGCAGGTGATATCAAATGGCAGAGTTAATACAAGTCACTTATGCAAACTCTCTTTTTGATGTAGTTGCTGCCAAAAGAATAGAAAGTGAAGTCAGAGAAGAACTAATTGCTTTAAAAGATATTTTTGAAGCACAGCCCGATTTTGTAAAATTACTTTCTTCTCCTGTTATCAGCAATCAAGAAAAACACCAAATGATTCACGAAACTTTTTTCAACAAAGTTTCGTTATATGTGTTGAATTTTTTCAAGGTGTTAGTGGATAATAATCGCTTTTCTCTTGTTTTAGAAATCATTTCAGAATATTGCAAACTTTATGATAAAAATGCCGGTATTATTGCTGTTACTGCAATAACCGCAGCCCCAATGAGTGATACGTTACAGCAAAGATTAACCAAACGATTATCCGAATCATCCGGCAAAACAATACGATTAACCACAATTGTGGATCCAGCTGTTCTCGGTGGTATTAAATTAAAGTATGACAATACTGAAATTGATGCAACCATTCAATCTAAATTACAGGAAATGAAACATACTATTCAACAAACTATTCTTTAGCATTTAAAAATTCAAATTCCAATGAGCGAATCTCAATCCCCAGTTGTGTCAGATTGACACGATGACTGATAGGAGGGTTATGATGGAAATTAAACCACAGGAAATAACAAGCCTAATCAAGCAGCAAATTGAGTCATATCAAGATAAAGTAACCCAAAACGATACCGGTACTGTTGTTACCGTTGGTGACGGCATTGCAAGGGTATATGGTTTGGAAAACTGTATGTCCAATGAGTTAATTCAATTCAACAACGATGTATATGGAATTGCTTTAAACTTAGAGCAAGACTTTGTTGGTGCTGTTTTATTAGGATCTGATGAAAATATAAAAGAGGGAGACCCTGTTAAACGTACCGGTAAGATTGTATCTGTACCGGTCGGCGAAGCATTGCTTGGAAGAGTTGTAAATGCTTTAGGTCAACCAATTGACGGTAAAGGCGCTATTTTATCAAATGAATTTCGTCCAATTGAATCTCCCGCCCCTGGTATTATTGAAAGAAAGAGCGTTAACAAACCACTTCAAACAGGAATAAAAGCAATTGACTCCATGATTCCAATTGGCCGTGGCCAACGTGAGTTAATTATCGGTGACCGTCAAACGGGTAAAACCGCGATTGTACTGGATACGATTATTAACCAAAAAGGTAAAGATGTCATTTGTGTATACGTTGCAATTGGACAAAAACGTTCAACTGTTGCGCAAGTTGTTGACACCTTAGAAAAAAACGGCGCAATGGATTATACCATCGTTGTTTCTGCAACGGCATCTGAGCTTGCACCATTACAATATATTGCACCTTATAGCGGTTGCGCTATGGGCGAATATTTTATGTATAAAGGAAAAGATGTTCTTTGTATTTATGATGACTTATCCAAACAAGCTGTTGCCTATCGTGCACTCTCTTTGCTTTTAAAGAGACCACCGGGACGTGAAGCTTACCCTGGTGATGTATTCTATTTACATTCCCGTTTATTAGAGCGTGCAGCAAATTTAAGCCCTGAAATGGGTGGAGGTTCGCTTACTGCGTTGCCAATTATCGAAACACAAGCAAGTGACGTTTCAGCTTATATACCTACAAACGTTATTTCCATTACAGACGGACAAATTTTCTTAGAAACCGAATTGTTCAATGCAGGTGTTCGCCCAGCGGTTAACCCTGGTATTTCCGTTTCCCGTGTTGGCGGTAACGCACAAATTAAAGCTATGAAAAAGGTTTCCGGTTCTTTGAAATTATTATATTCTCAATATAAAGAGTTGCAAGCATTCTCTCAATTTGGTTCTGACCTTGATAAAGATACCAAAGCGCGTTTAGCACAAGGTGCTCGCATTGTTCAGGTATTAAAACAAAATCAGAATTCACCAATTGCAGTAGAACATCAAGTAACCATTATTTATGCTGTTGTAAACAATCTTCTTGTAGATATTCCACTAGAAAACATTTTCGAATATGAAAAAGAACTGTTTACTTTTATGGAGGAACAACATAATGAAATTATGGATTCTATCCGTACTACGAAAGATTTAACAGATGAAAATAAAGCAAATCTGGAAGCTGCAATTAAAGAGTTTAATGAAAAATTCTTATTAACCAAATAACAAAGCAAATCTAGTTAAAAAATTTATTATATTAACCCGATTGAAAGGAGTGTTCTTATGGCTGGCGGCACAATGAAGGATATCAAACGCCGTATTAAAAGTATTGAAAGTACAGCACAAATAACCAAC
Source organism: Paludicola sp. MB14-C6 (assembly GCF_030908625.1). Taxonomy (GTDB): domain Bacteria; phylum Bacillota; class Clostridia; order Oscillospirales; family Ruminococcaceae; genus Paludihabitans. The sequence continues at coordinate 1,523,042 of NZ_CP133133.1, read as the reverse complement.
GCAATGGAGTTGGTTGCATCTTCGAAACTACGCCGTGCAAAAGAAAGAGCCTTAAACGCTGCTCCTTACTTTGAAACACTCTATCAAACAATTTCCGATATTTCCAATATGAACACCGATTTATCCTCCATTTATACAAAACCTCGAACGATAAAGTCCACCTTACTCATTGTTATTGCAGGAGATCGTGGACTTGCGGGTGGGTATAATGCGAATATATTAAAGCTTGCCAATACTCAAATTGAAGCTTGTAAAGAAAAAGGAATTGTTCCAAAGGTTTTAGCAATTGGGAAAAAAGCAGTTGAATATTACGAAAAACGAGATTTACTCCATGTAGGTTTTTCTAATATCGCAGAAGATTTAGATCAAACAAAAGTATTGCAAATTTCTCAAATTGCGGTTGACTTATTTAAAAGTGGTGAAGTGGATGAAATCTATATCTACTATACTCAATTTATCAGCGCTCTAAGTCAAGAACCTTACGCTTTAAAGGTTTTGCCAATTAGTGATATCAAAAATGGAACTGATACAAAACAGGTTCGACAACTTTGTATCTATGAGCCATCTCCCGAAGAAGTTTTCAATACCATTGTTCCGGATTACATTGGTGGTATGTTATATGGTGCCGTTGTAGAGTCTTTTGCTTCTGAACAAGGTGCTCGAAGAACTGCAATGGAATCTGCTACGGATAATGCAAAAGAAATGATTGATACACTATCACTAAGCTATAACCGTGCAAGACAAGCCGCAATTACCCAAGAATTAACCGAAATTATATCGGGTGCCGGAGCATTATAACCAGCCAGCGTGCCGCTGGAGGCAATATAAATCTTTTCTCAAAGAAACACATTTACCAATCTTAAAATAAAGGGGACAATCAAATGGACAAACATAACATAGGCAAAGTTGTTCAAATTATCGGACCTGTACTTGATATAAAGTTTGAAAAAAACTGTCTGCCAAATCTTTTAAACTCTATTGAAATCGAACATAACGGAAACAAAATAATCGTTGAAGTAGCCCAGCATATCGGTGACGATGTTGTTCGTTGTATTGCAATGAGTTCTACAGACGGTTTGGTTCGTGGTATGAATGCAATTGATACGGGCAGCCCAATTACTGTACCTGTTGGCGAACAAACGCTAGGCAGAATTTTTAACCTATTGGGTGAACCTGTTGATAATAAGCCTGCCCCTGAAACCAAAATACGTCTTCCAATCCACAGAGAAGCCCCTGCTTATGATGAACAACAAGCTTCATCTGAAATTTTGGAAACCGGCATCAAAGTAATCGATTTAATTGCACCTTACTTAAAAGGTGGTAAAATCGGTCTATTCGGTGGTGCAGGTGTAGGAAAGACTGTTTTAATTCAAGAGTTAATTAACAACGTTGCAAAACAACATGGTGGTATATCCGTATTTACTGGTGTTGGAGAACGTACCCGAGAAGGCAACGATTTATATAACGAAATGATTGAATCTGGAGTTATTGATAAAACAGCCTTGGTTTACGGTCAAATGAACGAACCCCCAGGAGCCAGAATGCGTGTTGGTCTATCTGGGCTTACTATGGCGGAATATTTCCGTGATGAAATGGGACAAGACGTATTGTTGTTTATTGATAATATCTTCCGCTTTACTCAAGCCGGATCCGAAGTATCTGCATTATTAGGACGTATGCCATCTGCGGTAGGATATCAACCAACATTAGCAACCGAAATGGGACAATTACAAGAACGTATTACTTCTACAAAACGTGGTTCTATTACATCCGTTCAAGCGGTTTATGTACCTGCGGACGATTTAACAGACCCTGCTCCTGCAACAACATTCTCTCACTTAGATGCAAAAACGGTATTATCCAGAAATATTGCTTCTTTGGGCATTTATCCGGCAGTAGATCCTTTAGATTCAACTTCAAGAGTGTTGACTCCTGAAATTGTTGGAGAAGAACACTACGAGGTAGCTCGAAAAGTACAAGCAACATTACAACGATATAAAGAGCTTCAAGATATTATCGCAATTCTTGGTATGGATGAGCTATCCGATGAAGATAAAGCTGTCGTAGCGAGAGCACGTCGTATTCAAAACTTCTTATCGCAGCCATTTACCGTTGCAGAACAGTTTATCGGTATACAAGGCAAATACGTTCCTGTTAGTGAAACCGTTCGTGGCTTTAAAGAAATTATCGAAGGCAAACATGATAATATCCCCGAATCTGCTTTCTTATTTGTTGGCGGTATCGATGAAGTATTAGAAAAAGCAAAATCTATGCAATCATAAGGAGGCGTTACTATGTCAACCTTTTCTTTAAAAGTAGTAACTCCTGAACGAGAATTGCTGAATGAAGAAGTCAGCCGTGTGATTGTTCGCACAACCAGTGGTGATATTGGAATATTAAAAGGCCACGCTAATTATATTGCTCCTTTGGAAATAGGACGAATGCGAATACAAATGCCGAATGGGGAAGAGCGCATTGCTGCAATTGCCGGAGGCATGATTAAAGTTGATGAACATGGAACTACCATTCTTACAAACATGTGCGAATGGAAAGAGGAAATTAACTTAGAACGAGCAAAAAAGGCTGAACAAAAAGCTCGATATTATTTAGATCATCCAACTCAAACTCATACGATAGAAATCGCTACGTTAAAATTAAAACGTGCATTAAATCGTATCAACATTTTTGAAGATTAGTAATAAAGCCCACGCTTGAAAAGCGTGAGCTTTTTTCTTTTATTCTGAATAACCTGCCATTTTTCCACAATTCGTTGTTGCGTTTGTGGAATATTTTATTGTATGTGCGTATTGCCTCATTGCTTTTGTAAAAAACAATATAATACCGAGTAACCCCATAAGTAGTCCTGTTCCAATAAAAATATACTTCAGACTTAAAACATCGGATAAAGGACCAAAAATCATCATCCCAATAGGCAATGCACCTGTTGAAATAATTTGTACAATGCTAAACACCCTACCTCTCATTTCGTCTTCAACCATTTCTTGAAGAAAAACAATAAACGGTGAGCTAAAGAACGGAAGCGCTAATCCGGCAACAACGTCCACAAATAGAAATAATATAATTGTATTTACCAAACCAATTCCACTAGTTAAAATACCTAGAACAATTGCGGATATGCCGATTGTATGTGTTTTGTTTTTAAATCCTCCCCATATGGTAATACCAATACCACCAACCATAGCTCCAATACTAAATGCCATTTCATTTGCTGTAAGCTTCCAAATTTCTGAACCATAGTTACGTGCAATCAATAATGGTGTCAGTATTGCTGCAGGAGAAAGCAATATGTTAATGCAAGCGCTAAAGATTATCATTGTTACTAATAATTTATTCTTCTTAATATAACAAAATCCACTAGCTATATCTCTAAAACAGCTTATCTTACTTTCTTGCGCTCTTTGTTGACATCTATCAATTTTAATAAAAAGTAAAACAGAGATTCCAATAATCGCAGTAAAAACATCAATAAAGAAAACCATTTCAATTCCAATTACCCCTAATACTGCTCCGCTAACCACAGGCGAAATCAAAGTTATCAATGAACAACATGTTTGATTCAATCCATTTACCTTCATTAACTTATCTTCGGGAACAAATTGCGGAATAATAGCATTTGTTGCCGGTGTTTGTACACCTGAGCCTAACGAACGAACAGCAGAAACAACAAATAACAGCCAAATTCTCTTAAACCCACAAAGAAAGAAAATTGCAAGAACTAAAGTAGATATAGCAATTAGCGCATCGGATATTACAATTAACTTTTTACGATCATATCGATCTGCCCAAACTCCTGCGAATAGGGAAATCAGAATTTGTGGTAGAAATCCACATAAAGTAGAAATGGTCATCATTGCACCCGATTTTGTTTGCAATGTGATATACCACATAATCGCAAATTGCACCAAAGATGAACCAAACAAAGAAATAGACTGGCTTGTAATAAAAAGCGTTATTTTCTTAACCCATTGATTGTCTTTTTCGAATACTTTCTCTTTCATATACCCTCCAATTATAAACTTAGTTACTTGTGTAAAACGGCTCTTAAAATATAAAATTTCTTCTTAACGTCGTATAAACTTTCCATATAATATCATATTAAACTTGACTACGCTATGTCATATTATAAAATATTATGTCGAGAACCCTGTAAAAGAAACACTAGAAGTGATGTTATGCAAAATGCAGGATTAGCCTTTTTACTGCATAAAATTATTGCGTAGCAGTTAAAAACTACTACGCAATAAAGTCTAACGTATTGGATCACAACAACCGTTTGAGTGATCCTTTTATTCTGATTGATCTTCTGTATTTCCACAATTCGTTGTTACGTTTGTGGAATATTTTATTGTATATGCATATTGCCTCATTGCTTTTGTAAAAAACATAATAATGCCCATCAAGCCCATTAGTACACCTGTCGCAATAAAAATATACTTTAAACTTATAGAATCAGATAGAGGGCCAAAAATCATCATTCCAATAGGCAATGCACTTGTTGAGATAATTTGTACAATACTAAATATACGACCTCTCATTTCGTTTTCCACCGTTTCTTGAAGTAAAACAATAGACGGAGAGCTAAAGAACGGAACCACAAATCCGGTAACGACAATAACAATTAAATATAAAACAAACGTATTTACAAAGCCAATTACAGCAGTTAAAATACCAAAAGCAATTGCTGCTATTCCAATTGTATGCGTTTTATTTTTAAATCCGCCCCAAAGAGTAATTATAATTCCACCTAGCAACGTTCCTATACTAAAAGCTACTTCATTTGCTGTAAGTCTCCATATTTCTGTACCATAGTTACGTGCAATTAACAATGGCGTCAAAATTGCCGCAGGGGCGACTAATATATTAAATACCCCGCTGAAGATTACAATTGTTACTAAGAAATTGCTTTTTTTAATATAGCGAAAACCGCTAATCATATCTCCAAAATAGCTTCTATTACTTTTGGAATCTACTTGTTGACAAGCATCAATTTTAATACAAAGCATAACAGAGATGCCAATGATTGCAGTAAAAACATCAATAAAGAAAACCATTTCAATTCCAATCATACCTAATACTGCGCCGCTTACTGCAGGTGATATCAAAAACATTAATGAATGAATCGTTTGATTCAATCCATTTACCTTCATTAACTTATCTTCGGGAACAAATTGTGGAATAATTGCATTTGTTGCAGGTGTTTGTACACCTGAGCCTAACGAACGAACAGCAGAAACAACAAATAACAGCCAGATGCTCTTAAATCCACAAAGAAAGAAAATAGCAAGAACTAAAGTAGATGCAGCAATCAATCCATCTGATATAACAATTAACTTTTTGCGGTCATATCGGTCTGCCCACACTCCTGCGAATAGGGAAATCAGAATTTGTGGTAAAAATCCACATAAAGTAGAAATGGTCATCATTGCACCCGATTTTGTTTGCAATGTGATATACCACATAATCGCAAATTGTACCAAAGATGAACCAAACAAAGAAATAGACTGACTTGTAATAAAAAGTGCTATTTTCTTAACCCATTGGTTGTCTTTTTCGAATACTTTCTCTTTCATACACCCTCCAATTTATAACAATTATCGCTATTATAATACAACCTTATTATAAAGTCAAATTATACCGAATTACATGTAAATACTTTCAAATTAAAGATATTGGTAGATTTATTAATTTTAATAAAAAAAATTTGATATACCTCTTGACACATAATACTATGCAATGTATAATATATCGCATAAGGTGGTGTAAAAATTGGATATACAATTAAAAAAAGGGCTATTAGAAATATGTGTGCTAAAGGTCATTTGCACCGAGCCTTCATATGGATACAAAATAATAGGTGACATTTCACAATACATCGAAATATCAGAATCGACTTTGTATCCTATATTAAAACGGCTCGAACAAGGTAATTGTTTAACGACTTTTACACAAGAATATAACGGTAGATTACGCAAATATTATATGATTACCGATATCGGAAGACAACGTATACAATTATTTAAACAAGAATGGCAGCAACTAAAAAGAATTTACGAATTTATTGTACAGGAGGAACCTTTATGCTAACACAGGATTTTTTATATCAGTTATCAATCAAACTTCAGCCTCTTCCCCCACAAGAAAAAGATAAAGCATTATCTTATTATGCAGAACTGATTTCCGATAAGATAGAAAACGGCGAGCAAGAACAAGACATCATTGCAAGCTTTGGAAATATTGATGAACTAGCACAAAGTATTTTAGCTGAAAATAACATTTATCCAAAAGCAAAGAAAAAACCAATCCATCCCGTTATCATTGTTCTTTTAATACTTTTTTCTCCTGTTATATTTGGCCTTACTGTAGCTGTTGCTTCAGTTATTTTTTCGTTTCTCGTTGCAGGATTTGCTTTCAGCCTATCTTTCTTATTAACTGCTCTTGCACTTGCGCTTGGCGGAATTTTTAGCTTTTTTACTTCATTCTTTGTTATAACAGCAAACCCTATTTTGTGTTTTATGCAAATTGGTGCAAGTTTTATTCTTTTAGGACTCGCAATCTTTTTTGGCATTGGTGGATTCTATATCGGAAAAGGTATTTATATGTTAACATCTTTAACTGCTAATAAAGTAAAACTACTATTTCAAAAGAGAGGTAACTAATATGAATAAAGCAATTAAAATATTAAGTATCATAGGTGGAAGTCTGCTGTTAGTGGGATTTGTTTTAGCCGTTCTTTCTTTTTCTATATTGGGTTTTGATTATAGAAAGTTAAATGCAAGTGAACCTAGCGAGAAAAAAATTGAACATTTTTCAGCCAACTCCATTCAAACAATAAAAACGGATTTCAATGACAAAAAAATTATTGTACGCCCAACTGACAACAAAGATATTACACTAACCTATTATCAATCAAAAAGAGAGCCATTTACAATTAACCAAGATGGCGATACTCTTTCTCTTGCAAACAGCATTCAAAATAATGAATTTAATCAAATTCGTTTCGGAATATTTTTTGGTGTTTCTCAAATTTCTTCTGCGGATGTTATCATTGATGTGCCAAGTAATTATAGCGGTAACTTTTACTTAGATACCTCCAATGGCTCTGTAGAAATTGCAAACTTATCGCAAGCAAAAGCGATTGACGTTCACAATTCAAATGGTTCCATTGCATTACGCAATTTAAAATGTACTACGTTAAAGGCGAGATCATCCAACTCAAGTATTTCAATTGAAAATGTAGTTGCAACTGATAGTATTATTGCTAACTCTTCAAATGGCAAACTAAAATTAACTCAAGTAACCGCTAATTCAGTTAATCTAAGAACCAGCAATGCATCAATTGAGTTAATCAATACAACCGCAACAACAAAAATGTCTGCAGAATCTTCAAATGGTAAAATCAGCATTGATAAAGTTATTTCGAATGATATCTACTTAAAATCATCAAACGGTAGTATTAAAGGCACAATTAACGGAAAACAAGAGGAATACTTTATCAAGTCCGATACATCAAATAGTTCTAGTAATCTTCCAAATAACTGGGGAAAAGGTCCGAAAAAACTTGAAGTGGAAACTTCAAATGCTTCAATTAACGTTGAATTTGTTGACTAGCATAAAGAAAACGAGCAGTAAAAACTGCTCGTTTTTTTATAGTCCCTTTGCAAACTTTTTATATAACCATAATCCTAAAATGATGCAAACCATTTTAATAATATTGATATCAATTGCAAAGCCAAAGGATAGTTTTATAACAGATAAATCCAAAGTAATCGGGTTAGGAACTCCAATTCCGATTTGCTGACCAAAATTGAGCCAATTTAAATAAGGTATATTCTTAACCAACTCCGAAAGTAATGCTCCGAGCGTAATTCCCGTAATAAAGAATAAAAGAAAAATAAACGTTTTCTTCCATTTCATAAACTGTCATCCTCTCAAATTTTGTATCACTTTATTGTTATGAGTTATTACTTGTAGATCCAAACCCTCCGTCGCCTCGAACGGTATCTTCTAGCTCTGCTACTTCATTCATCTGAGGAAGATAAATAGGGAATAAAACCATTTGGGCAACACGCTCATTCGGTTGGATAGTATAGCTTTCATTACTTTGATTTATTAAAGCAACAAGAATTTCTCCTCGATAATCGCTATCAATTACTCCAACACAGTTTGCTAGAGTAATCCCATGTTTCGTTGACAGTCCACTTCTAGCATACACCAAAGCAACAACATTTTCTGACGAAATACCAATTGCAATTCCGGTTGGTATTTTTACTGTTTGATTAGGTGCAATCGTAATCGCTTCTTTTATATCAGCATATAAATCATATCCCGCACTTCCCGCTGTTGCTCTTGTTGGAATAGTTGCAGTCTCACGAAGTCTTTTTATTTGTAAATCTTTCATTTCTGGTTGTCCTTTCTTATCATACAAGACAAAATCGGCTAAATCGAACGGTAATACAATCCTCTTGTAAATTCACCTTTCGTTGGTTCCTTTAATTGATACTTTTTAAAGATTTGATCAATTTGTGGTTTTGTTTCTACCGTAAAATATAATGTCGCAAAAGAACAGTTTCTCAGCTCATGCATTCTTTCTGCCATATACAACGGATTTGAATTTAATACTTCACTGTATTTTTTTTGATTGCAAATTACTCTAAAACGAACTCCTTTTCTGTCTGTTAGCTCTTTTGTACTGTTACAATCACTGCATTTATGTTTCGCCCGAATAGGACAATTCTTCATAATCATTAATGGCAAGTATCCATATACAATTAAGCCAAGTGGTTTTATCGCTCTAACGGTATTTGCTTTTTGAAGCTCTGTTTCAAAAGACAACGTGATATCAGTTACACCAAGCTCCGCTAATTTTTCTGCACTCCATGAGTTTGCACAATTTAAATAAGCTCCTGCATGAATGATATATCCCAACTCTTTTCCCATTTGAATATGAGCAAGATTATCTGCAATCAGCTTTGTATAGCCCTGTTCTTTTAACAATTTCAGCTTTTCAAATTGTGAGCGTTCCCATAAAAAGAGAATACGATACGGTTCAACAATAATCTTTTCTTTAAATGGTTCCAGCTCTTCTTGATGCTTAATTACTTCATCAATCGGGAGAATAATATACTGTAATTTATGAGCAATAGCTGTTGATATTTGTTCATACTTAGCAAACCTAGCACGATAAGCAGGATAATCTGTTGCAGCTTGTCCCTTCGCTTCTAATGTAATGTTCAAGTTGCAAGAAACAGAATGAATTTTTGCACGAATTGCATATAGTTCATCGCATGCGTTCCTTCGCAACTCATTCATTGCAGACATAGGAACAATCAAGCCCTCTCCAAGATCTGTTGTAAGAGTTTCTAAATAAAATGGTGTTCCACCTAATTTTGATAGGGAACGATGCACACTTTCTTGGTTCATTGGTGTCTTTTGTGCAATTTCAGGAGGGTTTCCGGTTACCGTTACCTGATTGTTATTTTTATCGGTAATTGTCAGAGAAATTGGTTTATTTTGATGTGCTGTAAAATGGAAATCCACTGCAACACAAGCTTGCTCTTTTTTATAAGTATTTTGTAAGCTTTTCAAAATCTGATTTGTCGTTGCAACAACATCTTCTTTTTGGCGATAGCCAAACATAGAAGCATCCGCCTTACCTGTTAAATAACCATCCGTAAAACCGCTGCGTGAAAATACCGCTTGTAATGTATCAATATCTGCTTCTTTTCCAATGATTGCGTTATGATATGCATTTGCAGCTGCTGCAACATATTCAGGACGTTTCATCCGTCCTTCTATTTTCAAAGAAGTAACACCCGCAAATTTCAATTCTTCAACATAGTTTATTAAGCAGCTGTCTTTTAACGATAAATCATATCCTGCAACAGCATTAGAGGTAAACGGTAAACGGCAAGTACCCGCACAATTTCCACGATTACCACTACGTGTTCCAATCATTCCACTCATATAGCATTGTCCGGAAACTGACATACAAAGCGCACCATGCACGAATACTTCGGTTTCAATATCTACAGTTTGCGCTATTTCTTTTATTTCTTGCAAGGTTAGCTCTCTTGCTAAGACAACACGAGCTACCCCTTGTTCTTTTAATAATTGTGCGCCTTTCACAGTATGCACAGCCATTTGCGTAGAAGCATGAATCGGCATAGATGGGCACATTTTTTGAACCAAAGACAATACGCCTAAATCTTGCACAATAATGGCATCAACGCCAAGCTCACAAGCCATTGCAATGCATTCTTTCGCACCTTCAAATTGGCTATCGAATAATATTGTATTAAAAGCAAGATATACGAAAACGCCCCTAGCGTGACAATAAGCTATTGCCTCCCTAAGGTCGTTATAATCAAAGTTCTTTGCACTTTGTCTTGCAGAAAAATCTTTCATTCCTAAATAAACTGCATTAGCGCCATTTTGCACAGCTGCAATTACAGATTCCATATCTCCGGCAGGGCAAAGCACTTCTAGTGCTTTCGGTACTTCTATTTTATTGGTTGGGTTGTTCATTCCTAATTTCCTTTTTGAGAATACGTTGCTATTTTTACTTGCAGCATTTCATTTTGTTGACGCAACGCTTCCACTTCTTTTTTTAATTCCATAATTTGAGTTCTTGCTTTTGTTGCTTCCTCTAAGTAATCAATGACTTGTTTTCTTAAGTTGTCTTTATCTGAAGCAGCTTTCATACAATCATCCATCAGTCCTAGTGAAACAAGCATACTTGCAGAAGTAACAGATACTGTTTCATTTTGAGACATAAAGTCTTCAATTCTAGAATCGAGTGCTTCTGCTATTTTTTTTACATAACTTACACTTTCATCTGTTTGAATTGTATATTCTTTTCCGCACAAAACGATTTTTATCTTATTCATATTTCACACTCCGGTCTTTTCTTGATTGCATCAATCATAATAAAAAATAGTATATTACCTTTTATACTCAATATACCATTAATTATAATACAACGGTTTGATTTTGTAAAGAAGCAAACCTCGTAAACAATACCAATTCTCATTTAAAACAACAATTATTAATTTTGAAAAAACCGCATAAAACGAAGCTTTTTTCAAATATTTTTAGATCTTTTAAATAGAATTGGTATAACGAGGTTTGCTTCTTTCTTTTTTATTATTCTGTTAATCTTCCAACTGAGCAGTATATAATTGATAATAATGGTTTTTCTTTTCCATTAACTCTTCATGACTACCACTTTCAATAATTCCTTTATTAGATACATACATAATGCGATTACAGTTTTTGATTGTAGAAAGTCTATGTGCAATAATAAATGAAGTTCTTCCTTTCAGCAAGGCTTGTAAGCCCTCTTGTAACAGCTTTTCTGTTTTGGCATCAATCGAAGACGTTGCTTCATCCAAAACTAATATTTTAGGATTACAAAGTAAGGTTCTAGCAAAAGCAATTAACTGCTTTTGACCTTGAGAAAGTCGAGATCCTCTTTCATTTACTTGTGTTTCATAGCCCTTTTCCATTTCCATAATAAAGTCATGTGCACGAACTGTTTTACAAGCTGCAATTACTTCTTCTTCAGTTGCATCTAATCGACCATATTTAATATTTTCCATAATGGTTCCGGAAAAAATAAAGCTATCTTGAAGCATAATTCCCATTTGAGAACGCAAAGAATGCAGCGTTACTTTAGAAATATCATTTCCATCAATTAAAACTTTTCCTTCGTTTATATTATAAAAACGAGATATTAAGTTTACAATGGTGGTTTTTCCTGCACCCGTTGGGCCAACCAATGCAATGGATTCACCCGGTTTGATATCTAAATCTAAGTGTTCTAAAATATTTGTTGTTCCATCATAGGAAAAAGTAACATCATCAAATACAACTCTTCCTTCAATTGCAGGTAAAATGGTTGCGTCAACTGCATCATCAATTGTAATTTCTTCATCTAATGTTTCAAAAATACGCTCTAAATAAGCAATACCGTTAATAAAAGTATTATATAAGTTTGCTAATGATAAAATTGGTTGCCAGAATCGCCATGCATAAGAAGCCACCGCAATGAGTGTACCAATTTTAACACTAGGGCCTAAGTAAAACAATCCTACTATATACAAGCCGCCAACTACGATTGTAGAAATATTATCTACAGAATACCAAACTAAGTTTGATGTATACTGTGCTTTCATCCAGCTCTTCACATGCTTTTTATTTAATTTATCAAAAATCTCAGCATTTTCTTCTTCTCGAGTAAAGGCTTGTGTAATTTTAGCTCCATCTAAGCTTTCATGTAGATAAGCATTTAAGTTAGAGCCTTTATTGGATACATCTTGCCATGCTCTTCTTTGTGCAGGTTTGATTAAGATTGCAATAACTAAGAACAATGGAATTCCGGCTACAACAACCAAGCTTAACGGCACACTTCTTGAGAACATGAATGCTGCAATAATAAGTAAGTTGAAAATTTCAAGAATGAAGTTGATAATACCATTCGACAATAAATCTGATACATTATTAACGTAGTTAATAACCCTTGTCAAAATCTTACCATGAGGACGATCATCATAATATTGAAACGGAAGTTTTTGCAAATGCTCAAACAAATCCTTACGAATATCATAAATAATTTCTTGTCCAACAATTGTCATATAGCGAGAACGCATAATTGCAAAAGCAATACTGATAACAATACTAAGCAATAATCCAATTGAAAGCAAAATCAACATTTTCATATCCTTATGAGGGATTGCAACGTTAATTCCTTTTTCAACTAAAAGCGGGCCACACAAAGCAGCAACTGCTGAGAGTCCTGATAAAATCATAGACAAAATCATTTTCTTTGCGTGTTTTTTAATATACTTTCCAGCACGTTTTAAATGCTTCAAGCTAAATGGTGATTCTAGTGTTTCGTCAATATCAAATCGATTTCTAGCCATGTATAACACCCCCTAAGCTATTTTCTTGCCCATTTTGGAGCATATACACTTCTTTATAGTATCCGTCTTGGTTAATCAATTCTTTATGAGTTCCAACTTGAATGATTTCACCTTTATCTAATACAATAACTTTATCTGCTTTTTTGGTGGTAGAAATACGTTGTGCAACAATAATTTTTGTGCAAGAAAAATCCAAATGATTCAATTCATTTTGAATATACTTCTCTGTTTCCAAGTCTACTGCAGAAGTTGTATCATCTAGAATTAAGATAGATGGTTTAACAGCCAAAGCACGTGCTAACGCTATTCTTTGTTTTTGTCCACCAGAAAGACCTGTTCCACGTTCACCGATAACCGTATCAAAGCCTTGCGGAAGCTTTTCAATAAAATCAACACAAGCAGCTTTTGCAAACTTGGCCACTTCTTCTTCGCTTAATTTGGTATCACCATATGCAATATTTCCGTCAACCGTATCGGAAAATAAAAAGACATCTTGTGTTGCAATACCAATAGAAGAACGAAGCTTATGTAAATCCCAACGATTTACGGGAATTTCGTCAATTAATAATTCTCCTTTTTTAATATCCATAAACCGAGGAATTAAATTAACTAATGAAGTTTTTCCGGATCCGGTTGAGCCCATAATGGCAACTGTTTCACCTTTTTTAATTTCGAGGTTAATATTTTTCAACACTTCAGCATTATGCATGTTAAAACAAACATTTTTAAATGTGATATTTCCTTCTATTCTTTCTTCTTTATTTTTTGCATCATGACGAGACGCAATCGTAGAACGAGAATAGTATAATTCAATAATTTTAGAAGCACTTGCAAAGAAACGTTGTAAGTCATTTACCAACATACCAATCATACGCATTGGATTGGTTAGTGTCCAACAAAGTCCATTAAAAACAGTAAACGTACCAATGGATATTCTTCCAATAATCAAGAAGTAGCCGCCTACTAATAAAACAGCAATAGAAAGTGCTTGGGAAAATCCATCTATGTAAGGGCAGTATTTTAACCACAACATGGTTGCTTTTAAATTTGCTTTTTTGAAGTCTTCATTCTTTTTATCAAATTTATTGATTTCTTGCTCTTCTTGTGCAAATGCTTTTACCACACGATTTCCTGATATATTTTCTTGTGCACAAGTATTTAATTGAGAGAGTCTTTCTCTCAAATCAACATAGAGAGGACCAACTTTTTTTCCGAACTTTACTGTAAAAATTAAAATAACCGGAGTAAAAATTAACACACAACCCGCAAGCAAAGGATCTAAAACAATAAAGCAAATTGCGGTAGATGTAAATAAAACGATGGAATCGATTATCATTCGAAATACCCACGCTACAGTATGACGAATCATATCCATATCACCGGTTAAGCGTGTCATTAAGTCACCAGTTCTGTTTTGACTGTAAAAATGCATATCTTGACATTGCATATTTTTATATAAGTGTCCACGTAACTTATATATTAGTTTTTGAGAACAACTTTCATATGTCATTACTGACAAATAGCAAAATGAGGTTCTGCAAAGTGTAAATACAATTAAAAAGACCACCCAAAAAATAAGTGTGTTAATCAATTCTTGAGTAACAGCAGTCCCTTTAGAAATTGGTGTAAATACGTTGTCCATAATTTGACCGATAATAAGCGAGTTACCCATGCAGGATGCCGCCAAAATTACGGTTGAGAAAAGCGCAAATATGTATCTGACTCGAAAGCCCTTCATATTTTGCCAAATCCATCTGATTTGAAACATAAATAATATCCCTCCATCTGTGAATCACGAAACCGTTTTCATAATTCATTTTTTCTTTTTAAACAGATATAATATATTATAGCGAGTTCCCCAAAAAAAGAAAGGCTTTTTGAAAAGTTAACTGTTGTATTTATACACAAATTTTCGGTAAAATACTATATAAAAATACTAATTCAATTAAAAAACCTGTTTATCTGCTTGTTATTTCAATCAAACATATCTATAATAGGGAATAGAGTAATATTTAACCATACTTGTTTGATCGTGGGGGTAGGTTTATGATTTCTATAATTAGTAGTATTGGTCTAATGGGACTAACCGCTTACACCGTAGAAGTGGAAGCCGATTTATCAACCGGTTTGCCTCGTTTTGACATCGTTGGTCTTCCGGATGCCGCTGTAAAAGAAAGTCGTGATCGTGTTTGTTCCGCAATAAAAAATTGTGGTTATGAAATTCCTGTAGGTAAAATTACCATCAATCTTGCTCCTGCCGATATTCGAAAGCTTGGATCTCTTTATGATGTTGCAATTCTTGTTGCTCTTTTAGATACAACAGGTCAATTGCTAGCCAATCATGATACATCTGTTTATTTAGGCGAGTTATCGTTAAGCGGTGAGATCCGTCCGATTAACGGAGTACTACCTATGACCATTCATGCAAAAGAAGCGGGATTTCAACGTATTTTTGTTCCAAAACAAAATGCAGAAGAAGCAAGCGTTGTAGATGGAATTGAAATCTACGGCGTTTCTCACATTAGCGAACTCATCAAATTCTTGACGAATGCGATAACAATAGAACCGCAAAAAAAGATTGAATTTGCTTCCACTCAAGATTTATTTGTTCCCGATTTTTCCGAAGTAAAAGGTCAGCATTCTGCTCGTCGTGCATTAGAAATTGCAGCTGCAGGAGGGCATAATGCTCTGCTGATTGGTCCTCCGGGTTCTGGAAAAAGTATGTTAGCAAAGCGAATTCCCTCTATTTTGCCCGATATGACCTTTGAAGAAAGCATTGAAACCACAAAAATCCATAGCATTGCAGGTCTATTACCTCAAAATGTTCCACTGATTACAACGAGACCTTTCCGTTCTCCTCATCATACCGTTTCACCTGCAGGTCTTTCAGGCGGTGGAAGCATTCCCAAGCCCGGGGAAATCAGCCTTGCACATAACGGCGTTTTGTTCTTAGATGAACTACCCGAATTTTCCCGTCCTGCAATGGAAATATTACGCCAACCGATTGAAGACGGTAAAGTAACCATATCTCGGGTAAATGGAACGCTCACTTATCCTTGCTCTATTATGCTGATTGCTGCAATGAATCCTTGCCCATGCGGTTATTTTGGACATCCAACCAGACCATGTACTTGTTCTTCCAATAAAGTAGCTCAATACCTTGCAAAAGTCTCGGGGCCGTTGCTCGACCGATTGGATTTACATATTGATGCTATGCCGGTTGAGTTTGATCATATTTCCTCTACTGCACATTCTGAATCCTCTGCTGAAATTAAAAAGAGGGTAGATGCCGCACGAAAAATTCAAAATGAACGCTTTTTGAATACCGAGATTACTTGCAATGCAAGAATCACTCCAGCATTACTACAAAGAACCTGCCCAATTAGCGAAAGTGGAATGCAGCTATTGCGAAATGCTTTTGACAAGCTTGGTCTTTCTGCTCGTGCCTATGACCGTATTTTAAAAGTTTCTCGTACGATTGCTGATTTAGACAATAGTGAAGTGTTAGAAAGCCGACATATCGCAGAAGCCATTCAATACAGAAGTTTAGACCGAAAATACTGGTTGAGTAATAAGTAGGATGTGAAAAAATGAATCTATTTCAAAAAATATATAGTAAACGAAAAAATGGAGCAAGTTGTATTGGTTTTATTGTAGGCGCTGACGGTCCTGCTGACCCTGAAAGAGAAAAACAGAATAATGCTTTTTTAGAATATGCGGCAACGAAAATACAACCAAATGCTCGACCTTTTAATGAAATTGGACACTATTTAGAAAAAAAATATAATGCAAAAGAAACTGAAATAGATCCATTTCGTTTTAAAACAACCAAAGCACAGATTATTCTAAATCATTATTCTCATTTGATAACATACCCAAAACCACTTTCTGAAAATCCAACACAGAAAGAGCGTAAACGTTATTTTGAATGCGATACTTCTTGGGAACAAGCTTTAAATTATCCAATTGAAAAACTAAATTTAGATTTGCATCAGTTTGAAATGAAAACAGATTCGAATGAACCGATTAATGTCAGAGTAGATTTTATTACGGAATATATTGAAGTAAGAAATGCACCTGACGATATTACAATTGATTTACTCTATTTTACAGGGGTTTCAAAAGAGGATATTGATACCAAATCATTCCGCTTTCAAGCATATGCACATCACCTTAAAGAAATAGGACAACTATAAACAAAACCCAATGGAATAAACCATTGGGTTTTCAGTCTGAAGAAAAAGCCCGATTTTGGCGTAACCAAAGTCGGGCTTTTGAATATATGGTTGAAAATTTGAAAAAAGTGCAAAGGATACAAAAAGGAGAGTTCACCCTCCACTTATGTATTGCCAGCTTTTTAAGGTTCATGCACGCAAATTTAAGCCTAACCCAGTTTGTTACTTGGGCAAGACCTCGATAAGGTGTATAACGCATTGCGTATTTTTCTTTCGCATCAGCAAAAACTCGCTCAATCGTTTCTTTTCGCTGTGCATAAAGATCTTTGTATTTTATTGCATAACGAATATCTGAAACTTGCTCTAAGTACTCATGCCAAACATGAACTGTGTATTGTTTCTGGAATTCTTTACTTTCAGTGCATTTGTAACGAAACCCACAGATTTTACAGTCGTTTGGATTGCTTTTAAATTCTTTGTATCCTTCTCTATTCGTGGTGGAATAGTGTAAAACTTTATTGTTTGGACATACTACACAGTCAAAATATTCATCATATGAAAAATCATATTTCTTAAAAAAGCCTTGTTTTGTCATTGGTCTACGATATGGTACTAATAAATCTTTTCCATCATCTATAAGTCTTTTTGCAATATAGGGAGTATTGTAGGCACTATCTGCCACTATTGTTTGGATTTCGGGGTGGTTTTCTTTTAATTTATCATACAAATCATCGAATGCTACGCTGTCATGTACATTGCCTGCTGTTACATGAACATCTACAATGTAGCCTTTTTTGTCACAAGCTGTATGTGCTTCATAAGCAAGGCATTTCTTATGCTCTCCTTTATGAAATACACCGCTTTCAGGGTCAGTGGTTGATTCATTGATGATTTTTTCTTCTATTTTAGGTGGCTTTGTATCGTCAAATGGCTTTTTTTTATGTTCTTCTCTATCTTTATTGATTTCGTCCATTAGTTGTTTCTCATAATGTTTTGCTGCTACGGGGATTGATTTCTTTACAACCTTTTTTATATTTGCATTTGCTTTTATATGGGTTCCATCTACAAATACCACCTCTGGGTCAAGATATCCCATATCATTGATTTCATTCAATATCCAGTTGAAAATGCATGCAATAGTATTCTCGTTAAATCTATGTTTAAAGGCATAACTTATTGTTGTAAAGTGAGGTATTTGTTCTGTCATTAAATATCCTAAAAACCAACGATATGCACAGTTCATTTGTACTTCTTCTACCAATTTGCGCAACGAACTTATTCCATACAAATGTTGTATTAAGACCATTTTGATTAGTACTACTGGGTCTATGCTTGGTCTTCCATTATCTTTACAATACAAATCCTCTACGAAATCATATATATGACAGAAATCCACTGCACTATCTATTTTTCTAAGCAAATGTTCTGCTGGAATAAATTCTTCTAAGCACAAAAACTCTACTTGTGTTCGGTCTTTTTTAGCTTTAACTAACATTTAATCACCCTATTTAATTATACCATTTTTCGCGTCAAAAGTCCCCTAAATCATCGAATTTAGGAGACTTTTTCTACAAGCTGAAAACCCAATGGAATAAACCATTGGGTTTTATGAATATATTATTTAATAATGCTGAGCGGATCAATCCATTCGCCATTCTTTTGTACTGCAAAGTGTAAATGAGATTCTTCAGCTCTTTCAATATCTGCTGTTTGTCCAACTGAGCCAATAACATCTCCAAGTTTTACTTCTTGTTTCACTTTTACATTAACTGCTGTTTTTAGGTTATAATAATGACTTACAATTCCGTTACCATGATCAATTACAACACAAGTGCCCCACATATCATCATTTTTCACTTCTTTTACAACACCTGAAGCAATTGCTTTAACCGGTGTTGAAACTGCCGCTTTAATATCAATACCGGTATGCATAACCCATTCATCTAATGTTTTTGATTTTACAACTTTATCTCCGCTATACGCATTTGCAACAGTGCCTTTTAACGGAAGAATATAATTTTCTTTAGCAACAACATTTGAGGCATTATCTGAAACAGTTGCATTTACATCAGATTGTGGTTTTGTAACTTGTTTTGGAATATCCCAT
The DNA here is from genome assembly GCF_030908625.1 of Paludicola sp. MB14-C6. Taxonomy (GTDB): domain Bacteria; phylum Bacillota; class Clostridia; order Oscillospirales; family Ruminococcaceae; genus Paludihabitans. The sequence goes on along the minus strand of NZ_CP133133.1, from coordinate 1,503,819 downwards.
TCATCATCTTTATCCTGAATTTGAGATGGAGTTTTGTCTAAATCCATTGTATTGTTCTTGTCTAATTTATTCATTGCTGAATTTAGGCCCAACCATGCTGCACCACCAATTGCAATCAAGCTAACTGCAAGTGCTACATAAAAGCCTTTTCCAGAAAAGAAAGACTTTGTGCTTGCTTTTCCTATTTTCGCCTTTTTCATTTGTTTTCCTCCTGTTATTAAAATTGCCGAAATCATTGAGCTTTTTGTTTATTTTATATTTTCTTACACTCAACTTAAAATTGTTTCTTGTATATTATAGTTTTGCCTACTTTTGAAATGTTTATGCCGTTATTTTGCTTGCCAATTTATTGAAACCGATATTTTAATACGTTAATACTTTACCACTTAAAATTTTTAATACAAATTTTAAGTTTATGTATTGACTATTAACCAAATTAAAAATATAATTAAAATATGTTCTTTTTTTAACAATCTCTGTTAAAAATAGCCTGTTACTATATTACCTGTGCAAACAGGCCGCGATAAAAATTTAATTTTCGTCGAAGCACAGCGACAGAAACGGAGCTTTGTCAATATGAGTAGAGTTTATAATTTTAGTGCCGGTCCATCTGTTTTACCTGAAAGCGTTTTAAAACAAGCTGCATCGGAAATGCTTGATTATAATGGAAGCGGACAGTCTGTTATGGAAATGTCCCACCGTTCTAAAGTTTATGAGGAAATTATTAACCAATGTGAAGCTTCCTTACGTGAAGTAATGAACATCCCTGATAACTATAAAGTTTTATTTTTACAAGGCGGTGCCTCCTCTCAATTCGCAATGATTCCATTAAACTTAATGAACAAAAATAAAAAAGCAGACTTTGTAATTACCGGTCAATGGGCAAAAAAAGCTTATCAAGAAGCTCAAAAATTTGGCGCTTGTAATGTAGTTGCAAGTTCTGCCGATAAAACTTTTTCCTACATACCGCAATTAGATGAAAGCAAATTCGATAAAGATGCAGATTATTTTCATATCTGTATGAATAATACAATCTACGGAACACGTTTTACAAAACTTCCGAATACAGGTAATGTTCCATTAGTTGCAGATGTCAGCTCTTGTGTTCTTTCCGAGCCTATTGATGTTTCAAAATTTGGAATTCTTTATGCCGGTGCACAAAAAAATATGGGTCCTGCAGGTTTAACTGTTGTTATTATTCGTGAAGACCTCATTGGAAATGCACAAGAGATTACTCCAACTATGTTTAACTATCAAACGCATTCCGATAACGGTTCCATGTACAATACTCCTCCAACTTATGCAATTTACATTTGTAAACTTGTTTTAGATTGGATTAAAGACCTTGGCGGATTAGAAAAAATGAAAGAAATCAACGAAAAAAAAGCAAATTTGCTTTATGATTTCTTAGACAATTCTAAAATGTTTAAAGGAACAGTTGTAAAAGAGGATCGTTCTTTAATGAATATTCCGTTCATTACAGGAAACGAAGAATTAGATAAAAAATTCGTAAAAGAAGCAACAGCTAAAGGCTTTGTTAATCTAAAAGGACATAGAAGTGTTGGTGGTATGCGTGCGTCCATCTATAACGCTATGCCAGTTGAAGGTGTGCAAGCACTTGTTGATTTTATGAAAGAATTTGAAGCAAATAACTAAATCTTTTTTATAAAAATAATAATAAAATAATAAGGGCGAAACATCTTCGCCCTTATTATTACAATGAAAGGTGGATAATAAACTATGTTTTCTATTAACACATTAAATAAAATTTCTCCTGCCGGTTTAGATAATTTTGATCGTGCAAAATATAACTGGGGTGAAGATGTTACAAATGCCGATGCAATTATGGTTCGTTCTGCATCTATGCATGAAATGGAGTTTGAATCTTCCTTAAAAGCAATTGCTCGTGCAGGTGCGGGTGTAAACAATATTCCCGTAGAAAAATGTACTGAGAAAGGTATTGTTGTATTTAATACCCCTGGTGCAAATGCAAACGCTGTAAAAGAGCTTGTTCTTCTTGCTTTATTTATGTCTGCAAGAAAAGTTGCTGCTTCTATGGATTGGGTAAAAACCTTAAAAGGAAGCGGTGCAGACGTTTCGAAGCTAGTTGAAAAAGGAAAAGGACAATTTGTAGGTCCTGAAATAATGGGCAAAAAACTTGGCGTTATTGGCCTTGGTGCTATCGGTATTTTAGTTGCAAATGCTGCTGAAAAACTTGGTATGACTGTTTACGGCTATGATCCATATATTAGTGTTGATGCCGCTTGGGGATTATCTCAATCTATTATTCATGCAAAAACTTTAAAAGAAGTATATGAAAATTGTGATTTCATTACCATTCACGTTCCTTGCAATAAAGAAACCAAGGGTATGATTAACTCTTCTTCCATTGCGACTATGAAATCTGGTGTTCGTATCTTAAACTTCTCTCGAGGAGAATTAGTTGAAGAAGCAGATATGCTAAAAGCTTTAGATGAAAGACTCGTAAAAGTATATTTAACCGATTTCCCAACTGATGCAATGCTTGATCATCCTGGAGTTGTTTCATTCCCGCACTTAGGTGCTTCTACACCTGAATCAGAAGATAATTGTGCAAGAATGGCGGCAATTCAACTGATTGATTATTTGGAAAACGGTAATATTAAAAACTCTGTAAATCTTCCGGAAGCTAATATGGGAAAAGTGACTATGCCGAGAATTTGTGTCATTCATAAAAATGTTAAAACAATTATTTCTCAAATTTCAACAAGCTTAAGCGAAGTAAACATCGAGAATATGTTAAATAAATCAAGAGGCGATTACGCTTATACCATGCTTGACGTACAAGGTAAAATTGATGAAAGTTCAATCGAAAAAATTAATGCTATCGACGGTGTTATTAACGTAAGAGTGATATAGTCCATATGAGAACAGCCCTGCTAGTAATCTAGCAGGGCTTTTATTATAACCAAAATTCAAATTGGGTTATAATCCATTTTCCATTTTGCTTTTCAAAAATAGTTGTATACTCTTTATAATAATCCTCTTCTCCAGTCCCTTCATTATAAATTCCAATGATTTTTAATTCAACTTTGTTTTCAGTTTGACTAACTAGCTCATATTTATGTGATTTATAAAAAATATTGCCTCCTCTGTCAGCCATTACTCCATATAGCTGACCTTTTATATTGATATAATAATTTTTTGATAAATAGTGATCTATCATCTCTTTGCTAAAAACAGAATTAATATATTGATACCAACTTTCATAAGTCGGAAACCTCTCATTATTTACAGGATAATAAGTTAGTTCACCTTTAATAACTGGTTTTCCTTGTCCATCTCCCATTATAGAAATATTAAACCATCTATATACCTCTAGCCCTTGTTCAAATAATTGATTCAATTCATTACTAAGAGGTGTTTTTGGGATGATAAGCTCAGTTTCATTCTCTTTACTACTAGATAAATCTTCCGTTTGCGTTTTCTTTTGGCTTGATGTATTTTCCTTACTATTGGTATTGACCTTTTCATTTGCTTGACAAGAGCATAACAAAAATGTAATTATCATTAGAAGTACAGTGAATTTTTTCATATGATCCCTCCTGATTTTATTATGCTCTTTAATCTGCTTATATTCAATTACACACCAATTACAATATTAACCATTTCACTTACAATATTAACATGTTTTTATTTTAATTGTCCCTTGCTTTATTGTTTCACATCATCTATAATCAAACTAAATATAAGAGGGGAGAAATCTAAGATGGCAATTGACAAAAAGAATGCTTTTGTTGGTTTTCATACTCGTTTTGGAAATCACGAAGCAGTTGACGGACTCATAAAGCTAATTCACGAAGGGTTAGCACCAATGGGATTTAATGCGCTTATATTAGAGCTAAACCCAGGATACTCATACCGTTGCTTCCCAGAATATTCTAATGGAACGGTAACTTACGAAGACTTGCAGTTTATTAAAGAAACATGTGATGAACAAAACATCAAAGTAATTCCGTTATTTCAATGCTTAAGTCATCAATGCGAAAATTTCGGAGACGGAAAGCCATGGCCACTTTTAGTGGCACACCCTGAATTCATTGAACAAAAAGACTTTATAGAAGGCGGGGAATGGCCTGATATTTATTGTCATAGTTGGTGTGCTTCTAACGACGATATTTATCAATATATCTTTCCAATGATGGACGAAATTATTGAAGCACTTGATGCGGATGTGGTTCATATTGGTTTAGATGAAGTCTTTGAAATTGGTGAAGACTCTTGCCCGCTTTGTAAAGGAAAAAATAAAGCAGAACTCTTTGCTCGAACTGTGCGAATTCTACATAACCATTTGTCACAAAAGGGAATTGAAACAATGATGTGGGGTGACCGCTTATTAAATGCTGAAAAATTAGGCATGAATATGTGGGAAGCTGATAAGTTTGGAATGTACCCTGCTTTTGATATGGAAGATAAAGTCACACGTGATATTGTTATTACAGATTGGCATTATGATTTACATAGTCACGGATATCCGTCTGTGGAACAATTCATGAAAGCCGGTTTTCATACGATTGCTTCATTTGGAGCTAATGATGAACAAGCAGCCCACTTTTGGAAACATTGCTTAGAATATATTTATTTAGGCAAAAAAAATCATTGGCCTGGAAAATTGGGTGGATTGCTCATTACCCATTGGACACCTTTAACCAATAAACTTGCAGATGAAATTCTAGGTGGTATGAATGGTACTATTGGTAAGAGTGATAATCCTTGGGACTCAAGTGAAGTAGGTCGATGCATTCAAGCAATCGTTCCAAAAGGGAAATACTTTAGAAAATAAGATTTAGAAATATTTAAAAAACCAAAGATAAAATTTCTTTGGTTTTTTGTTTTATTTGCAAATATTGGTTGACAAATTTTATATTATGTTATATAGTTAGTTGCATACGTAATTAACTATATAACACTATAAGGAGGTCACTATATGCTCTTAGATTTTGAGAGTGAAAAGCCAATCTATCTTCAATTAGCAGAATCAATCGAAGATGCCATTCTTTCGGGCGCTTTTGAAGAAGAAACACAAATACCTTCTACAACCGAAATTTCTGTTACCTATAAAATAAATCCTGCAACTGCATTAAAAGGAATCAATCTTCTTGTTAATGAGGGTATTCTTTATAAGAAAAGAGGCATTGGTATGTTTGTATCGTCAGGAGCACAAACATTAATACAACAAAAGCACAAACAGAATTTTCTAGAAAACTACATTGATACATTACTAATAGAGGCGAAAAAATTGGGAATTAGCAAAGATGAAATTTTATCTATGATAGAAAGAAGGTTTTTAAAATGAGCATAATTCAAATTTGCAATATAACAAAAAAATTTGATACTGTTGTTGCTCTGAATAATGTAACTCTTACCTTAGAAGAAAATAAAATTTATGGTTTACTCGGAAGAAATGGTGCAGGAAAATCAACACTATTAAACCTAATGACTAACAAGCTATTTCCAACAGAGGGATCAATCACAGTTGATGGTGATAATGTAACTGAAAATGATAAAACATTATCCAAAATATTTTGTATGTCCGAACAAATGCTATACCCAGATGGAATGAAGATTTCTGAAGTTTTTCGATGGACAAAAGAATTTTATCCAGACTTTGATTTAGAATACGCTCAAAACCTAAGTAAGCAGTTTCAATTATCTCCATCTAAAAAAATAAAGTCGCTCTCTACAGGCTATAAATCAATTTTCAAACTCGTTCTTGCATTATCTTGCAACGCTCCTATTTTGTTATTAGATGAGCCTGTATTGGGATTAGACGCTAACCATCGTGATTTATTTTATAAGTTACTCATTCAAACCTATAGCGAACGCCCTTGTACCATTGTTATTTCTACTCACATTATCGAAGAAATATCTGATTTAATTGAGCAAGTTATTTTAATAAAAAACGGTGCTATTCTTTTTGATAAGCCAACTGAAGAACTGCTTGCTATGGGATATGCGGTTTCAGGTAAGGCAACTGCAGTAGATGAATATATTAAAGAAAAACAAGTTTTATCTATTGATACTCTTGGTGGACTAAAAACCGCTTATCTAATTGGCGATAATAAAACACAGCAAATACCAACTGAACTGGAAGTAAGTAGTTTAAATTTACAAAAGCTATTTATTCAGCTTACCAATGACGAAAGGGGAGAAATCTAATGAAACTGAAACCATGTATCAAATACAACTTGCATGATAAACTCTTGCCTATTTCTATTTTTTATATTGTTTTTTATGGTTTTTTTGCTTTTTTTATCTCTATGAATATCTTAAAATTTAGCTTTTTCAATTATCCCTTTGAAAAAGTCGAACTTGCATCTCTTGTTTTTATTTTCATTATGGGACTCAACAGTTTTAAATCTCCTTTTCTTTTCCAATTGTCAAACGGTAGTTCTAGAAAAACAGTTTTTACAAGCTTCTTTGCTTGCTTAATTCCAATTTCTTTGCTTTTCTCATTGACGAATATAATTAATGCAATTGTCATCCCACGTTTTATTACTTTTGAAACGGTATATGGCTCTTTATATGGTCGTGGAATGGATACTGCAGATCTCATCCTCAGCTTTATCTGGTTATTCTTATTACATATTGCTGTTGCTTCCCTTGGTTATTTCATTACGCTTTTATATTATCGAATGAACACTCTTTTAAAATATATTGTTTCTTTTGGTATACCATTGCTTTATGTTATTGTAACTCCAATTATTTCCCACTACACTTCAACCCATTATAATCCTGATTTTTCGGAATGTTTGCTCACTCTTTTAGGTGTTACATATGATATAAATACATCTTCAAGACTTATACGTGCTAATCCGTCAATTTCATTCATAACTTTTTCTGTCATGATTTTATTTTTTGCATTCTTCTCATTTCTTTTAATCCGAAAAGCTCCATTGAAACAACACTAAAACTGACCTAATTGTCCTTCTTTAAAAAATCTCATTTGTCTTTTTAAATTCATTTGCAATTTTAGTTGCTTCTTCTTTATTGGATGCAGGAGCAACTAAAAATAGATACTTTGACGTTTTTTGGTTGCTATTGTCCATGGGTTCCCAAACTAGCATTTTAATTTCTTTCAAATTTCCTTTCATTTTGAGCATACCTAGATTTGGAGAAGTATATTCGCCATTTTGTTTATAGCATATAGAAATATTTGCTCCATTTTTCTTTGAATTCGAATCCATTACAAATTCCGTTTTTGCGTCTTCTTTTTTTGTAAACGCTATATCATCTACGATAAACTTTCCTGTATACTTCTTTCGAAAAAATAAGGGTGAATGAAAGAGATAACCATCTAGGCGAATTGTTGTTTTTACCTCATAATTTGTATTATCTGTCCTATAATAAACAGCAGGTATTTCTCTTTGAATATGAATTGGTATCATAGAAAATAAAGTCGCGAGAATAACGAGTACAATTATTGAATATAAAACTATTTTTTTCGTTTTCATAGAACCACTCCACACTCCCAATTAACCAATACTTTTATCTATTATGGTCTTCCTATTACAATAGATATATTAGATACTGGTTCCCAATTATCTATTGGATTGTTATCAAGAAAAACAATATCTAATTTATTTAAGCTTGAAATTGAAACAATGTTTCTAATTTTATTGTTTGAAGCCCCCAAACTAACAAGATTATTAAGTTTTGAAACTGGTGTTATATCATTTATAGAATTATTATCCAACCACAAAGTCTCAATTTTTTCTAACTTTGAAATAGCAGTTATGTTATTTATTTGATTATTACTAAGATTAAGATTTTTTAAAAAAGTTAAATTAGTAATTGGTGTTATATCACTAATTTCATTATTACTAAGACTAAGACTTTTTAAAAAAGTTAAATTAGTAATTGGTGTTATATCACTAATTTCATTATTACTAAGATCAAGTGTTTCTAAAAGGGTTAAATGTAAAAGAGGGGTAATATCTCTAATACTATTATTATTTATTATTAGTAACTTAAGTTTTTTTAAATTATTTAAAGGAGTAATATCGCTAATATTGCCTTTGCCAAGCACTAAAACTTGCAAGTTTGGAAAATACTTAATTTCTTTTAAATTAGTAATTTGCTGATTATTATTAATTATTTTATGTATTTTGCGGCAATCACCAATTGTTATGTCACCTTTTGGTTTATTAAGTATTGATCTAATCACATTTTCAAAGCCTTGATCTGACCATTTAATTACATCATTGCTATGTAATAATAAATTAAATTGATTTATTGACTGTTCTTTTCCAATTACCTTATTAGTAAAATGTTTTGTACTTAGAATTACAATAGTAACTATTATTCCCCATAGTAAAATTCCTAAAACAATAATACAGCTATGTACCAATTTTTTATTTTTATCTTTCACAAAACCACTCCAAAATATAACATTATATTTTAATTATACCGACTTATTACCACTTATGCAACAATAACCCACCTTTTGTTTTAATAAAGGTGGGTTATTTATTTTAATTTATTTTATAATCATATCTGCAAAAAATTCTGGTCGATGAAAACTAGGGTAAGAAAATTCTATTTTTGTATAGCTTCCATAATGCGGATGCTCCGTATCATCACCACATTTAAAGAAATTTCCTTTAATATGGTCTCCCACTTTAAAATTTGCTTCACCATATATCGTTTCAATCAGTGAAAGTGGTATAAAAACACGGTAACCCCATTCACTCTCTGTTTGAAATACTTCTGCTTTTGGATGCTCAGCGCCGAGTTCGATAACGGTATTACGTATTTCAACACAAGAACCATAACAACATAACAACGAACCGTTAGCATTACATTCAAAGTTTATATAACCGGTACCTTCCTTTAACGGTTTAAAATTTGCAAAAAATTCAAGACAGCTATCTTTGCAAACGGATGTATTTTGCTCAACATAAACTGCTCTTGGATTGCTTTCTTTACAAAGAAGCTCTACCACAAAGCCTTGATCTTTTATAAAACAAAGCTTACCTTGTGCATATGGTCTATATTCGCAGCCCCAATTATAGACGTTAATTTCTGCAACATTTCCTTCGCTAACCTTAGAAATATCATCAATTGTTTTTATTACGTAAGCCATACTTTACCCTCTTTCTTTCTTTTTAATATTAGCATACCGATTGTTTTTCTAGTTGTCAAGTTTATATGTCAAAAGGCACTCAAATGAGTGCCTTTTGGTTATTCTTCTGTATCTTCGGTTTCTTCAATCTCTTCTTCAGGTGTTAACGTAGCTTCTTCTTTTTCCAGTTCTTTTTCAAGAGCCTCTAATTCTTCCATATTAACATCTTCATCAACAGCAGTATTATCCACCGCCTCAATTTCTTCTTCATCGTCATGCTCAGCTCTTGCAAAAGTTACAACTCTTGCATCAGGGGATAAACGCATTACGCGCACACCTCCGGCATAACGTGACATTACATTAACATCGCTTACGCGAATACGGATAATAATACCATCGTCTGCAATTAAGATTAAATCTTCATTTTCATCGACTACTTTAATTCCCGCAACATCACCTTTTACGTCGCTTGTTTTGTAGTTTATCTTACCATAACCACCACGAGCTTGTAAACGATAATCCTCAATCAGCGTTCTTCTGCCTTGACCTTTTGTAGTAACAGTCATAACGGTAGCACCTTCACGAAGACGTGCCATACTAACTACTTCATCGCCTTCACGAAGCTTAATTGCTCGAACGCCTCTTGCACTACGAGATAACGGTCTAATTTCTCTTTCATCCAAACGAATAGACATACCATTTTTGGTTGCAATTAAGATTTCGCTGTCACCATTCGTTAAACGAACAGAGGACAATTCATCTTCATCATTTAAGCCGATTGCAATCAAACCATTCTTACGAACATTTTTATATGCATCCAGTTTGGTTCTCTTAATCAAACCTTTTTTGGTTGTCATAACCAAATATTTATCTTCATCAAATTCTTTTACCTTTAGCATATAGGCAACTTTTTCATCAGCTTCTAATGATAATAAGTTTACAACATTCATTCCTTGAGAAGTACGACTTCCTTCCGGAATCTCGTAGCATTTTAGTTTATACATTCTACCTTTATTTGTGATAAACAATACATTTTCATGAGTAGATGAAATAAAGAGCTCCTCAACAAAGTCCTCTTCACGTTGTTTCATACCTGAAACTCCACGACCACCACGTTTTTGCAACTTATATACATCAACAGGCTGACGTTTCATGTAACCAAAATGAGTAAGAGTTACAACGCAATCTTCTTCCGGAATTAAATCTTCTATGTCTACTTCACCGCTAATGGTTTGAATTTCTGTTCTTCTTTCATCACCAAAACGACGTTTCAACTCATTAATTTCTTTTTTCAATATCTCTAGAACAAGATGTTCACTCGCTAAAATTTCTTCTAATTCATGAATACGATGTAATAATGCAGCCAATTCATCTTCAATTTTTTGACGCTCTAAGCCAGAAAGCTGTCCTAAACGCATTTGTACAATCGCAGTTGCTTGAATTTCGGATAATCCAAAACGCTCCATTAGCTTTTCTTTCGCATCCGGTTGGTCTTTTGAACTACGAATAATGGAAATTACTTCATCAATATAATCAAGAGCAATTTTTAAGCCCTCTAAAATATGTTCTCTTTCTTTTGCTTTTCTTAATTCGAACTCGGTACGACGACGAATAACTTGAGATTGGAAGTGAATATAGTGTTGTAGTGTCTCTTTTAAGGTCAACACTTTTGGTTGTCCATCTACAAGAGCCAACATGATAACACCAACGGTATCTTGCAATTGTGTAAAACGATACAATTGATTTAAAACGACTTGTGGATTTGCATCACGTTTTAATTCAATAACAAAATGCATACCATTACGGTCTGATTCATCACGTAAATCAGAAATTTCGTTGATTCTTTTCTCTTTCACTAAGTTTGCAATATTCTCAATTAACCTAGCTTTATTCACCATGTATGGTAATTCGGTAACTACGATTCTATAACGGTTATTTTTCCATTCTTGAATTTCTGCTCTTGCTCGTAACGTAATTTTACCACGTCCGGTAGCATAAGCTGCACGAATTCCGGAATAACCCATAATAATACCAGCAGTAGGGAAGTCAGGTCCCTTAATGTATTCCATAATCTCAAATAAATCTGCATCCGGATTGTCTATGAGTAAATTAACCGCATCAATTACCTCAGTTAAGTTATGAGGAGGAATGTTGGTAGCCATACCAACAGCAATACCTGTTGAACCGTTTACCAATAAGTTTGGAAAACGAGAAGGAAGCATTACTGGTTCTTGTAAACGATCATCATAGTTTGATTGAAAATCAATCGTATCTTTATCGATATCAGTAAGCATTTCCATTGAAATCTTACTCATACGAGCTTCTGTATAACGATAAGCAGCCGCAGGGTCACCATCGACGCTACCGAAGTTACCGTGTCCGTCAACCAACGGGTATCTCAAAGAAAAATCTTGTGCCAATCTTACCAAAGCATCATAAACAGAGGCGTCACCATGCGGATGATAACGTCCCAAAACAGAACCTACTGTATCTGCACATTTTCTGTATGCCTTGTCCGGATAAAGAGAATTTTCGTACATCGTATAAAGAATTCTTCTATGAACAGGTTTTAATCCATCTCGCACATCCGGTAATGCACGAGATACAATTACGGACATGGAATAATCTAAAAAAGATTTTCTCATTTCCTTTTCAATATCAACCGGAATTACCTTAGTGCCTTCGTTTATATACAAAATTGTTTCACCTCTATAATATTCTTTTTCAGCCTAAACTAAAAAAGTTTTGCTTTGTCTTTCTTTTAAAACTTTTTAAAATATTGATCATCCATTGTCAATTGAAAGAGTTCTTTTATTTTGGTGTTTTCTCCGTCTTTCAAACAACGCTTTGGCAAAATGAAAATTCTTTCTTTTCCCGCACAAATCACAAATAATTTGACTGTTTCAAATATTTTCGTAATTTCTTTATTGTAATTTAAAATATAAGTAGCCGTATCTTCACCAATTTTAATACAATTATCATAAATGGTCATTTGAAATCTCATTTCAGTTTCATCGGCTGCTTTTGCTGTTTTTTTAATGTGGTTAGCTGGTAAAAACCAAATATATGCTACAACAACTACACACATAGTTGCAAGAAAAATGGATAGAGTTTGTGATGGATCTTTTGCAATTGAAAATACATACAGAACAAAAATAACAAACAAAATACCGGTATAAATTAAATTTCTTTTATATATCGTTTGTTTTTGATAAATTTTTAAGCCTTCCGCTACTTCTTCTCCATTAAAGGAATATTCGATTTTTATTCCTTCTTTGTCTTTTAAATCTTCTTCACAAGAGGCTGTAAATTTAGGAACAACATCATATTCTTCCGTTTCAATTCCGCCTGTAAATTCTTTTTGCGGATTCTTTAAAGCTTCTTTTTCAGTCAGCGTTACTTCTTCTTGTTGCTCAAGTTCTTGTTCTAATTTTTCGTATTTATCTTCCATTAACATACTCCTTCCATCTTCTAATATTAAACGTCTAAATTACTAACATATTTTGCGTTTTGCTCAATAAATTCTCTTCTTGGTTGTACTTTATCACCCATTAAAATTGAGAAAATTTCATCAGCACGAGCAGCGTCATCTAACTCAACTTTGATAATAATTCTATTTTCTTGATTCATCGTTGTTTCCCAAAGTTGTTCGGGATCCATCTCTCCAAGACCTTTATATCGTTGAATATCAACTTTTGCTTTCGTTTCTCCGCCTAATTCTGCGATATATTTATCTCTTTCCTCATTGGAATATGCATACCTAACTTGTTTACCTCTGGTTAATTTAAACAAAGGAGGTTGTGCAATATAAATATGGCCCTCTTCAACTAAAGGTCTCATAAAACGGAAGAAAAAGGTTAGAAGCAACGTTCTAATATGGGAACCGTCGACATCGGCATCGGCCATAATTACAACTTTACCATAACGAAGTTTAGATAAATCAAATTCATCTCCAATGCCTGTTCCTAAAGCGGTTACAATTGGCATTAGCTTTTCATTACCATAAACTTTATCCAATCTTGATTTTTCAACGTTTAACATCTTACCCCAAAGAGGAAGAATTGCTTGATACCTTCTATCACGTCCACTTTTTGCTGAACCACCCGCAGAGTCACCCTCGACGATATATATTTCAGTTAAATGAGGATCACGTTCGGAACAGTCAGCTAATTTACCCGGTAGGGAAGCCGTTTCTAAAGCTGACTTTCTTCTGGTTAATTCTCTTGCTTTCTTTGCTGCTTCTCTTGCACGTTGTGCGTTAATTGCTTTATCAAAAATAGATCTTGCAACTGCAGGATTTTCTTCAAAGAAATTTGTTAGCTTTTCGGTTAACATTCCTTCAACTAACGGTCTTGCTTCTACATTTCCAAGTTTTCCTTTGGTTTGTCCTTCAAACTCACATTCCGTTAATTTGATACTGATAATAGCAGTAAGTCCTTCACGAACATCTTCACCGCTTAATTTATCTCCTTCTTTCAAGAGATTAAATTTCTTACCATAGTCGTTAAAAACACGTGTTAATGCATTTTTAAAGCCTGTTTCATGGGTACCGCCATCAACAGTATGAATATTGTTTGCAAAAGATAAAACCAATTCATTATAGCTATCGTTATATTGCATTGCTACTTCTGCAATAGAATCATTTTCTTTTTTGCATAAATAGATTACTTCATCATGTAATACTTCAAGCTGTTTTCTTTTATGAATGTGCTCTACAAAGCTCTTAATTCCGCCTTCATAACATAAAGTTTCTGTAGCAATATTTGCACTATCTCTAGTGTCTTTTATAACAATCTTAATACCAGCATTTAAAAATGCTTGTTCTCTAAGACGAGTTAATAAAATATCGTATTCATAATTTGTGTCATCAAATATTTCATGGTCCGCTTTAAAAACAACAGTAGTTCCTTTTAAATCCGTTTTTCCGATTATTTCTAATTGTTTATCATAATGGCCACGTTCAAAACGCTGAAAATGAATATTTTCACCATCATAAATCGTCAATTCAAGCCATTCACTTAATGCATTAACAACAGACGCACCAACACCGTGAAGACCGCCTGCCATCTTATATCCGCCTCCACCAAACTTACCGCCTGCATGAAGAATAGTGTAAACGACAGTAGCAGCAGAAATACCTTCTTTTGCATGAATTCCAGTTGGAATACCACGTCCGTTATCGCTTACTTTAATGACATTATCGGGTTGTATTTCTACATTTATTTCGTCACAATATCCTGCTAGAGCTTCATCTATTGCGTTATCTACAATTTCGTAAACTAAATGATGTAATCCACGAGGACCGGTAGAACCAATATACATACCTGGTCTTTTACGAACTGCTTCTAGTCCCTCTAATACTTGTATCTCATTTGCACCGTAATTTGAATTTACCGGATTGTTCTCCACTTTTAAATTACCTCCGCTTTTTTTGCTTTATTCCTGTATGATAAATCTTTGCTTAGAATGAGTCGCCCTCTTTTTTAATGTCGCACACGAAATTTGTGAAATATAAACTTTTGTAACGTTTTTATCACAACATACAACAAAAGATTTTGGCATTTCATAAGAAACTGTAATAACTTGATTCTTTTTAGTTGCATTGGACAAAAAATGCTTTGTATCTTTAGATAAAGAAGACTTCTCTAAATCAAAAATACCAATCACATTATCTAATTTCACAACAATTTCTTGACCTAAATGTAAATACACAAAATCCACCCTTATGTTTTAATATCATATACTTCGTTTATTTCACCATTTTGTATATGAAAAACTCTGCCATTTTTTAATTTTTCCGTATTGGAAACATCGCAGCAAGTAATAAAAACCTGCATTTCTTTTACATGATTTAAAATGTAATCCTGACGTTTTTCATCTAATTCACTCATAACATCATCTAATAAAATAATAGGATTTTCTCCTGTTGCTTTTTTTAAAATTCCGGCTTCACTCAATTTTAATGCAATAACACTGCTGCGTTGCTGCCCTTGCGAACCAAAATTTTTAACAGAATGTCCATTGATTGTTATTTCTAGATCGTCCCTGTGTATTCCACAAGTGGTATATCCCAATTTTACATCCAAATGATACGTCTCTTTTAATTTGTTGTAATATTGTTCTACTTGTTTATCGTCATAAACAGTTATTTCATCCATATTTTCATAGATTGTAGATATATATTGAATAAAAAACTCTTCTTTTTTAGAGCTGAGTCCTTTATAAATTAGTTGACTGAATGACAATAATTTTTTTATATAATCATTGCGGTAAATAGAAAGAATTGTTCCTATCTTGGATAATTGAATGTCCCATATATCAATATCTTGTTCCAAATTAGGATAACGATTGGAATATTTCAAAAAAGCATTTCGTTGCTCTAATATTTTTTCATATTTACTTAAATAATCATCATATTGAGGTTTAATTTGAGAAACTGCAATGTCAATAAACTTTCTTCTATTTTGTGGTCCATCCTTTATTAAAGAAAGATGAGAAGGAGAGAAAACTACTGCATAAAATACTCCATTTAGCTCAGATTGCTTTTTTAAAGGAATATGATTAACCGTAATATTTTTCTTACTTCCAATTGAAAATTCTGCGTTTTGTTGCCTTTCTTTATCCGAAAATAAAATAGTAATCTTGGTTTGCTGTTGATTGAATTGTATTAACTCACTCATTTTAGAACCACGAAAGCTTTGATTTCCTGTAAACAACCAAATAGATTCTATTAAATTGGTTTTGCCCTGCGCATTGTCACCATATATAATATTGACACTTTCACAGGGATTGCAAACCATTTTTTCGATATTTCGAAAATTTTCTAATTTTATTTCATTCAGTTTCACTTATAACCCTCTATACTTTTTTAATCAAAAAGCAATATTGATCCAGTTCCACTTGATCGCCGTCTTTTATTTTTTTACCACGCATTGTACATTGTTGTTGGTTAACGAATACAACGCCTTCTGCAATAATTTCTTTTGCATGACCGCCGGATTCTGCAATACCTATAAATTTTAAAAGCTGATCCAGCTTAATAAAATCGGTTTTAATTTCAACTGTTACTTTTTCTTTCATATTGCACTCCGCTCTATTTTAATCTTACAGGTAATACTAAGAACAAGAAACTATCGTCATCAATTGGAACAATTTTCATAGGGGATAGTGGACTTGTTATTTGTATTTTTATTTTTTCACATTCACTTGCTTTTAAAGCATCTGCCATGTACTTATTATTAAAACCAATTTTAACAGTAGTACCTTCTATTTCTGCTTCAATTGCATCATTGATTTTTCCCATAGCTGTTTCACAAAATACTTTGATATGATTATTTTCAAAAGTACATTTTATTGGGCTTTTAGCTCTTTCATTGATAATTATAGAAGCACGGTTAATACTGTCTAGAAATATTTTTGTATCTGTAATAATTTCTGTTTGACTATCATTAGGAATGGCATTTTTATAATCTAAAAATTCTCCTTCTAAAAGTCTTGAAATAATAACATATCCGTTAATCGTAAAACTAATATGCTTATTAGAAACAGTTATTTTTACTTTTTCTTCATCATCTTCTAATGCTAGGCGTGAAATTAGCTTAACTATTTCTCCAAGTGTTTTTCCAGGTACAACAAATTTGAAATTATCAGTAACAGGAACTTTTTCTTTTCGCATAGCAAGA
Organism: Paludicola sp. MB14-C6; assembly: GCF_030908625.1. GTDB lineage: Bacteria > Bacillota > Clostridia > Oscillospirales > Ruminococcaceae > Paludihabitans. The sequence continues at coordinate 1,487,034 of NZ_CP133133.1, read as the reverse complement.
CGATATCCATCAACAGAAACAATATTTAAAATTCCATTATCAATATCAAATAAAGAACCTGTATGAATTGGATTTTGATCTGTTTGTGCAACGGAAAATAAGGTTTGTGAAATCATTTTTCTCAATAGGAAATGTGGAATTTCTAATTGCTTATCATCAGAAATAGTAGGCATGTCAGGATATTCTTCTGCATCTAAACCTAAAATGGTAAATTCTACATCTTTACAACGAATAATAGTAAGTAATTTTTCATCTGTTTGAAAACTGATGATTCCTTCTGGCATTTTATTAATAATATTAGACAACAAAGAAGCATTTAAAATAATATTACCATTTTCATGTGCTGATACATCAATTTTTTTTATAATTCCTAATTCTAGGTTGTAACCGGTTATATTGAGCGTGTTGTCTTTACAACATAATAGAATTCCTTCTAAAGCAATGAGAGTTGATTTAGAAGAGACAGCTGGAATTACATTGTTAATCGCTTCACTTAGTAAGCTTTTTTCACAAGTGAATTTCATAATGATACTCCTTTTGTTAATCGATAAAATGATATATTAATAATATAAAAATTAATTAATAAGTAGTTGTAGTAGTAGGGGCTGTTGATGTTGTTAATAAGTGGTACAAATGCAGCATTTACAAGGTTTTATTAGACTTTTAGTATTGTGAATCTGATGTGATAGAATTGTGGAATAAGTTGAATAAAAAAAGTTATAAACATTGTTTAACAAATTTTCGTGTGGAAGGTTTAATTTTTGTTGAATAAAAGGTGGAAAAGAAAAGAGCATTTTAAACATAGAAAAATTCGTATTAATTCGGTTGAAAAAGTTATCAACAACTTTATTTATTACGAATATTTTTAATGATGTCTTCAATAATTCCTTTTTGCCTAGAATCGGTTTGCATTTGTTTTTCCACTTGACGTAAAGCATAAACGATTGTTGAGTGGTCACGACCGCCAAATTCTTCGCCGATAGGGGCTAAAGACATTTGTGTAATTTCTCTTACAATATAAATAGCAGCTTGTCTTGCTGTTGAAATTTGAGCGGAACGTTTATTGGAACGGATATCTTCAGGAGTAACTGAATAGGTTTTAGCAACTTCTTCAATGATGCGCTCTACTGTTACGGGTACCGGTTGATTATCATTTAAAATTTCTTTAATAACGGTTTGTGCAACGTTAATAGAAGGTGGGGAACCCGCAAGTAATTTATATGCTTTTATTTTTTTAACGGCACCCTCTAATTGACGAATGTTTGTTTTTAGACGATTTGCAATAAATTCGCTGACATCGGCAGGAATTTCGATTTGCAGTAAATCTGCTTTTCGATTGATAATTGCAATTCGTGTTTCAAAATCCGGTGGAGAGATATCGGTTAAAAGGCCCCATTCAAATCTGCTTTTTAACCTATCTTCTAGCGTTTTAATGTCTTTAGGCGGACGGTCTGAGGTTAATACAATTTGTTTTCCTACTTGATAAAGCTCATTAAATGTATGGAAAAATTCTTCTTGTGTACTTTCTTTACCGGCAATAAATTGAATATCATCCACCAATAAGATGTCTGCTTTTCTGTATTTATTGTGAAAGCTATTGATTGTTTTGGTTCCGATAGCCGCAATCAGTTCATTTGTAAATGATTCGCTGCTAATGGATATAATGTTTTTATCAGGGTTGGTTTTTTTAATTTCATTGCTTATTGCAGAAAGTAGATGGGTTTTTCCTAATCCGGAAGGGCCATAGATGAAAAGGGGGTTATAGGAACCGGATTGTTGGGTTGCAATCGCTTTACAAGCAGCATAAGCAAAGTTATTTGATGCACCAACGATAAAAGTATCAAAAGTATATTCATAATTACCACCCTCATGGTCAATTTTTGGTTGAGGTGGTGGAGCAATATCAGGATCTTTAGCAATTAAACGACTTTGATTTGGTAGAAATTCATTGCCAATATATTCGTTGATATCGTCCTCTGTAGCTATAATTACTTCAATAGGAAAACCTAAAACTGCATTAAAGCCATCTTTAATCTTGTCCATATACTGTTTTTGAAGGATATCTCGTTGAAAGGCTGTTTTAATATAGATGATTGCTTTGTTGTCTTCAAACTTAACCGGTTCAATAAATGCAATCCAACAACTGTAGGCAACATCTGAAACACGTTCTTTAACAAACTCTTTTACAAGATTAAACACTTCAATAAAAGACTCCATGTTGAAAAGACCTCCATTTTAATTTATCGCTCATTACTATGTTTGTTTCCTAATATTTTTTTGATGAAGAAATAATATCAACTGCTTTTAAACAAATACTAAACAGAGCAAGTGTAAAAGTGGATAACTTGTTTGTAGTATTGTTAATTGATTGTTGAGTTTGGTTGAAACAATAGTAGTCGCTTGAATCCTATTATAACAAATTATTAACTTTTGTACAACTGTTTTTCAAGTTTTAAACATGATATTTTGTATATATATAATAAGGAAGAGATATTTTAACAATTTTCATATCATTTCACTTTCTATAAACCAGTATTGTTAAAAAATTTTAGTTTGAAACAAAATTGCTTGACAAAATATGTGAGAATGGTTTATAATATTAAATTGCAAGGTTTCGCCTAATTTTTAAGCACTTCTTTATGTGTTTAAGAGGCTTGCTTTAAAAATATAGATGATAAAATATCGTCTTTTTGAAGGGGGATTAGAATATGAAAAGAACATATCAACCAAAAAAACTTCACAGAAAAAAAGTTCACGGCTTTATGAAGAGAATGGCTACTAAAAACGGACAAAAAGTACTAGCTCGTCGTCGTGCAAAAGGTAGAAAAAGATTAACTCACTAAGTTTTGTGCCACCTTTCATTTATGTGTGGTGTAGTTTTTGTGTAAAACTAAAAAAAACTGACCACTGCTTAAAGTGGTCTTTATTTTTAATAAAATCAATTGCATATTGATTCAAAATATGGTAAGGTTACTATTGGAGTAATATGGTAAGGTGACTATTTTTCATGAAGCAAATATTAACTTTAAAATTGAATAAAGAATTTAAAAGGGCATATTTTCAAGGAAAATATAAACCACACCCTTTATTGGTAACCTATATGGTGAAAAACAAGGGAAAAGAGGTTCGTTATGGTATAACGACTTCGAAAAAAATTGGAAGTGCTGTTTTAAGAAATCGAGCACGAAGAATAATCAGAACAGCTTTTATTGAGTTGGTGCAACAAGGTGAAATTGAAGGAAATGGCTATGATTTTGTTTTTGTAGCAAGAACAGAAACTCCATCTTCTAAGACGCAACAAATAAAGGCTTTAATGAAAAAGCAAATTTTGACTTTGCAAAAACGATGAAACAGATTGCTATTTTTTTAATTCGAATTTATCAAAAATTGATATCCCCTTTATTTCCTGCAACTTGCAGGTTTTATCCAACTTGCTCTGCTTATGCGATTCAAGCAATACAGAGGTTTGGATTTTTAAAAGGTTTCTATCTAGCTATTAAAAGAATTTTGAGATGTCATCCTTTTTGTAATGGAGGGTTAGATCCCGTACCGACGGAATTTCATTTCATAAAATCAAAGAAATAATTTTTTTCGGAATTTAGTTCAACGTCTTTAATGGAGGTAAAAATGAACTTTTTATATTTTTTAGGTGCTCCTCTTGGCTATGTCATGTATTGGATATTCCAAGTAATTAACAATTATGGATGGTCTTTAATCATCTTTATTCTTTTAACAAGGCTCGCTTTGTATCCGCTTTCTATTAAGCAACAAAAAAGTACTGCAAAAATGGCTGTATTTCAACCAAAGCTAAAAGCTTTAGAAAAGAAATGCGGTAAAGATAAACAAAAGTATCAAGAAGAAATGATGAAGTTATATGAACAAGAGGGTGTTAGCCCAACTGGCGGATGTTTGCCAATGGTTGTTCAGTTTTTATTGCTTTTTGGTATTATCGACGTTATTTATTATCCATTACGCCATCTATTTCATATTCCAAAAGAGGCAATTGCGCAAGCTTTGAAAATTGCGAATATTGGAACCACTAGTGGATCTGAAATTGTTTTGATTAATAAAATTCAAGAAAATGCTGCTCAATTCAGTTCTGTAATTGATGCGAATGTATTAGATAAAATTCAACACTTCAAAATGGAGTTTATGGGATTTAATCTTGGAGAAACTCCTCAATTAGGATGGAATTGGCTGATTCTAATACCGATTTTATCCGGTATAACTGCTTTCGCTACTACTTGGATTTCTATGCGTCAACAAGCAAAAAATGGAACACAAATGCAAGGCGCAATGAAATGGATGATGTATTTCATGCCGTTAATGTCTGTTTGGTTTGCATTCCAATTACCTGCCGGTGTTGGTTTGTATTGGATTGTTTCTAACTTGTTTATGGTTGGCCAAACTTATGTTCTTGGAAGAATATATACTCCTGAAAAATTAGCTAATGACAACAGCAAGGCAGCTCAAAGAGCTCGTGAAAAAATGAAAAAGCGTCGTGAAAATTTAGATGCATACAATAAACGATTAGAAGCAAAAGGAAAAAAACCGATTTCAGCTATTGATAAGGGTATTAAAGAAGAAAAAGAAATTGATTTATCTTCTGTAAAAGAAAAAGATTTAGCGAAGATTCGTTTAGCAGAAGCTCGCAAAAGGGCTGCTGAAAAATATGGCGATGAATATTCCGGCGACTAATTTTTAACGGAGGTCATAAAATGATTCAAGAAGTAATTGCGAAAGCCGCTTCTGTTGAAGAAGCAATCCTCAAAGCGGTTGAGGATTTAGGCGTAGACAGAGAAAATTGTCAAATTGAAGTGATTGAAACTCCAAAAAAGTCTTTGTTTGGTAAATTAAAAGGTGAGGCAATCGTAAAAGCATGGGTTGAGGTTGTAGAAAAAGCCCCTGTTCTAACAAAATTAGATGTTGCCAAATCTTATTTAAGAGACATTTTAGATGCAATGGATCTTGCTCATGTTGAAATGAAAATTGAAGAAAAAGAAGACGGTGCTGTTGTTACATTTGAAGGTGATGGAATTGCTGCTTTAATTGGTCACCATGGGGAAACATTGGATTCTCTTCAATATTTAGTTGCTTTAACTTGTAATCGTGTGGATGGCGATTACTATCGTATTACCCTTGATTGTGGTAATTATCGAGATAAAAGAGAACAAGCGTTAGAGTCTCTTGCAAACCGAATTGCTCAAAAAGTAAAGAAAACCGGAAGAAGTCAATTATTAGAACCAATGAATCCTTATGAGAGAAGAATTATTCACTCTGTTGTCTCTGATATTGATGGTGTATTTTCTAAATCAAAAGGCGAAGAGCCAAATCGTCGAGTAGTTATTATGAGTGAAACTCCAGTTAAATTTAATAGAAATTATAATCGTAAAGATGATTATAAGAAACCATATGTTCATAAACCGGAAAGAACAATGGAAGAAATTTTGAAGAATGATTTTAAAGATAAAGAAAAAAAGGCAGAGCTATATTCAAAAATAGAGCTATAAAGTGAATGCGGATAGTCGCCCAGTTAGGGCTAGAAGTCTGGGCGTTGCCCAGACTTTTCTTGTCTAAATGAAAAAGGAAGAAAATAATGAATGAGATAACGTTTCAAAGTGACACTACAATCGCAGCGATTGCGACGCCGTTGAGTGTTGGCGGAATTTCCATTATACGAATATCCGGTGAAGATTCCATAAAAATTGCGGACCGTGTTTTTCGTGCTCAAAGTGGTGTTTTATTAAAGGATAAAAAGGGATATACCGCATCATATGGTGCTGTATTTCATAATAATAAAGAAATCGATACTTCTGTTGCCGTTGTTTATCGTGCTCCTAAAAGCTATACGGGAGAGGACGTTGTTGAACTTTCTTGCCATGGAGGAATTTATGTTACTCGTGAAGTGCTTCGTGCTGTTTTAGAAAATGGAGCAGTAATGGCACAAGCAGGAGAGTTTACCAAAAGGGCTTTTTTAAATGGGAAATTGAGCTTGACCCAAGCTGAAGCTGTTGTGGATATGATCAATTCTCAAAACAAGCAGGCACTGAATGCAGCCAAAGCACAGCTTGACGGCGCTTTGTTCCAAAAAATTAAGAAGGTTCAGCAAGATTTGCTTAATATTGCAGGACATCTAGCTGCATGGGTTGATTATCCAGAAGAGGATATTCCTGTAGTTGAAGAGGACAACTTAAATAACTCCTTGCAAGTTGCTAACAATACAATCCATGAATTGTTGAAAACTTATGATACCGGAAAAATTTTTAAAGAGGGTATTGAAACCGTAATTGTTGGGAAACCGAATGTTGGAAAATCAACCTTGATGAATTTATTAGTTGGTTCTCAAAAGAGTATTGTAACGGATATTGCGGGAACAACACGAGATATTATCGAAGAAACCGTTATGCTTGGTGATATTATGCTCAAGCTTGCGGATACTGCGGGAATTCGTGAAACGGATGATACTGTTGAACAATTTGGAGTTGAAATTGCAAAGAAAAGAATGGATCAAGCAAATTTGGTGTTGGCTGTTTTTGATGCTTCTGAGCCATTAACGCAAGAAGACCGAGAAATTATGCTTGGTGTAAATGAAAAATTATGTATAGCAATTGTAAATAAAACAGATTTGCCGAATGTACTGGATATAGAAGAAATTAAGCAGTATTTTAAGCATGTTATTTTAATGAGTGCAAAAAATGCTGATAGTATTCATGAGCTTGATACTATGATTACAGACGAATTGCATTTAAACGAGGTAGATACATCTGCTGGGATGCTAGCGAATGAGCGTCAACGAGAGTGTGCAATTCGTGCGCAACAGTATTTACAGGAAAGCATTGATGCATTGGCATATGGAATGACGTTAGATGCAGTTACGGTTTCTATTGAAATGGCAATTGATGCTCTTTTGGAATTGACAGGCGGCAGAATTACGACTGCGCTGGTTGATCAAGTTTTTTCACATTTCTGTGTTGGCAAGTAAAAAGGTGAGGGTAATATATGAGTTATTATATGGGAGAATATGATGTTGCAGTAATTGGCGCAGGGCATGCCGGTGTGGAAGCTGCACTAGCATGTGCTCGACTTGGTGTGGAAACGATTGTTTTTACATTAACATTGGATGGAATTGCAAATATGCCTTGTAATCCTTCTATTGGTGGTACAGCAAAAGGACATCTTGTGCGTGAAATTGATGCACTTGGCGGAGAAATGGGAAAAGCTGCTGACAAAACGTTTTTACAGAGTAGAATGTTGAATCGTGGTAAAGGACCGGCTGTTCATAGTCTTCGTGTACAAAGTGATAGAAGAGCATATCATAATTATATGAAGCAAGTAATGGAGCATCAAGAAAATTTAAGAATAAAGCAAGACGAGGTTGTAAGTGTTACCGTTGATGAAAATCAGCATATAACTGAAGTAATTACTCGTTTGGGTGCGATATATAAAGTAAAAGCAGCGATTGTATGTAGTGGAACATACCAAAATGGAGTTATCCATGTTGGTGAAGTTTCTTATTCAAGTGGTCCGGATGCGGTTGCACCATCCGTTGGTTTAACCGATCAACTTCGAGAGTTGGGAATAACAATCCGTAGGTTTAAAACAGGAACACCTTCTCGTATTCATAGAAGAAGTATTGATTTTTCAGTATTAGAAGAGCAAGATGGCGATGAAATTATTACGCCGTTTTCTTTTGAAACCAAGGGCGAATTGAAAAACATTGTAAAATGTTACATTGGCTATACGAATGAAACGACTCATGAAGTAATACGCAAGAATCTTCATCGTTCACCGATTTATGGAGGTCGAATTGAGGGCGTTGGACCTCGTTATTGTCCAAGCTTTGAAGATAAGGTTGTAAGGTTTGCGGATAAATCCCGTCATCAGCTTTTTGTTGAGCCTATGGGACTTGATAATGAAGAAATGTATATGCAGGGAATGTCATCCTCTTTGCCTGAAGACGTTCAACTTGCTTTTATTCGTACAATAAGGGGATTTGAACATGCCGAGGTAATGCGAAGTGCATATGCAATTGAATATGATTGTTGCGATCCATTAGAATTATTACCTACTTTAGAGTTTAAAAAAGTAAAAGGCTTATATGGTGCAGGTCAATTTAACGGTACATCCGGATATGAGGAAGCCGCTGCACAGGGTTTAATTGCAGGTATTAACGCTGCTCACAGTATTCTAGGTAAACAAGCTGTTATTTTGGATAGAGCAAGTTCATATATTGGAACGCTTATTGATGATTTAGTTGTAAAAGGATGTTCCGACCCATACCGTATGATGACCTCTCGAAGTGAATACCGCTTAATTTTAAGACAAGATAATGCAGACAAGAGATTAACACCATTAGGACATGATATTGGTTTGATTTCAGAAGAGCGTTATCAGAATTTCTTGGAAAAAGTGAAAACAATTGATGCGGAAATTGAGCGTTTAAAGAGGGTATCTGTTCCTCCCACAAAAGAGCTGAATGAAATGCTTGTTTCACGTGAAACATCTGAGATTACAACCGGAATTCGTTTGATTGAGCTGATTCGTCGTCCGCAATTAAGTTATCAAGATGTGATTCAATTTGATAGCAATAAGCCTCAATTGTCACGAGAAATTTCAGAACAAGTTGAAATAGAAATCAAATATGAGGGTTATATTCAAAAACAATTGTCTCAAGTAGAGCAAATGAGAAAATTAGAAGCAAAAAAACTGCCTGCGGATGTATGTTACAAGTCAATTTCGGGACTAAGCTTAGAATCCCAAGAAAAGTTGACTAAGATTATGCCGCAAAATATCGGACAAGCCTCTCGTATTTCTGGAGTTAGTCCAGCTGATATTTCAGTATTGCTTATTTGGTTATCTCAACATAGCAAGGAAAAATAGCTTTTTATCATAAATGATCGGCAATATGGAAAGGAAATTATTTAGATGCTGAATTTAGAGCTTTTAAAAAATGAAGCGTGTGATATTGGATATCTTTTATCAGATGAACAACTTCTGAAACTGGATCAATATGCACAACTATTAGTAGAATGGAACGAGAAGATTAACTTAACAGCAATTACTGAACCGGATGACATTGTAATGAAGCATTTTATAGATAGTTTTTTATTGCTGAATCATATTCAAACAAAGGAACCGTTTTCTTTAATTGATGTAGGAACAGGAGCAGGGTTTCCTTCGCTGCCTTGTAAAATTATATGTGATTCCATGCAGCTTACCATGTTGGATAGCTTAAATAAGCGTATTAACTTTTTAAATGAAGTAGTGCAAAACGTTGGTGTGAAAGCACAATGCATACATGGAAGAGCAGAGGAATCAGGAAAGCAACCAGAATTGAGAGAAAAATTCACCTATGCAACGGCTCGTGCAGTTGCTCACTTAAGAGAATTAAGCGAATACTGCCTTCCTTTTGTAAAGGTTGGAGGATATTTTGTTGCTTTAAAAGGCTTTGAAATAGAAGAAGAGCTTGAAGAAGCAAAGGCTGCTATAAAAGTGTTGGGCGGGCAAATTGTTGATGTGAAAAAATATGAATTAAAAGATTCTGGAAAAAGAGCAATAGTGGTTGTAAAAAAGATTTCGCAAACTCCGACAAAATATCCTAGAAGCTTTGGCAAAATGAAAAAACAGCCAATAATGTAATTTTAGTTTTGTCGGAAAAAGGGAAAATGTAATTGAATTTGAAGATGGAAATATATGGAATATTTCTCGCCTTTGTGTTATAGTACAGATAAAGGACAAGCTTTATTGTTCTTTAGGATGTAGTTTGATACGGAGGCGATTTTTTTTGGCTAGTAACGGTAAACTGAAAGAGATTAACCGCGTTGTGTTAATTGATACTGAGTTGATTGTTCCAAATCCTGCTCAGCCAAGATCGACATTTTCACAAAAAGATTTGGAAAGTTTAGCAGATAGTATTAAAGTAAATGGTTTATTACAGCCAATTACAGTACGACGAGTAGATAGCCATTTTGAGTTGATTTCAGGCGAACGAAGATTACGGGCATGTAAAATCGCTAATATGAGAACAATTCCAAGTATTATTGTGGATATGACAGATAAAGACTCCGCTGTTATCGCACTAATTGAAAACTTACAGCGAACGGACTTGAATTACTTTGAAGAAGCAATTGCTTTGAAAAATTTAATTGTAGAATGGGGAGTATCCCAAACAGAGCTCGGGGAACGTTTAGGAAAAGCCCAGTCTACAATTGCAAATAAATTGCGTTTACTTCGATTTGATGAGTTAACTCAAAATTTAATATTAGGAAATCAGTTAACAGAGCGGCAAGCAAGGGCTCTTTTAAAGCTAACAGATGATAGTAAGATATTTAATGCAATTGAGTATATTAGTGCGCATAAATTAAGCTCTTTACAAACCGAAAAATATGTGGATGCACTTGTAAACGCAAAACCAATTCATACGCAACACAGCAAATTAGTTGTAAAAGACATTCGACTTTTTTTCAATACAATTAACAATGCAATTAAAGTTATGAATCAATCCGGAATACCGGCATCGGCTCAAAAAATTGAAAGTGGCGATTTTATTGAGTATGTTGTAAAAATTCCACTAGTAAATTAGGTTTCGAGGTAACTCCTTGAAATAAATAACCATTCCCCTAACCATCAACAGAAGAGGCAGCAGAGAAATCTGCTGCTTTTTCTGTTTTTTGCTCCAAAATGTTTCACGTGAAACATTTTAAGAGAAACAGTTGTATAAAGCAACAAAAGTTGCTATAATAAAAAAGAACAATAAAAAGGCGAAATAAAGGAGGTTTAAAATGGGTAAAATAATTGCAATCGCCAACCAAAAGGGTGGGGTTGGAAAAACAACTTCAACGGTGAACCTTGCGGCCTCTTTGGGTGTAAAACGGAAAAAAACACTCATTATTGATATAGATCCTCAAGGAAATGCAACCAGTGGAGTTGGAATAAATAAAAGAGAGATTGAAAAATCGTCGTATGACTTATTAACAGGGAATGCAACTGCAAAAGATGTGATTATAAAGACTGCATTTAAGAATTTATTTATTATACCATCCAATATTAGCTTAGCAGGTGCAGAAATTGAGCTTGTAGAAGCAAATGATCGAGTAAGTGTATTAAAAAAAGCGATAGTAGAGCTGAAAGAAGAGTATGATTATATCTTAATTGATTGTCCTCCATCGTTAGGCTTGATTACCTTAAATGCATTAACAGCCTGTGATACCTTATTTATGCCAATTCAATGTGAATATTATGCATTAGAGGGGCTTACCCAGCTGATGGCAACTGTTCGACAAGTAAAGAAGATGTATAACCCAACAATAGATATTGAGGGTGTATTGCTCACAATGTATGATGGTAGATTGAATTTGACAACACAAGTATTACAAGAAGTCAAAAAGTATTATGGCGATAAAGTATATAAAACTGCTATTCCAAGAAATGTACGCTTGTCAGAAGCGCCAAGCTTTGGACAACCTGTATATTATTATGATAAAGGATCGACAGGAACAAAGGCATACATAGATTTAGCGGATGAAGTAATAAAAAAGAATAGAGGGTGAAACATTTGGCAGTAAAAAAAGGGCTTGGAAAAGGATTAGATGCATTATTTATTGATAATGCAACCAAAATAGAGGGCTCGTCGACCGAAGTAATCAGTATTAACGAAATTGAGCCAAATAGAAATCAGCCTAGAAAAGCATTTGAAGATGAAGCTTTGCAGCAATTAGCAGATTCCATTCGAGAACATGGTGTAATTCAACCAATTTTGGTGAGGCCAATTCAAACCGGTGGGTATCAAATAATTGCCGGTGAGCGTAGATGGCGAGCAAGCAGAATGGCAGGTTTACGAGAAGTTCCGGTTATCATACGTGATTATGATGATACAAAAACTATGGAAATTGCGCTAATTGAGAACCTACAAAGAGAAAATTTAAATCCAATTGAGGAAGCGCAAGGCTATAAAGAGTTAATGGACACTTATAATATGACGCAAGCAGATGTTTCTACGAGTGTAGGAAAATCACGATCGGCGATTGCAAATACATTACGGTTATTAAACCTTCCAAAAGAAATATTAGAATTCGTACAAGATGGAGTATTATCGTCTGGTCATGCCAGAGCAATTTTAGGGCTTGAAACAGAAGAATTAATGCTAGAAGTCGGAAAAAAAGCAGTTGCACAAGGGCTAACTGTTCGTGATGTTGAAAAATTAGCAAAAAAACCAACTGAAAAGAAAGAAAAGACAAAAAAAGAATCTCAAATCAAAAAGAATAGTTATTTACAAGAAGTGGAGTTGGCTTTAACCGAAGAATTACATCGAAAAGTGAAAGTTACAGGAAATGAAACAAAAGGCACATTGGAAATTGAATTCTATAGTATAGATGAGCTAAAAGAACTGGCAAAACGATTAGCGGATAATCATTAAATATTAAAAAAGGGAAAAAGAAAGGAAATCCAGCATGTTAGATATTAAATTTGTAAGAGAAAATCCAGACGCAGTAAAAGAGAATATTAAAAAGAAATTTCAAGATAAAAAACTATCTCTTGTTGATGAAGTGATTGCTTTAGATGTAGAAAATAGAAAAACAATCCAAGATGCAGGTAATTTAAGAGCAGATAGAAATAAATTTTCAAAGGAAATCGGAAATTTAATGGCACAAGGCAAAAAAGAGGAAGCAGAAGCCATGAAAAAGAAAGTTTCCGAGCAAGCAACCGAATTAAAGGCATTGGAAGAAAAAGAGCGTGAGTTAGAAGAAAAAATCAAAGAAATTATGATGGTTATTCCAAATATCATTGATCCAAGCGTTCCTATTGGAAAAGACGATAGCGAAAATGTGGAGCTGGAAATTTTCGGAGAGCCGGTTGTTCCTGATTTTGAAGTGCCATATCATGCTGAAATTATGGAAAAGCTCAATGGTATTGATTTAGATAGTGCAAGAAAAGTTGCAGGTAATGGATTTTATTATTTAATGGGCGATATCGCTCGCTTGCATTCCGCAGTAATCTCCTATGCAAGAGATTTTATGATTGATAGAGGATTTACGTATTGTATTCCACCATATATGATTCGAAGCAATGTTGTAACAGGTGTTATGAGTTTTGCAGAGATGGATGCTATGATGTATAAAATAGAGGGTGAGGATTTATATTTAATCGGTACCAGTGAACACTCTATGATTGGTAAATTTATTGACACTATTTTAGATGAAAAAACATTACCGCAAACACTTACAAGTTATTCACCTTGCTTTAGAAAAGAAAAAGGTGCTCATGGATTAGAAGAAAGAGGAGTATATCGTATTCATCAATTCGAAAAGCAAGAAATGATTGTAGTTTGTAAACCAGAAGAAAGCCCTGTTTGGTTTGATAAGCTATGGAGAAATACGGTTGACTTATTTAGAACATTAGATATACCGGTTCGTACAATTGAATGCTGCTCAGGCGATTTAGCAGATTTAAAGGTAAAATCTATTGATGTTGAAGCATGGTCACCTCGTCAAAAGAAATATTTCGAAGTTGGTAGCTGTTCAAACTTAGGTGACGCACAAGCACGTCGCTTAAAAATTCGTGTTAATGGTGAAGATGGTAAATATTTTGCACATACATTGAACAATACGGTTGTTGCACCACCAAGAATGTTGATTGCATTTTTAGAAAACAACTTAAATGCAGACGGAACAATCAATATTCCGGAAGCACTAAGACCATATATGGGAAATAAAGCAATTATAGGATAACAAAATATACAACCAGTATGATAATTAATTGTTATACTGGTTGTTTTGCATTGGCTTTATGGAGGAACTGTTATGAATCAAGGATATTTTACAAAAGAAATTGAAATAGAATTTTGCGATTGTGATAATCAAAAACGTGCGAAAATAGCAACAATCATGAAACACATGGCAGACATTGCAGGATTAGCATATGCGGACAAAGGATATTCTCATACTTGGCTTTGGGAACATAATTTTGTTTTTTTGCTTTCCAGAGTCAGTATTCATATTGATCGAATGCCTAAAGCCGATGAAAAGCTTGTATTACATACCTGGGAACATGATATTAAAGGCCCTTTATTTTATCGTAACTTTGCGTTTTATGATGTAAATGAAACAAAAATAATTGAAGCCGCAACTGCATGGGTATTAGTAAATCCAACAACCAGACATATTCAAAAGCCAAGCGCATTTACAGGAAACACAAATTTAATGCCCGAAAAAATTGTACATACTATTCCTCTTTCCAAATTTAAAATAGATGAAATATTAGAGAAAAAAGGAACAAGAAAGATAGTCTATTCAGACATTGATGCAAACAATCATGTTTATAACGCAGTATATGCGGCAATTGCTTGTGATTTTTTACCTCAAGAAATGATGGATAAAAAACTAACCGATTTTAGAATCAATTTCAAGCAAGAAGCAATTCTTGGACAAAATTTAATCATAAAATTAAATTGTATGAATAATAAAACAGTAGTAATTGGTAATTTAAATCAAATACAATCTTTTGAATGTGAGTTCACTTTTGATAAATAATAAAAGCAAATAGAAATGTGCAGTATAATGGTGATTAATTTCGTCAATACTCACAAAAACATAAAAGGAATTGACAGGATAATCTCTAGTTATGAGTCTTGCTATTTATTGTTTCAAAGTGGTACAATAGATAACAATCAATCATTTTGAAAGGACGTGCAAAGATGCTAAAAACAAGCTTTGAAGACAAGTTTGTAAAAGAAGGACTCACGTTTGACGATGTGTTACTTATCCCGGCTAAGTCCGAAATTTTACCTAGTCAAGTTTCATTAAAAACACGCTTAGCAAAGGATATTTATTTGAACACACCATTTATGACTGCGGCTATGGATACCGTAACAGAATCAAGAATGGCAATTGCTGCTGCTCGTGAAGGCGGTATTGGTATTATTCATAAGAATATGTCAATTGAAAGACAAGCTGAAGAAGTAGATAAGGTAAAAAGAAGTGAAAATGGCGTTATCGTTAATCCATTTTTCTTAAGCCCTGAGCATATGGTAACAGATGCAAATAATTTAATGGCAAAATATAAAATTTCCGGTGTTCCTGTTGTTGAAAATGGAAAATTGGTCGGCATATTAACCAACCGTGACTTGCGTTTCTTAACAGATTTTAATATTCCAATTAAAGATGTTATGACAAAAGAAAACTTGGTTACAGCACCAATTAACACAACATTACAAGAAGCACAAGAAATTTTAAGAAAACATAAAATTGAAAAGCTTCCTTTAGTGGATCAAGAAGGTAATTTAAAAGGTTTAATTACGATAAAAGACATTGAAAAAGCAGTGCAATATCCTAATTCTGCAAGAGATAAAAACGATCGTTTATTATGTGGAGCTGCAATTGGCGTTACATCTGATGTTTTAGATAGAGCAAAAGCATTAGTGGATGCACAAGTTGACGTATTGGTACTAGACTCAGCACATGGCCATAGTAAGGGTATTATGGAATGTGTGAAAAAGGTAAAACAAGCATTTCCTGATGTTGCATTAATTGCAGGCAACATTGCTACTGCAGAAGCGGCAGTTGATTTAATTAAAGCCGGTGCAGATGCCGTTAAAGTTGGTATTGGACCTGGTTCTATTTGTACAACTCGTGTTGTTGCAGGTATTGGTGTTCCTCAAATTACAGCGGTATTTGATGCAGCAAAAGCAGCAGCAGAATATGATATTCCTGTTATTGCTGATGGTGGTATTAAATATTCAGGTGATATTGTAAAAGCATTAGCAGCAGGAGCTACAACAGTTATGTTAGGCTCATTATTAGCCGGATGTGAAGAATCACCAAGTGATTCCGAGATTTATCAAGGAAGACAATTTAAAGTATATCGTGGAATGGGAAGTCTTGGCGCAATGGCAAAAGGCAGCAAGGACAGATATTTCCAAGAAGATAATAAAAAACTTGTTCCTGAGGGCGTTGAAGGACGTGTTCCTTACAAAGGATTATTGGCTGATTCTATTTTCCAATTAGTTGGCGGTATCAAAGCCGGTATGGGTTATGTAGGTTGTGGAACAATTGATGAACTACATGAAAAAGCGAAATTTATTAAAATCACAAGTGCATCTTTAAAAGAAAGTCATCCACATGACATCTATATTACAAAAGAAGCACCAAACTACTCTGTAAATCCATAAAGCAGAACAACAGCTTGTATTAACATTGAAATAGAGTAATTTACCTAAAGAGATAGCCCGGGAAAACCGGGCTTTATTTTGGAGAATGAATATGGATATTTTAAAAGATAGTATCGAAAGAATTTTAAAGCTAGGTGCAAAAAGAGTGGAAGTAATTCCCGTAAGTAAAGTTGCTTTTTATCCTGAAATTCGAAAATCTTGTGAAATGAACCAATGTGGTGCATACGGGAAAAATTGGACTTGCCCACCACATATAGGCGATATCAATGAGTTGATTTCTGAATTATCCCAATACAAAAATGTATTAGTATATCAATGTGTTTATGAATTAGAAGATTCATACGATATTGAGGGGATGGATGAGGGACAGAAACAGTTTCATAAGTTAACAAACAAAATAGCACAGCTATATGCAGGATCTAATCCTCCTGTTAAAGTATTAAGTGCTGGCGGATGCAGAATCTGTGCAGTATGTGGTGCAGTAACCAATACACCATGTAGATTCCCGTCTGTGGCATATTCTTCTTTAGAAGCACATGGAATACAAGTGAGTGAGCTTGCTAAGGCATGTGGCATGAAGTATATTAACGGCAAAAACACTGTTACATATTTTGGCGCCATTTTTCAATAAGTAAAACAGAAATACCCAACGTAGAGCAATTTCTACGTTGGGTATTATTTCGCTATTTTATTATATATTGTTCCACTTGTTGAACCATTTTTATATCAAGAATTGCATCAATCAAGGTGCCGTTTTCTTGGTATTCTTCCGATAATATTTTACCTTGTCTGCGAATGCGATCCAATAAACTGCCTTCTGCATAAGGAATTAGCAAATTCATGCGGCGAGTTGAATCGGCAAGAACAGCTGCAATACAATCCAGTAAATCATCAATACCAATATTTTCTTGAGCTGAAATAAAAACAGTACGATTATTCATTGGAGATAAAGCTTCTCTGTTAACTTTATCAATTTTATTACAAACAGTTATAATTGGAATATCACCGCACCCAAGCTCATCCAATAATTCTTTGGTGACTTTTATTTGTATATCGACATTCTCGTTTGAAATATCGCAAACATTAAGAATAATATCTGCATTAGCAGCTTCTTCTAAAGTAGATTTAAATGCTTGCACAAGCTGGTGAGGAAGTCGTTGGATCAAGCCAACGGTATCAATAATAACAGCAGATTGACCATCTTTTAATTTTAATTCACGTGCAGTAGGATCTAACGTAGCAAAGAGTTGATTTTTAGCGAGTACTCCTGCATCCGTTAGCAGATTTAAAAGAGTGGATTTTCCTACGTTGGTATAGCCTACAATGGCAATTGTAATTACGTCATTTTTTTGTCGACGCTTTCGAACATTATCTCTGCGTTTTTCAAGCTCTTTTAGTTCTTGTTCTAAGCTTTCAATACGTCTGCGAATATGGCGCTTATCGCTTTCTAATTTGGTTTCACCTGGGCCTCTTGTACCAATACCACCACCTTGACGAGATAGCTGGGAACCTAAACCGTATAGTCTCGGCAATAGATATTTTTGCTGAGCCAGCTCCACTTGTAACTTACCTTCATTTGATAGCGCTCTTAAAGCAAAAATATCAAGGATGAGCATAGTACGGTCGATTACATTCATACCGGTTTCATCTTCGATGTTTCGGATTTGCGCACCACTTAGTTCATCATCAAAGATTAACATTTCTACATCTTGCTGCTCACAATATTCTTTTACTTCGAGTAGTTTACCTTTTCCTATATACGTAGCGTTATTGATAGTAGGGAGGTTTTGTATTGTCATACCAACAACTTCAGCCCCGGCAGTTTCGGCTAGCTCTTTGAGTTCCTGCAAAGAGGTTTCAACATCATATTCATTTGTATTGGCAGCGATTAAAAAAGCACGCTGCGGTTTTAATTCTGTATTATACAGTCTAATCAACTCCGTTCATTTTGTATATTATACCACTATCATAAAATATTAATCAACTTGTAAATGCAATATACGTTCGTTATAATAAAGAAAAAGGAGGTATCGTTTTGATTAAAACAAGGAATACATCCAGACGTCAAGTGAATATTCAAATTCCAAACATACCGGAAATACTAATTTTCTGCA
Source organism: Paludicola sp. MB14-C6 (assembly GCF_030908625.1). Taxonomy (GTDB): domain Bacteria; phylum Bacillota; class Clostridia; order Oscillospirales; family Ruminococcaceae; genus Paludihabitans. The sequence goes on along the minus strand of NZ_CP133133.1, from coordinate 1,468,755 downwards.
AATGTGATTATCAAACAACTTATCAAAAGCTGGAAGCACATATTCACAAGGACTGCTTTGAAATGGTGTATTTTTTTAACGGATGCCAAGATTATTGGGTGGAGGGAAACGAATACCATTGTCGTAGTGGAGAGTTATTTTTAACAAAGCCAAACGAACTTCATAGCAGCGGAGAAAGTTTGGAACAAAAATCAGGTTTATATTATATCATATTTCATTTAACTGAGAATACAAATGCATTTTTAGGTTTAGACGATAAGGATTTATTTACATTAAAACAAGTTTTATTCGGAATGGATACAAGAAAAGTGCAGGGAAGCGCGAGGTTCAAACAACTTTTGGAGCAAGTGGTTAATGTTTATGAACAAAAAGATTTATTTTATAATAATAGAATAAAGGGATTATATATAGAAATATTTTATGAAATGATTCAGCTAATTAAAAGGCAAAATGAGCAAAAGCCAAAAGAAAAGGCGATATTGAAAAGTATTGCATATATTCAAGAGCATATTCTTGAAAACATAACAGTTGAGCAATTAGCAGAATTAGAGTATTTATCTTATACTCAATTTATTTTATTGTTTAAAGAAGCAACAGGCTTTTCCCCTCATGATTTTATTGTAAGAGAAAAAATTGAAGTAGCAAAAGATATGTTACGATATACGAAATTACCAATTACCCAAGTAGCTGTCGCACTCAATTTTTCATCCAGTCAGTATTTTGCAACGGTATTTAAACGATATGTTGGCTTGAGTGCCAGTGAATATCGCAATAAATAGACCTTTTGAATTTTTACATCCAAAAGGTCTATTTTTAATAAATTCCGTATTCTTTTACTGCTTCGTATAAAGCTAGAATGTTTTTCGGTGGCGTAGCAGGAGAAAGATTATTTGCTTCTTTCATAATAAAGTTTTTAGTATGTGGTTTTACTTCATCAATGATTCGCTTTGCTTCCGCTTTAATTTCATCTGGTGTACCTGATTGCAGTAAAGATACATGTACACCGCCGGAAATTGTAATATTGGGGCCTAGCTCTTGCACAAGCGCACCATGATGGATAGGAAAGCCGGTATCAAACGAATTTACGTTAAGCTCATTCGCTATTGTTTTAAAATGTCGGGAGGCATCACCACAGAGATGAATGCCATTCGGATTTACTCCTGTTGAAAGCTCACGAATTAGTTTTTTATGAAACGGTAAAATAAATTTTTGATAATCATTACAAGAAAGCATAGCAATGCTATCATCTGCAAAAAAGAATCCGTCTCGTTTTTCTGGATATCCGTAATGCTTACGGGTTTGTTTAATTCGGTAAATTGTGCTATCTGTTATGTATTCCAGCAATGCCATTGCATAAGCCTCGTCTTCATATAAATCAATACACATTTCAGTAGCACCAAGCAAACAACAAGCTAATGTAAACGGGCCATCGGTACATCCATCTACGGGAATAGGAGTAACAATTGGCTTTCCTTTATAAGTACGGCCTGCTTTAATTTGTTCCGTAAAGTAATCATAATAGGTAAATATATTACCTGCCAAACCATCAAAACAGCTTGGAAACGGTTTATCAACAAAGCTATATTTGTTATCATCATTTAATAACACTTTGGTTCCCGGTTCATAAATACCATGATAAGCTACTTCACATCCATAATAGCTAGGCTCGTAAACGTTTTGTAAGTCCGTGTAAACAGTTAGTTCTTTAAGTGAATCAAACCCCAAGATGCGATCATAAATAATATTGTTACTGCTGTATTCTTGAAATTGACATTGAATATCCATCATCTGTTGGGGATTTTTCATGTAATTTTCAAATGTAATATTATTTGTGTTAAGGTTTGGATCGGAAAGAATCATACGTGGATTACAGGAAATTGTCATTTCCATTCTACTTGGGATGCCATTTCTCTTTTCTTCTTGAAGTTTCAACACTTGTTCATTATGTTTGTTGAAATCTATTGGTAACATAAAATCATCCTTTCAATAAAAATCACCATATCTTGATATGATTATAACAAGATATGGTGATTTTATCGTTTGAAAAAATAAGAAAGAATAAAAGCATACATATTATAAAAAAGAAAGTGCAGCAATGAGCGCAACTCCAGGAATGCCAAGAATTGCAGAAATAGAAATTGTAATAATATTAATGTCAATAATGTGGCCAAAGCTTGATAAAATCAATTTTACGGGATACAACAATACTATTCCTGAACAAAATCCAAAAAGAATCTTGATAAATTTATGCTTACATTTTGAATAATATACGCACATTATAACAAAAAGTATAATCAAACTAATCATTAAAACAATTTCAAATGTACTCATCTGTCATCCCTCGTTTATGTCTTTGATTTTAGAAAGCTACAATACCATGTTGTTTGGCTTGTTTAATTAAATAGGAGTATCTTTTTTCTAAAGCATCCAATTGAAGAATATAGGCATCAATTAAATCAAAATTGGTTTCCATATCAAAACAGCATCGAATAGCACCCATTTCAACCTCTGTGTCTCGAATTTGATCCAATAAATTTTGTGCTTTTGTATCGGGTTCTTCTTTTACTTTCGTTTTGATCATTGCTTTTGAAAATAAGTTTAGGATACCTTCCATATATATGCCCCCTTTAGTTCATTTTATGTTATCACTATTGGTATTAATACATCCAAATATTCACTTACTTAAAAAATTTACAAAATAATTGATTTTACTTAGATTTTACAAAAGCAGAAATATAGTTTTTACATAAGAATTTTAAAATAAAATCATCATACAAAGTAAAAAAAGAAACAAAGGAGACTTCATTCTATGAAAAAATTATATATGTTTCTATTAGCAGCAATCATTTGTATCAGCTTTGTTGCATGTAAACCCAACACAAAAAATGCGGGCGAATTTAACGCATCCAATGAAATAACGGTTATATCAAGAGAAGATGGATCTGGAACAAGAGGAGCATTTGTAGAGCTATTAAAAATCGAGCAGAAAGAAGCAAATGGAAATAAAAAAGATTTAACAACAAAAGAAGCAATCGTAGCGCCAAAAACAGATGTAATGTTATCGCAAGTCGCAGGAAACGATTATTCTATCGGATATGTTTCGGTTGGCTCGCTTAGTGATAAAATTAAAGCAATTCAAGTAGATGGAATAAAAGCAACCCCGGAAAATATAAAAAATGGCTCATATAAAGTAGCAAGACCATTTAATATTGCAACAAAAGTGGAACAAAATGAGGTTACTAAGGATTTCATTCATTTTATTTTGAGCAAAGAGGGGCAAGAGGTAGTTGCCAAAACGTATATTGCGGTTAATGATAAAGCGGCGGCTTATAGCGGAAAAAAACCAAGCGGAAAAATAGTGGTAGCAGGGTCATCATCCGTATCACCAATTATGGAAAAATTAAAAGAAGCATACACGAAAGTCAACCCCAACGCAACAATCGAAATTCAAACCAGTGACTCTTCTTCCGGTATGAAAGCAACAACAGATGGGGTATGTGATATTGGTATGGCATCAAGAGATTTAAAAGAGAGTGAAAAAGCAACATTAAAAGCAACACAAATTGCAATTGATGGAATTGCTGTAGTGGTAAATAATAATAATCCGATAACCAATTTATCTAGCGAAGCTATTAAAAATATGTTCACAGGAAAAACAACAACCTGGGATGATCTATAATAATAAAAACAAAATTTAAGCAAAGCGGAGATGTTTATGAAAACAAAGTATTTGGAAAAACCTATGAAAATAGTATTCTTCATAACCGCCCTTACAGCAGTACTCGCAGTACTGCTAATCTGCGTATTTTTATTCGCAAATGGAGTTCCGGCTATGGGCAAAATTGGCTTATTTAGCTTTTTAGGTGGTAAGGATTGGTCACCAACCGATACACCATCTTCTTTTGGAATTCTGCCAATGATTATGGGAAGTATTTATACGACCTTTGGTGCAATTATAATTGGTGTTCCAATTGGGTTAATGACAGCCATCTTTATGGCTAGATTCAGCACAAAAAGAATCAACAAATTTTTAAATCCGGTAGTGGAGTTACTAGCGGGAATTCCATCAATTATATACGGATTTTTTGGCTTACAAGTTATTGTACCATTTGTTCGTGATTCCTTTGGTGGAAATGGAAACAGTATTTTAACAGCATCTTTATTATTGGGATTTATGATACTTCCAACAATTATTGCTGTGAGCAAGGCTTCATTGGATGCCGTAGACAAAACGTATTATGAAGGTGCATTGGCATTAGGCGCTTCTCATGAAAAAAGTGTAATGAAAGTTGTTGTTCCTGCTGCAAAATCGGGAATTATTGCCGCAGTTGTATTGGGAATTGGACGTGCCATTGGTGAAGCTATGGCAGTAACGATGGTAATTGGTAATCAAGCCAGAATGCCAATTGGCCTATTAAAGGGCGCAAGAACATTAACAACAAATATCGTAAGTGAAATGAGCTATGCTGCGGATTTACATAGAGAAGCACTCATTGCAACAGGTGTTGTTTTGTTGGTGTTTATCTTGATAATCAATCTTGTGTTGGCGCTCATTAACAAAAAGGCAGGTGGAAGATAGATGGCATTACAAAAAAATAAAGTTTCACAAGCAATGTTACAATATAAAAAAGATCGTGTTTCACTTGTTATCCGTATTCTGGTTGTAGGCGCAGCAGTGGTAACGGTTTGTGGACTTTTGATGTTAATTGGGTATATTTTGATCAAAGGAGTACCTTATTTAAAGCTGAGTTTATTTGAATTTCATTATACCTCTGAAAATGTATCTATGTTTCCTGCTATGATTAACACAGTGGTAATTACTTTGTTGTCGTTAATAATTGCAGCTCCGATTGGCATATTTAGTGCAGTATATTTATGTGAGTATGCAAACAAAAACAGTAAAATAGTAAAAGTAATACGAATTGCAACAGAAACATTATCGGGTGTACCATCTATTGTTTATGGTTTATTTGGAATGTTGTTTTTTGTTACTTATTTAAAATGGGGGTATTCGTTAATTGCAGGCGGATTGACATTAGCAATTATGATTTTACCTTTGATTATGCGAACAACTGAAGAGGCATTGGTGAGCGTACCTAATAGTTTGCGGGAAGCTTCTTATGGTTTAGGGGCAGGAAAACTGACTACAATTTTTAAAATTGTTTTACCTAGTGCAATTTCGGGAATTTTAGCAGGAGTCATTCTTGCTATTGGAAGAATAGTGGGAGAGACAGCAGCACTTATTTATACTGCTGGTACGGTAGCTCAAATTGCATTGGTGCCAAAACAATCAGGGGTAACTTTAGCGGTACATCTTTATAAGCTTTCCAGTGAAGGGTTTAATACAAATGAAGCATTTGCAACCGCTGTAGTATTACTGATTATTGTATTTTTAATCAACGGATTATCAAATTTAGTTGCAACACAGTTAAGGAGAAAAGCATATGGAAAAGATTAAAATAGAAAATTTAGAGCTACATTACGGCGAATTTCAAGCCTTAAAAAATATCAACATGAGTATTGAAGAAAAAAGTATTACAGCTTTTATAGGCCCATCCGGTTGCGGAAAATCAACTTTGCTTAAGACGTTAAATCGTATGAACGATTTAGTTGAGGGGTGTAAAATTTCGGGTAAAATCCTTTTAAATCAAGAAGATATATATTATAATTATGATGTAAATCAACTTCGAAAAAAAGTAGGAATGGTGTTTCAAAAGCCGAATCCATTCCCAATGAGTATTTATGATAATATTGCGTTTGGACCTAGAACACATGGAATAAAAAATAAAAGTCAATTGGATCAAATTGTTGAAGAAAGCTTAACAAAAGCGGCAATCTTCAATGAAGTAAAAGACCGTTTGAAAAAGAGCGCAATGTCGCTATCCGGCGGTCAACAACAAAGAATATGTATTGCAAGGGCGTTAGCAGTTAATCCCGATGTATTGCTAATGGATGAGCCGACAAGTGCATTAGACCCTATTTCAACAGTAAAAATTGAGGATTTAGCTCAAGAACTGAAAAAAGATTATACGATTGTTATCGTGACACATAATATGCAGCAAGCCGCAAGAATTTCGGATAAAACAGGATTTTTCTTGCTGGGTGAATTAGTGGAATATGATGAAACAGAAAAAATCTTTGCTGCTCCAACCGATAAACGAACAGAAGATTATATAACAGGACGTTTTGGATAGGAATAGTAATAGGGAACAGTAAATGAAATTTAAATTATGAGTATAAGGAGAAACTATTATGCGAAGTAGATTTGATATGGAGTTGGAACAGCTTAATACAGAACTAATCGAAATGGGAAACATGGTTGAAAGTGCAATTAATGCGGCTGCTAATGGTATTATTCAGCAAAATCCAGCCATTGCAAATGAAGCATATGAAATTGAACGGGAAATTGACCGACAAGAACGTGAAATTGAAAATCACTGTATGAAATTGTTGCTTTTAAATCAACCTGTAGCGTCTGATTTGCGGTTAATTTCAACAGCATTAAAAATGATTACGGATATGGAGAGAATTGGTGATCAAGCCGCCGATATAGCGGAATTATGCGTACATTTGTCCAAACAACCTTTTATTAAAAAGCTTGATCATATTTCTCAAATGGCAAAAGCAACGATTAAGATGGTAAAAGACAGTGTTGATGCATTTATAGGCAGAGATTTAGAGCTTGCTAAATCAGTAATTGCTGCAGACGATGAAGTGGATGATTTATATAACCAAGTAAAGCATGATTTATTAGGCTTAATTCAAGAAGATACCCATAATGGTGAGCAAGCAGTAGATTTATTGTCAATCGCTAAATATTTGGAGCGAATCGGCGATCATGCAACGAATATTGCGGAATGGGTTATGTTTGCGATTACAGGTAGACATGTGAAGGAAGAACATAATAGTTAAGACAGGAGGGAAGCATATGTCAAAAATATATTTAGTCGAAGATGATGAAAGCATTCGTGAACTGGTTTTATATGCATTACAAAATTCAGGTCATGAAGCAATTGGTTTTGAAGATGCAGAGCCATTTTTTAAAGTAATCAAGCAAAACCTTCCCGATTTAATATTGTTAGATATTATGCTTCCAACAAAAGATGGTATTCATATTTTAAAAGAGTTGAAGAACTCTTGTTATTGCGATATTCCCGTTATTATGTTGACTGCGAAAGGCTCTGAATTTGATAAAGTTAAGGCTCTCGATCTTGGTGCAGATGACTATATGGTAAAACCATTTGGGGTTATGGAAATGCTATCAAGAGTCAATGCAGTATTAAGAAGGATGGGAGTAAAAAAAGAAATACAAGAAGTAATAAAAACAAGAGATATTACAATATATCCAAAGAAAAGGGTAGTCTTCTCAAATAATCAAGAATGTAACCTAACGTATAAGGAGTATGAGCTGTTAATATACCTTATTAAAAATAGCAATATTGTTATGACAAGAGAAAAAATTATGGATGCTGTTTGGGGCTTTGATTATGAAGGGGAAAGCCGTACTGTGGATATGCATATTAAGACCTTGCGGCAGAAGCTAGGAACTGAGGGCAGCTTAATTAAAACCGTTCGAAATGTTGGCTATACCATAATGACAGGAGAATAGCACATGAAGAAAAAAATTTATAGCAGTATTTTTTTAACCGGATTTGCAACAACTATTTTGGCTTCTGTGCTGATGGTTTATGCATTTTACGGTTTTTTTTCTAACCAAGCAAAAGCAGAAGTAAAAACCGCTTGTGAAATTGTTAAAGATAGTATTGATGTATTTGGTAATAACGACAGCTATCTTCCTGCCATAAAAAATGCCGCAAAGTTTATGCGATTTACGTTAATTGATAAAAACGGAAAAGTTGTTTTTGACTCACAAATAAATGCCTCAAATATGCCTAATCATAAGGAGCGAGAAGAATTTGTTGAGGCCAGAGCAAAGGGCGTTGGCGAGGATTTAAGAAAAAGCGAAACAATAGGAAAACAAACTTATTATTATGCGTTTCAACTTTTTGATGGAAATATTTTAAGAGGTGCAAGAGACATTAACAATATCATGAGTGTTTTTGTTAACCTCATTCCTATTATTGGTGGAATAACGGCATTATTGATTATCATTTCTTTTTGGGTATCGAATTATTTGACCAAAAAGCTGATTAAACCGGTTTCTGAAGTAACAAAATATATAGCGAATCATGAGCAAATCGAAACTCCAATAGAAACATACGATGAACTGGCTCCACTTTTCAACAAAATGAAAGCCCAACAGTTGAAAATTAACGAGCAAATGCAAACATTGCGTCAAGAGCGAGACACTATTCAGACGATTACGGAAAATATGCAAGAAGGACTTATTGTAATTGATACGAATTTTAAAATTCTCTCTGTGAATAAAAGTGCAATACAATTAGTAAGCGGAAGAAATGAGTTTTCTTATCAAGGGAAAAATATGATATCGCTCATTTCGGATAAAGCATTAACCGAAAAAATAAAAAGTGTTGTCCAAAATGGGAATAGTCAAAAAGATATTATTAGTAATCAAAATCGAAAATGTCGAGTGTATATGAGTGCTGTAAGGGTAAAGGAACAAATTACCGGAGCCATTATAATTATCGTTGATATAACGGATATCTACAGGGCGGAAGAAATTCGAAAAGAATTTTCAGCAAATGTATCGCATGAACTAAAAACGCCGTTAACTTCGATATCTGGATTTGCAGAAATTATGGAAAGTGATATTGTGAAGCCCGAAGATATGAAATATTTTGCCGGGAAAATTCAAAAAGAAGTAGATAGACTGATTCAATTAGTAGAGGATATTATTCGGTTAACAGAAATTGAAGAAAATCCGCAAACGGAAATGAAAGAAGTTTCATTAAAAAGTATTTGTGAAGAAGTAAAAAGCTCCTTAACATATGCTGCTGAAAAAAGACAAGTTACATTGCAGATATTGGCACAGGAATGTACAATTTTAGCAAGCCCATATATGATAAATGAGTTAATTTATAATTTAGTAGATAATGCAATTAAATATAATAAAAACGGCGGGAACGTAACAATCGAGGTTGTAGAGAAACCTGATAAAATCAATTTATCGGTTTCGGATACAGGAATAGGGATAGCCAAAGAGCACATTCCAAGATTGTTTGAACGTTTTTATAGAGTAGATAAAAGTAGATCCAAACAAAGCGGAGGAACAGGACTAGGGTTATCAATTGTGAAACATATTGCAAATTTTCACCAAGCCACAATAGCCGTAGAAAGTGTGGTTTCAAAAGGGACAACCATAACAATATCGTTTCTAAAGCAATAACAAAAGCGGCTCATTTTAAATGAGCCGCTTTATTCATTGATACGTTTATTTTTTATAAAGTCGATAAAAAACCGGAAGATACATACCAAAGGAAAACAACATAAATACAGAAGCAATTGAAATTAAAACCACATTCCAAACAGGGTTAGCGTCTAAGATGGTTAATACAATGATTAAAAACATCGCTGCATAATAAACAGCAGTTGCAACTTTACCAAACCACATTGCACCATCTAGCTTTTTGTTCTGTTTTAATAAGATTAAGCAAAGAATACCCATAGCAATTTCTTTTACAAAAACAATTAAAACAAGATAAATCATATATGGAATTTTAATTGTTAAACAAACAGCTATGGAAAATTGAGTTAGCTTATCCGCAATTGGATCAATGGCTTTCCCAAGATCGGTAATCATATTACATCTTCTTGCAATTAAACCATCGAATAAATCGGTAATTCCGGATAATACAATCAAGCCAGCACCAATAGCATATCTATATAAATTATCAGAATCTGCAGTAATTAGGTAATAACAGAAAAATGGTATTAACAAAATTCGAATATAACATAAAATATTCGGAATATTTAGGGCTTCTTTTTTTGTAACTTTCACAATATTGTCTCCTTATTTATGCTTCACATTATGAATGAAAGCGTCTAGTAAGCAACGATATAATATTAATATACCTTGTAACCAAGTTTCTGTCAATATAAAAATCTGCAAGTTGACAAAATAGAAACAATATTGTATTATTGTATTATATTCTTGATACAGTGAATGAAAAATGTAAAAGCTGGTCAAAAAATTATAAATAACAAAACTTTGAATTTAACAACTTTTTTTAAAATTAACCAAAATGAAGCAATAAAGAAGCAAAAGGGGAAAAGAAATGGAATTACTTTTAAATGGTATCGAAAAAAGCTTTGGACAAAAACAAGTTTTAAAAGGTGCTGGTTTTTGTTTTGAAAAAGGAAAAATTTATGGATTGCTTGGTCGAAATGGAGCCGGTAAAACAACATTATTTAATTGTTTGAGCGGCGAAATACAAATGGACCAAGGAGAGGTGGTAATCAGAACTCAAGAAGGAATGAAACCAATGGGAGAAAAGGACATAGGTTATGTTTTTTCTACTCCGATTTTGCCTGAGTTTTTAACGGGATATGAGTTCTTAAAGTTTTATATTGATATTAACAAAGATGTAGTAGATCAAGAAAAAACAATTGATGATTATTTTGATTTAGTACGAATTGAAAAAGAAGACCGCAATCGACTCATAAAAGGGTACTCTCATGGTATGAAAAATAAAATGCAAATGCTTTGTTTTATTATTGCAAAACCCCCTGTTATTTTATTAGATGAACCATTGACTTCGTTTGATGTTGTTGTTGCTTTAGAAATGAAGCAATTACTTCGCAATATGAAGCAAGACCATATTATTATTTTTTCTACCCATATTCTTCAGTTGGCAACAGATCTTTGTGATGATATTGTTGTAATGAATAACGGTAAGCTTGAAGCAGTGGATAGCAGTATGTTGAAGAGCCCTGAGTTCGAACAACAAATTATTGATTTGTTAAAGGATGAGGGACATGATTAAGACATTACAAAATATTTTCAAAGTTTCTGCTTCACAGACGGTAAATCAATTTATTTATTATTTCAAGCGGATTCCGTTAATCGGAAAAATTCTTCCGGATTCTATTTATCAAGACGGCTCATTAAAAATAGTATTATCCGCAATGATTTATATTTTTGTAACTTGCTTTATATTCTTTAAAAAAGCGTTATATTTAGGTTTGTCGATTGTCCTTCCTATGGCAATTCTCCATGACACAATACCAAAAGCGCAACAATTAAATGCTGGAATACAAATTTTTGTAGTATTAAGCTTTGTGATTGGTGCATTGCATAACCCTAGCCCATTGAAAAAAAGCATGGATAAATATAGCTGTGTCAAATTATTGGGTATGCGTGCAAAAGAATACTCAACTGCAATTATGGTATATGAAAATATTATTTTCTTTATTGGATTCTTGCCATCTATTATTATTCTTTCTGTTATTGCAAAATGGGCAGTATATAAAGGGATTGCACTTTTAATTATGTTAATTTGTGCAAGAGCTTTGGGCTTGGCACTACATATGGCATTGTTTGTAAAAATTAAGAAAGTCATTATTGAAAAATGGTGGTTTTATACGGTTGTATATTCTCTTGTAGGATTAGCGTATGCTCCGCTTTTATTAGGCTATATTGCAAACTGGTCAAGCTGGTTTGTAAGTCTACCTGCATTTTTAATTGCAATCGCTTTTGGTGCAATGAGTGTATGGTACTTATTTACTTATCGTTACTATCCTGATGCTGTTAAACTAAGCATAATGGGAAAGGACTTTGCCGTAAATACAAAACAAATACAAAAAGAAGCTGCATTTGCAAGTGTTAAGTTAAAAGACAGTGATTTAGAGATAAAAAAAGAAAGCCTTGCCTCTATTAACCGTAAAAAGGGATATGAGTATTTAAATGCCTTATTTTTTCAACGACATAGAAGATTATTGGTTAAACCGATCTATATTCGATTAATATGTATAATGGTAGCTTTTGTAGGAGCTTGTGTAGGATTGTTCTTTTTACCGGATGAACGAGCAACTTTAGTTAACCAAATAGCTTCTTCGTTAAATATCTTTGTATTTATTATGTATTGTGCTTCTACAGGAGATAAAACAGCTAAAGCGTTATTTTATAATTGTGATATTAGTTTATTGCGATACGGCTTTTATCGGGAACGAACTGTAATATTGAAAAACTTTTGGATTCGATTAAAAAAATGTATATGGTATAACTTAATTCCTGCTATTGCTATTTGTGTTGCACTACAATTGCTGTTTATGGCTTGGGGAAATGGAATTGATTATAGTATGATGGTTCCGTTCTATTTTTCAATTTTGTTCTTATCTGTGTTTTTCTCTGTGCATCATTTATTTTTATATTATGTATTCCAACCTTATACAACTGAACTAGATGTCAAAAATCCATTCTTCAAGTTGATTAACGGTGTGGTTTACGTTGCTTGTTATATTTGTTTGCAGATTGATTCTGTTCCAACATTCTTTGTATGGGGAGTTTTAATTGCGACTGTTTTGTATATTATGGTTGCTTTATTCTTAGTAAATAAATATGCACCTAAGATGTTTCGAGTAAAATAAATTATGAATATAAAGCGACACTTCACAATGAAAGTGTCGCTTTAGACTATTAATAATGATTTTTAATTTTATATTAGTATGAATTCAGTTTCTTTCTTGCTATTATGTATATTGGGCTATCCGCCCAAACCTGACCATGCTTTTTGGCAATCGCCCCAAAAAACATGGAGAAAAAATGCTTTATTTCTAAAATTGTTTTTTATATGACATCGCGTTTTTATTTGTGCTAAATTGATAAAGATAAAGCTTGTGCTATATTATTCTTTAATTGGTCCCCTGGATAATTTCTTGAATAATCGTTATGCGACCAGCAATTGTTCCACGTGATTGCCATTTGCTAAAAACTTAAATGCTGTTATATGTCATTTTTTAAAAAACAATTTTCGCAAGTGAAATTCTTCTAATATTCATTTTTTTCTTATGCTTTCAGTTTTTCTAGAAGCAGAAGCGACACTTCACAATGGAAGTGTCGCTTTGTATCTATTATAGGCAATTAGTATGCGATACCCAATAAAGAAATTTTTTTAATGAGTTATCATAACCGTTGAAATTGTTTTACTCCTTTTGTCATCAAATAACGATAACAAAGAATTGTAATAAGAACTAAAAGCAACGAAATAATGCCGAATGTCATTATGCTGCCATATGGATATAAATAAACAGCAATCCCAATTGGAGCAGCAAGAATTAAAAATCCAACAATTAGGCTCACCAATACAGAAGAGCTTTGTTTTATAACGGTTACTTCTGATTTCCAATCTAATAACGGTAGATGCAAATTGACAATTAAACCAAGTAAAGAAATTAAAAATGCATAGATTGCAGGTAGCAAATAGGTCATAAAAACTTGAAACCAATTAAATGAAAATGAAACCGATAAAACTGTTGCACTGATTAGAATAACGGGTATTGTAATTGTAAGGTTTACGGCAATTTTACTCCAAAAAATAGTTGATATAGGAACCGGCGATGATTTAATTATCCATAAATTCTTTCCTTCAAGCGAAATGGAGCAATTTGTTGTACAACTTAAAGCAACGAAAACGGATATTACAAATGGAGAAAACTGTGCAAAGTAAAGAGGTAGGTTTGGAATTTGCAGTGATTCATTTAATTTGTCTACTCCAACAAAACTAACGGCGACACAAGCAAGTAATGCTAAAATCATTCCTAATGAAGTATTAACAACGTATAACGTGGACGAAAAGTAACGTTTACACTCTTTGAAATATAGCGCTTTCAAAGGAGATTCTTGTTTCAATTCCGCTAATTTATAGTTTGCATTTGCTTTGCTTGTATATAGTAATGTATGAATGGGTTGATATATTTTTGAAAAGAGCACAACAAACAAAAGAAAGGCAAGACAAGAAATAGCGATAAAAAGAAATAGAGAAAATAGATTATATTCTGTAATGCTAAGCATATATAATTTGGTTAATGGATAAATGGAATATAGGCTATTGGTTACTTGGGTAGCAATAGAAGAAAAATCAACGTTTTTCATATTTGGATTATATAAAAATGCCATAATTCCAACTAATATTGCAAGAGTAAGAATCGTGGAAACGGCATTCGCGCGTTTGAGTCTTGCAGTGAAAAAAGTTAAAATTCCGCTAACAAATGTTGCGAGGATAATTGGAATGAATGGAATAAGAAAAAGAGTAATCAAGTAAATAGGATAAAACCAAATAGAAGGGGACTCAAATATTGCATAAACAATACCGGATGGAATCATTACAATCATAGCAAAAAGAACATTCATGATATATAAAAGCCATATTCTGCTTGCAACGATTGTGGTTGTTTTAATCGGTAAGCTCATAATCATATCATAATCTTGAAATGAAAATAAAACGCTGTTTGCTTTATAAAGGGTTGCAAAAAGGGTAATCAAACAAGTTAATACCATCATGATTATAGGAAGTAGCTTGAGTTGGTTGAATGGCTTTAGAACAATAGCAATGCCAAAGCTATATCCAAAAGACATCCCTAAGAATAATAGGGAAAGCAAAATACCACCTAACACCATAAAAACAAATTTAGTTTTATTTTTTTGATGGAAAGCTTTGTTGATGCCAAAAAACTCAAGAATCCAAATGTTTAATAAGTGTTTCAAATTAGTCATGGTCAATCAACTCCAAGAATAAGTTTTCCAAAGATTGATTTCCTTTTACTTCATCCGTATTACCCGTAACAATAAGCTTTCCGTCTTTGATGATTGCAATACGGTTACAAAGCTTTTCTGCGACATCTAAAACGTGAGTGGAGAAGAAAATTGCACTTCCGTTATTGCAAAATTCATGCATGATTTCTTTTACTTCGTGGGCTGCTTTGGGATCAAGACCCACAAAAGGCTCATCAAAAACAAGAAGTTTAGGTTTATGAATAAAAGCAGAGATTAAAGCAAGTTTTTGCTTCATTCCGTGAGAATACGAAGAGATTAAGTCGCCAAGGTTTTGAGTAATTTCAAAACGATTTCCATAAGCTTGTATGAGCGTTTTTCTTTCGCTTTGCTCTATGTGAAAGATATCGCCAATGAAATTGAGATATTGAATACCGGTTAAGTGTTCATATAAATCGGGATTATCCGGTATATAGGAAGTGATAGCTTTGCAAGCGATGGGATCTTTTTTAATTGAGATATTGTTAATAAAAATATCGCCTTGTTCAAAATCCATAATTCCGGCAACGGCTTTAATTGTTGTGGTCTTGCCTGCACCATTATGGCCGATAAATCCAAAGATATCTCCGGCATGTATCGTTAGGGAGAGGTCGTCAACTGCCTTTTTGCCGCCTTTATAGGTTTTGCTAAAATGGTTAATAGTAAGCATATCAATTTTTCCTTTCATTTAAGAATTAACAATAGGAAATGAAACAGTAATAGAAAATATTTCGTCATGATATTCGGCATCAATCGAGCCATGCATACGCTCTACTAATCGCTTTGAAATAGAGAGACCAAGACCTGTTGTTTTCCGAGAGCGTGATTGATCGGCGGTATAAAACCGTTCAAATATCAAAGGAATATCAATATGGCTGAGCATTTTGGTGTGATTGGTAAAAACAATGTTACAAGTTTGCCCTGATAGAGCAGAGGTTAACGTAAAATCGTATTCCCCATGTGCCAATGCGTTGTTAATAATGTTTTGGAAAACTCGTTTGAGTGCATCAGCGTCAGCAAGAATGTTAAATGAATGATCGGGGATTGTAATATCGGGAGTTATTTGTTTTTGTAAAAAATCATCATAGAATAGGGTAATCGTGTCTCGTAGAACATTATTTACATTAACGGTGCTTTCTTGTAAAGTCAATTCATCCGATTCAATTCGTGCAAGCTCAAATAATTGCTCCAACATGGTACGAACTGTTGTAATACGCTGATTAATGAGGTGAAGATATTCTTCCTTTTTTTCTTCAGATAGATGATTGGATTCAATCATTTGCATATATCCAATAGCGGAGGTTAAGGGCGTTCGTAAGTCATGAGAGATATTTGTGATAATTTCTTTAAAGTTTCGATTTGAGCGTTCAGCTTTTCGGTAAGCGTGTTTGTATTTCCCAATAATTAAGTTGATTTCATTAGCAAGAGAGTCAATGTTAAAAAGGTGTATATCAGTTGTCAACAATTTATTAGTGTCTTTGTTGATAATAAAGTGCATTTGCTGAATCAGCCTTTTCATTTGACGTTGATATAACAGAATATAGAGCACAAGAGCGAATAAGGCAATACTAAGGATACAAATAACCCACCAATACCAATTCATTGTTATGCTCCTTTCGTTTAATAACGCTATTTAATGTCTTTCTTTTGGAATATGAAAAATCCGCCTAATACACAAATAAGCAAGTAGGAAGATGAAATGATTAAACTGCGTGTAATTTGTTTTGCAGTAAGGCCAAAGGAAGATACATCAATAATATTATTTTGAATCCAATATTGTGAAATCGTTTTTCCTTCCGGAAGAATTGCATCTAATAATGCGGTAAGAATGCTTGAGAAAGCAATAATGCATACATTGATAGCGATACTTGCACCATTACTGCGTACCACTACAGAAATTGTAACAAATAAAGATGATAATGCTAAGCATAAAAGTATTTGTAATCCAAAAAAGACAACGATATTTTTTGTTAGATCAGAAGCGGCATTTCCAAATCCCCAAAGAATTGTTCCAATGGAAACAGCGGTTAAGGGTATAATTAGCATCATCAAAATGCTTGCTACCCAAACAATAATGAGCTTTGCAAAATACACATTGAAACGAGTAAAGCCTTTGGCTACAATATTTTTTATTGTACCTGTTGTAAATTCGGAAGAAACGAATAGCGATACAAAAACGGCTAAAATAATTTGTAGGGTGTTTCCCGTAAACGACTGGCTTAAAAAAAGCTGCCCGTTGAATTTTTGGGTAAAAAGACTATTTGGAGAAGTTATAGAAGATTTATCTGATATTGCCGCATTGTTCATTTGTTCAAGCATTTCAGGGGACATATTGTTTTGCAAAAAGTTATAGGTGAATGCAACAACAATGGTGGCAATTACACAAATAAAACAGCAGATATAAAAAGATTTGCTTTTGAAAAGCTTATAGAGTTCAGAACGAAGTAAGTTAATCATAATTGAGTCCTCTCTTTTTCGCATAATAAAAATGTATAACGAAATGAATAAGGTAGATGTTAGTTTCTAAATTAGGAATATGGTTTTTAGTAATAAAAATGGTGTTTAAGTGGTTTCGTATATTTTGTAAATCCTAATTTTTTATCAATTTTAACTTGCGTAATAAAAAAATCCAATTACAAGTTTTACAGGCAACGTCATACTTTACACCTGTGAAAATGTAACATAAGGGTTTAATGGTTGCTAATGTTGTGATGACAATCATGCAAACAATGAAAACGGTAACAATTAATAGTGAATTACCAATAACTCCAGGGATAGTATCGTTTATAAAGTATGAGGTAATATTAAAATGAGAAAAAGTTGAAATTAAAATGTTGTGCATTAAATAGACTCCAAATGAAAGGGATGCTACATAGGAAATAATCCAGTTTGCTTTTCTAACTTTATAATTCTGTTTGAATAATAAGAAAATGACAATAGATAATACAGCGATATATAACATTGTTGTACTTTGAAATGCTTGGCTAAACTCACCGAGCATTTTACTGCGAACAAATGTGCCAATAATGATTACGAGTAAATCAATTGTTCCAACGAGAATAAGAATTTTATTTGAAAATATTCTTTTTGTTCGGTTTAAGTAAAATCCAAGAATAAAATATCCCAAATACCCATCTAAAAAATTAAGTTTTGATAAAAAATCAATTTCGGAATATTGACGATAATGTTCGGGAACGAATGCAACAGCAGTATTCATTGCCATAATCAAAAACCATATCAATAGCAGATATCGTATTGCATTATCGCTCATATGATCTACTAGAATTTTTAGAAAAGGGGAAATCAAATATAGCGGAATTAAAAAATACATAAACCATAAATGTACTACAATATTTTGTGAAGGAATTACTGCAAGTGATTTTAGATAACCAATGATATTGAATCCGTTTTGAAGTGCTTCTGGATTCAAATAAGCAGGAAGAACAGCAATCACCGACCATATCAATAAAGGAATAACTAATTTAGGCATTCGGTTTTTTAGCGTATATTTGACAGAGTATGTGTTTTGGCTATTTAGCAAAACAGTGCCGGATATCATAAAAAAAATCGGGACTGCAATAAAAAAGAAACAAACGAAAACGTTTAAAAAATGCCAAGTAACACCCATACCTTGCCGAAGCGGCCCTGCTGCTACATGCATAAAGATTACGCCTATCATAGATAAAACGCGCAGCCCATCAAAATAGGCAATACGTGATTGTGTATTTTGGAGTTGTCTTTCCGTTTTGCTAGTATCTTGTTTTGTTTTAATCATTTTTAGAATCCTTTCGTTTTACCTAAGATAAATACTTATATTGTTTTGCTTGCCTTGGTAATCTATTTACTTATTATTTAGTTTGTTTCTTGCGTAATGCAATGAAATTGGTAAAGATAGATAATAGGTTATTGCTAATTGAGTCCTCCCATTAGTTCTAAGAAATAACCCTCTAAATCCTGACCGGAAATACGAAGTTCGCTAACGGTGACATCGTTTGAAACAAGCAGCTTATTGATTGCACCTGTCTGATCTAAATGGTCAAAGAGGCGAAGGGTATTGTCCGGCAGAATATCAAAGTTTGTTGTTTGAAAATGGGATTCCACTAAAGTAGATGCCTTTTTGACATCATCTACTTGCATTTTAATGCAACGCTTGCAGCGAACAGAAAGTTCAACTGCTGTAAATTCATCTACTAAAAAACCATTGTTGATGATTCCGTAACAGGTCGCAATTTTAGATAGCTCGCCTAAGATATGGCTAGAGATTAAAATAGTGATATTATGTTCTTTGTTAAGACGAAGAATTAAATCTCGCATATCTTTTACACCGGTAGGATCGAGTCCGTTTATTGGTTCGTCTAAAATTAAAAAATCAGGACTGCTTAGCAGCGCAATCGCAACACCAAGACGTTGACGCATTCCTAAAGAGAAGTTGCGTGCTTTTTTCTTGCCGGTATTGTTTAGAGAAACAATTGTTAATACTTCATCCACTCTTTTTTTAGAAGGAATACCGTATAGCATACGATAATACTCTAAATTTTCTCTTGCAGACATATTGGGATAAAGGGAAGGAGCTTCAATAATCGTTCCGATTTGGGCTCTTTTTTTAGTAAGCTCTTTGCTTTCAAAAAGCTCCATATTTCCTTTAGTAGGAGCAGCTAAACCCGAAACCATTCGAATTAACGTTGTTTTTCCTGCGCCGTTTTTCCCGATGAAACCATAAATATCACCTTTGCGAACATGCATATTTACATTGTTTACAACAGGTCTGCCAACATAGCTTTTTGTAAGCCCATTGGTTTTTAAAATATACTCCATTTCATGGCCATCCTTTCTAAGAAGTAATTCAAAATACTGTATTTCATTTGATATTATAATCAGCGATATTTTAGAAACTCTTTGAAAAGTCTAAAGAAAGTATAAAGTTTATACCATTTTAAACCCGATTCCCCAAACTGTTTGAATATAAGAGGCATCCGCATTGCCTTTGCTTAATTTTTGGCGAATATTACTGATATGAACATTAACAGCATTGTCCTCTCCGATAAATGGCTCATTCCAAACAGATTCAAAAATATTGTTTTTTGTAAATACTTTTTTTGGATTACTCATCAAAAGTTCCAAGATTAAGAATTCATGTTTGGTTAATAAAATAGGGGTTGTTCCTACTAATACTTCAAGTGAAGATTTATCAAGAGTAATATCCTTATAGGTGAGGGTTGTTTGAATAGGAGAGTTGGAGTTGTAGTGGCGACGAAGTAAGGCTTCCATGCGGGCAATCAGTTCATCGTTGTCAAATGGTTTGGTAATATAATCGTCTGCACCTTTATTTAAAACGGATATTTTAGTTTGTTTATCGTCTTTTGCAGAAACAGCGATAATGGGTAGGTTAGACTCTTTTTGAATTTCAAATAAAACTTGTTCTCCGCTAAGTCCCGGCAACATTAAATCAAGCAATGCTAAATCAAAGGATTGCTCTTTCATAAAACGCAATCCTTCTGTTCCGGAATAGGCTGAGGTTACTTTATAATGGTTGTGAGAAAGTAATTCTGATAGCATATGGTTGATGTCGTTATCGTCTTCTATAATAAGGATAGATGGCTGCTGCATGATGTCACCTCTTCATTTTTATTAACAAAATTATACCATATCAAAAAATAGGATACAATTAGTATAAGAAAAGGATTTTGAAATAATGGTGCAAGAGTGTTATAATAAAGAAAAAAATATTAAGGGGAATGTAATGATTAAAGCGGTTATTTTTGATTTAGATGGTACATTGGTAAATACATTAAACTCTATTGCATATTTTGCGAATGCGGCATTACATAAATATGGTTGTCCTAAAATTGAGGTGGAAAAGTATCGCTATTTAGTAGGACGTGGCGCAGATATATTAGTAAAAGGAATGTTAGAGACGGTAAATTCTTATCGTGAAGATCTCTTCTATCAAGTGAGGGATTATTATAATGAAACTTATGATAATGATTATATGTATTTGGCTTCGCCATATGACGGCATACACGAGCTGATTTCGTGGCTGAAAGAGAATCACATAAAAACAGCAGTTCTTTCAAATAAACCACATGAAACAACAGTCAAGATTGTTGAGGAGTTGTTTGGCAAGCAAATAGATATTTGCTATGGGAAAAGAGAAGGTGTTCCAAGAAAACCGGATCCAACAGCATTACTAGAAGTAATCAAAGAGCTAGAAGTAGATAAGAAAGATTGCATCTATGTCGGGGATACCTCTACGGATATGAAGACAGGCAAAAACGGGCAGCTTTTTACCGTTGGTGTAACGTGGGGATTTCGTGATAGAAATGAATTAGAAGAGTATCATGCAGACTTAATTATTGACCATCCAAATCAACTAAAAGATTGGATACAAACCAAAACACCACTGGTACAAAACTAGTGGTGTTTTGGTTTTAAAAATGAATATCATTACGAACTTTAATCTTTGCAATAATTTCTTCAGATTTTTGAGCAACTTTATCAAAATCAACAGCATCTGTATATTGACGTTCTAAATCATCATGAATGGATTTAGCGTATTTTAATACGCTGATTGCTTCGTTAATTAACTCTCCTGCTGCTTTTTTATTAAAACTTAAGAATTGTTTTTTATTTCGAAGAGCTGTCATATTAGTAAAACGTGTAAAGCTAATTACAGAAACTGGTTTTATATTGATAAAATTATTAAATTTAGTTTGTGTAATAAAACCAAGTTTTAATTCGGGGATAAATAAGTGTTCAATTTTAGAATCGGGGTTTAATGGGCAAAAACAAGTGTAAATTGTAAAATTGCGTTGTAGTGCAACTTCTCTGATATAGGATAATAAAGTATGTGAAGCAACGCCGTAAATATCTTTTATAATATAGATATTTTCAGCTAAAACGTTTGGCGTATTGGAATATGTTTTGATGCCTTGATTGGTTATAGCACTTAGTAATCGCTTATGTTCTTCAGCTTTTGTACCATGAATATTTTTAAATTCTTTTTTTATAATGCGATTTGCTAAAGATAATATTTTTTTAAAATCGGTTTGACTTGAAACAAAGCGATAGTTATCTTGTAATAAAATATTTGCACAATTTAAAAGGTTACAGCATTTTCTGTGGCACTCGTTATTTTTGGTTTGATATTCGATTGTTTTTTTAATACGTGAAGCTAGTTTATCTTCATCAAAATATTCACATAAGTTAATAACACTTTGATATCCTCCAGGATAAGTTGGTTCGATAACATGTGGTGGGGTAGCATCCACAATACTTGCTTTCTTATCATGGAGTACAATACCATCTAAGGAGTTCGGATCAGAAGAACAATGTAAATGTTCAATTAAAGATTCGTTTTTACCGCATTCCTCACCAATCCGCTTCATTAAACTTGATTTTCCTGTTCCGGCACCGCCTTTTATTAAATAACTTCGCCAGCCATCTTTGGGGTGCTCCAGTTCGTTATAGTATGTATAAAATCCCTTTGCTGAATTTGCGCCCATATAAAAATCAGCGGTTTTATTGGTTTGCTCCATAAAATCCCTCCACTCATTGATATCACATTCTATTCAAGATAGGGTTTGTTTGATACAGGGAATTTTTTTATAAAACAAAAAACCACATTAACTTTTGTTAATGTGGCCTGACTATTGAGAAGCGTAAGATGAAAACTACAGTCGTGAGTAGAAAATTAGGCAATTAAAAAAGCCCCGAACGCGGATTGCGTGTCGAGGCTCTCGATTGGTGACCCGTACGAGAATCGAACTCGTGATTCCGCCGTGAGAGGGCGGCGTCTTAGCCGCTTGACCAACGGGCCATTCATGAAGAACAAAACGTTATGCAGCAACGTTGGTTACAAAACAACGTTTTGCTCTGCAAAAGCACTAAGACTATTGCCTTAGTGCTTTTAATGGTGACCCGTACGAGAATCGAACTCGTGATTCCGCCGTGAAAGGGCGGTGTCTTGACCGCTTGACCAACGGGCCATTATTCAATTGTGAAATGGTAGCGGTAGTTGGATTTGAACCAACGACACTGCGGGTATGAACCGCATGCTCTAGCCAACTGAGCTATACCGCCATTTAAGCTCTCGCCGCGAGAACGAATATTATTATAACGTACATATTTCAGTTTGTCAACACGTTTTTTAAACATTGTCATAATAGACAAGCTATAAGACTTTTTTTATTATTTTATAAGGCAAATATCATAGAAAAATGCACAAGTTTTCAACGTAGTGGATAATATTTGTAATCTATTTTACATAACATACATACTATATAATATGTAAAAATATAATAAGGGGTAGCCATCTACCTTCCATATTGCTATTTAGTAAAGAGAAATTATGATTACAAGAAAGGATTGGACTTTATATGAATAATCAAAACAATAATAATGTGAATGATTTACTCAATCAAGCAAAACAACAAACAGGAATTGATCCGGAAAGTTTAAAGAATGGGAACCTTGACAATATTATATCCAAAATGAAGCCGCAAGACGCAGCGAAATTCAAAGAAATTTTATCCAATCCGCAGTTAATGCAACAAATGCTGAGTTCGCCGCAAGCACAGTTACTTATGAAAAAATTTATGAAATAATTTAATATTTGCTGGAATGGAGTGATAGGGATGGATGATTTATTAGCAAATCTTCAAAATATATTAAGTACGCCGGAAGGTCAAGCACAGCTGCAAAACGTTGCAAAGATGCTTAATATAAATGGAAATCAACAAAGTTCCAGCACACAGAATACCCAAACAAATCAAAATAGTGCTACAACGCAAAACAATGGCAACAGCGGTGGCGGTTTTGATTTATCGGGTATTATGAATATGCTGAATAATAACAGTAATCAAAATAATGCCCAACAACAGAATAATGAAAATAGTGGTAATAATAGCGGTTTTGATTTATCTAAAATCATGAGTATGTTAAATCAAAATTCAAATAATTCTTCAAATGAAGCAGCCTCAAACAGCAATAATAGTGGAAATGGTGGATTCGATTTATCCGCTTTAACAAAAATGTTATCCGGCAATAATAATCAAAATAATAATGAGTCCGGAATGCCTAATATTGATATGAACATGATTTTAAAATTGCAAAAAGTTTTTTCAAGCATGAATGTGAATGATAAAAATTCACAACTCTTATTAGCCTTAAAGCCACATTTTAGTGAAAGACGAAAACAAAAAGTTGATCAGGCAATTAGCTTAATGCGGTTGATGTCAATGTTGCCGGCACTTAAAGAGAGTGGTATCTTTGCGGGTTTATAATTGTAGGCAACAAGCAGAGCAGTATTTGGTTTTTGACGAAGAATTACGAGGACAGAGTGGGGGTGCGGATATGGCGGTTAATCAGAGTGGTTATTCCAGTCAACAAATCATGACAATGCAGCAAGATGCCATTCGCCGAGTAAACGAAATGCAACGATTAGCAAGAGAACGTGTTGCCAATTCAGATAACCGCTCGAATCAAAACAATCAAATGCATCCAGAACATCATACGCCACAGCAACAGAATAATGCAGTAAAAGTGGAGCACCATAATTCCAATACGCAAAATAACCAGCATCATGAAGAAAAGCAATTTAACAATAATGCTGAAAAAAACGAATCAATAAAAGTTGAGCATTGTCCAACAGAAATTGTTTCACAAGGATTGACTGGCTTTTTAGATAGAATGAACTTAGATACGGAAACATTGCTTTTGCTGGGCTTGATTTTATTATTGGTAAATGAGGGCGCAGATGTAATGTTATTGTTGGCACTTGGATACATATTATTATAAACAAAGAGGTTACCAATTGCGTAACCTCTTATCTATTGTATTATTTAATTATATAGGAGAATCATATCGTACATCGAAACCTAAAAACTGTTCATTTTGCATTGCAAGATCACCAATTTGTCCAACAGATAATTGAGAAAATACTTCAAATGGGACAGAAAATACAAGCTCGGAAGAATCTTGGAGCAAAAAGCGGACACAGTAGCGAAAGCTAGAACAATGGCTTTTATATGTATAACGATTCGTTTCTTCAAACAATTCAATGATAGTAGCAGATTCAATAACAGGTTCAGGAGCCTCTAATATATAAGAATTTGGATCATTCATAGCTTTTTTTCGGCTTGTAAAGGTATGAATAATAAAGCCAACTGGAACTCCAACAGCTGCAAGAATACAAATAATGAGTAAAAATGTTGGCATAAATTAAACATCCGTTTCTTTTTGGCTTAAAGTAAACCAATACGATTGAAATCCTAAGTTTTGTATGTAGGCACCTTTGGGAACTTGTTTTAGGATAGTAAAAACCTCATAAGATTTCCTGGAGAAAAGGGGAATTTGAATTGTCAAAAAGCTAAATAAAAACAATCGAACATTAATGTGAAAAACAGGTACAAAAACAAGAATTAAAATCAAAAATATAAATATACAAGGAGCAAGGTTTATTAATAACACTCTTTTTTTCGTAAGTGGTGAAATTGGATGAGTTATAAAAGTAAAATTAGGACTTAAAAAACTAATTTGAATTATTGTATTCTTTGGGTATAAAAAAAGAAACATAAAATTACCAAAGAGAATAAATAAACAACTAACAATTATTCCAATAAAATAAGACATAGCGGAGTCCGATGGAAGACTGGAGAAAAAGTAGTAGAAAATAATAGGTATAAGAATGATAAGGGGAATTGCAATAGCAAAAGTCTTAACTCTTAGGCTTTTCATTGTTTCTGCTTTTTTCATTTTAACAGCATTTTCAGGTAACGTTGTTTCACTAAAATCATTTTGATTATAAATAGTACCTTTCCAAATGAGATGAGCCATATCAGTTCCTCCAAAAACATTATAAAAATTATCCATTATTATAACATAAAAGTTGTTAAAATACAAACAAGGAGCTGATATGATTTCAGCTCCTTGTTATTTATGATAATCTTTCCTTAAAATCTTGATATCCAAAGCTTTTCACTAATTTTACTTCGCCATCTTTTGTTGCAATTGCAATGGAAGGTAATTTCATACCGTTGAAAGTATTGTTTTTTACCATAGAATAAATCGCCATATCACAAAATACAACTTGATCACCAATGGATAAAGGCTGATCAAAAGAATAATCCCCTATAATATCACCAGAAAGGCAAGTAGGTCCCGCAAAACGATAGGTGTATGCTTTCTTGTCAGGCAAATCTGAGCCTAACACATTTGGACGGTATGGCATTTCTAATACATCAGGCATATGGCACGCTGCAGAGGTATCTAAGATACCGATTTGAAAATCATTATCGACAATATCTAATACGGTGCTTACTAAAAAGCCTGTGTTCAACGCTACTGCTTCGCCAGGCTCTAAATAAACTTGTACATCATATTTTTGCTTGAATTGGTTGATACAATCAACAAGGGTTTTAATATCATAATCAGCTCTTGTAATATGATGGCCTCCACCAAAGTTTATCCACTTCATCTGCGGTAAATATTCGCCGAATTTTTCTTCTACTACTTTTAACGTGGCGATTAAATCATCGCTGTTTTGTTCGCAGAGAGTATGGAAATGCAGTCCACTGATTCCATCTAGTAAATCTGGGCGGAAGTTCTTTTTCGTAACGCCTAAGCGGCTCCCTTTTGCGCATGGATCATAGATTGCATGGTCTTGGGTTGAAAATTCAGGGTTAATACGAATTCCGAATTCTTTACCGCAATGCGACGCTTGTTCGCATTGCATTGCTTTGGCTTTATATTTTTCCCATTGTGCAAATGAGTTAAAGATAATGTGATCACATATTTCTAAAATTTCATCCATTTCCTCTTCTAAATATGCGGCACTAAATACATGGTTTTCTTTGCTCATTTCTTCAAAACCAAGCTTTGCTTCAAATAATCCGCTTGCAGTTGTACCGTCTAAATAGTCGCCAATAAGAGGGTAAAGACTAAACATAGAAAAAGCTTTTTGTGCTAATAAAATTTTGCAGCCTGTTTGCTCAGAAACTGATTTTAACACTTTTAGGTTTTCAATGAGCAAATTTTCATCAACGATATAATATGGCGTTTTTATTTTATTGGTATCGAAGTTTACGCTCATATTAGTCTACCAAAGTTGGGCTGAAGTCTTCTACCCAAGGAAGTCCCCATTTGTTTAAAGCCTCCATAAATGGATCTGGATCGAACTCTTCAATATTATAAACACCTGGTTTTCTCCAAGTGCCATTCATTACAAGCATTGCACCAATCATCGCAGGTACACCGGTAGTATAAGAAATTGCTTGAGATTCTACTTCTTTGTAACATTCTTGATGGTCGCAAACGTTATATACATAATAGGTTCTTTCTTTTCCGTCTTTGATACCTTTGAAGATACAACCTATATTGGTTTTTCCTTTTGTTCTAGGGCCTAGTGTTGCAGGATCTGGAAGAACTGCTTTTAGGAATTGCAATGGAACGATTTCCATACCGTTGTAGTTAATTGGCTCAATAGAAGTCATACCAACGTTTTCAAGGCATTTTAGATGTGTCAAATAGCTTTGACCGAATGTCATAAAGAAACGAATTCGTTTGATACCTTTTAGATTTAAAGCAAGGCTTTCTAACTCCTCGTGGTGTAATAAATACATATCTTTATCACCAATTTGAGGGAAGTTATAAACACGTTTGATTTCCATTGGCTCGGTTTCAACCCAATCGCCATTTTCCCAATAGCTTCCGTTCGCAGTTACTTCACGAATGTTAATTTCAGGGTTGAAGTTTGTTGCAAATGGGTAACCATGATCTCCAGCATTGGCGTCAAGGATATCTAAATAATGAATTTCATCAAAATAATGTTTTTGTGCATAAGCTGAAAACACTCCGGTTACACCAGGGTCAAATCCAGAGCCTAGTAGAGCGGTAATACCTGCTTTTTCGAATTTTTCTCTATATGCCCATTGCCATTTGTATTCAAATTTTGCAGTATCCAATGGTTCATAGTTTGCAGTATCAATATAGTGTGTTTTGGTTTCTAAGCAAGCATCCATAATCGTTAAATCTTGATAAGGAAGTGCAAGATTGATTACAACGTCCGGTTTAAAGTCATTGATTAGTGCAACTAGCTCAGCAACGTTATCTGCATCTACTTGTGCAGTATGAATTTTTGTCTTGCCACCATCTAACTTTGCTTTTAACGCATCACATTTACTTTTTGTTCTGCTTGCAATCATAATTTCTTCGAATACTTCGCTGTTTTGACAACATTTGTGAATGGTTACACTTGCAACTCCGCCACATCCAATAATTAAAGCTTTTCCCATTTTTAAAGTCCTCCTAAAGTTAATAATAATTCTCTAACTGTTTTACAAGCCACAGCGGTGGAAACGCCACTTTGGTCGTAAACAGGGGATAGTTCATTGACATCGCAACCAACTATATTGAGGTTGCTTAGTTGTAAAATTGCTTCTATTAATTCTGTAAAAGAGATTCCGCCTGCTTCTGGCGTACCCGTTCCAGGCAAAATCGATGGATCTAATACATCCAAATCCAAAGTAAAGTAAACAGGAACATCTTTTAATTTTTTAATCACTTTTTGAAATCCATCTAAATTGAATTTTTGCATGACAGTATGCTCGTTTGCAAACTCAAATTCTGCTCGTTCACCACTGCGGATACCAAACTGATAGATTTTATTGTCACCAACAAGATCCCAAATGCGATGCAATACCGTTGCGTGAGATAGTGTTTCGCCTAAGTAATCTTCCCGTAAATCCGCATGGGCATCTAAATGAATAATATGCAAATTTGGATATTGCTTTGCAACAGCACGAACTGCACCAAGCGTTACTAAATGCTCGCCACCAATCATAATTGGGAGTTTGTTATCTTGTAAAACCGTTTGTGTGAACGATTCAATTTCTTGTAGTACACGTTCGGTGTTTCCGAAAGGAATATCAAGATCGCCAGCATCAAAAACACAGATATCTTCTAAATCTTTATCTTGATAAGGGGAATAGGTTTCAATTCCAAACGATTCACTTCGGATTGCTTTGCTTGCAAAGCGTGTTCCGGGACGATAAGAGGTTGTTCCGTCAAAAGGAGCACCGAACAACACAAGCTTGGATTCAGAGTATTCGTTATTGCAACCAATAAAAGTTTCAATGTTTTTATTCCACATCTTTTAACATCTCCTCTACATAGTTTGGAAGATAGAACGAACCTTTATGCAGCTTGGTATTGTAATATTTCGTTTGCAGCTGCAAAGTATTCCATTTGTTTGCATCTAAATCTGTAATTGGATGATATTTTTTGGAGGCAAAGCCAAATAGCCAATGGCCCGATGGATAGGTCGGAATATGAGCTTGATAAACACGGCTAATTGGGAATGATTCCACAATTCGTTTATGAGCACGTTTCATAGCGACTGCATCTTCTTCATAAAATGGGCTTTCATGTTGGTTTACCATAATGCCATCTTCTTTTAACGCTTTATAACAGTTGCCATAGAATTCTTTGGTAAACAGGCCTTCTCCTGGCCCAAATGGGTCTGTAGAATCGACGATAATAAGATCATATTCATTTTCATATTTGCGAATAAATTTCAACCCATCTTGATAATAAATATTCACTCTTGGATCATCGAACTTACAAGCAGTTTGTTTGAGATATTCCTTGCAAACTGTTACTACCATCTCATCAATTTCGACTAAATCAATACGTTGAATCGTATTATAACGAGTGAGTTCTCGAACAACTCCGCCATCTCCTGCACCTATGACAAGTACATTTTGTATATTAGGATGAACTGCCATTGGAACATGAGTAATCATTTCGTGATAGATAAATTCATCTTTTTCAGTTAACATCATATATCCATCCAACGTTAAAAAGCGACCGAATTCTTTGGATTCAAAGATGTCAATCCGTTGAAATTCGCTTTGTAAGCTGCAAAGCTGCTTATCTACTTTGATAGAAAATTTAACGTTTTTCGTGTGCTTTTCGCTATACCATAATTCCAATCTACAATGCCCCTTTCCAGACTTGAAGTCGTTTGATATGCATATCTTGTGGACCAGTTAAAAAACAGCCCTTATCTTTTGCATAGTTAATATAATCAATGATTTCTTTTGTAATTTCTTCCCCAGGCGCTAAAATAGGTATTCCCGGTGGATAACACATTACAAATTCACAGCATACCCTACCAACGCTTTCTTCTAAGGAAACACTAGTTTTCTCACCATAAAAAGCTTCTTGGGGTGATAAAGTAACCTTAGGGTTAATATATTCATGACGAAGCATACCGCTTTTGTCTTTTTTATAGCGCCTTCTAATTTCGGATAGTGCACCAATCAGTCGTTCGATATTTTTATAGTTATCGCCAACAGAAACATAAGCTAGAATATTTCCAATATCGCCGAATTCAATTTGAATATCGTATTCATCACGCAGTAAATCATAAACCTCAATTCCGGCAAGACCGATATCAAATGTATTGACAGAGAGCTTAGTAGTATCAAAGTCAAATATCGTATCCCCATTGATAAGCTCTTTGGAATATGCATAGTAATCGCCGATTTGGTTAATTTCCTCTCTTGCATACTCGCAAAGCTCAGATACTTTTTGGAATATTATTTTGCCGTTTAAAGCTAAATTTTTTCTTGAAATATCAAGGCTTGATAGTAAAAGATAGGAGCCACTTGTTGTTTGGGTAAGATTGATAATTTGTCGAACATAATTGGCGTTCATTCGCTTACCGCATAATAAAAAGGAGCTTTGAGTTAAAGACCCGCCCGATTTATGCATACTGACCGAAGCCATATCGGCGTCAGCCGCCATTGCAGAAATAGGCATATTTTCTCCAAAATAAAAATGGGTTCCATGTGCTTCGTCAACTAAAACCAACATGTTGTTTTGATGAGCAAGTTCTGTAATTGCTTTTAAATTGGAACAAATTCCATAATAGGTGGGATTATTGATTAAAATTGCTTTCGCATCTGGATGCTGAGCAATTGCATTTTTCACATCTTCCACCCGCATACCAAGAGCGATACCAAGTCGTTCATTGG
The DNA here is from genome assembly GCF_030908625.1 of Paludicola sp. MB14-C6. GTDB lineage: Bacteria > Bacillota > Clostridia > Oscillospirales > Ruminococcaceae > Paludihabitans. Next base: position 1,438,053 of record NZ_CP133133.1, on the reverse strand, counting down.
TTTGAGGGTTAATATAAACGGGGATTGCGCCACATAGTATTAATGCGTTGATTACGCTTCTGTGGACATTGCGTGGAAGAATTATTTTTTCGCCTTTTTTACAAGCAGAAAGAACCATGGCTTGAACGGATGACGTTGTACCATTTACCATAAAGAATGCATGAGCAGCGCCAAACGCATCAGCAGCAAGCTCTTCCGCATCTTTAATGACTGAAACAGGATGACACAAATTATCAAGCGGTTTCATAGAGTTCACATCAACCGTTAAACACTTTTCACCGAGAAAATTTGTGAGCTCCTGATTGCCTTTTCCACGTTTATGACCGGGAACGTCAAATGGTACCATTCTCATTTTTTTGAATTCTTCTAATGCTTCATAAATGGGAGCTTTATTTTGTGGATTCTGATTCAATTACGGCTTTCCTCCTAAAAACAAATTCGAGTTAATAAACATTCATGCCACTGAATATTTCAATCATTTCTTGTCTTAGACTATTGGTAATATTCAAACGTGTTTTTGGTGCGATTTCATAAACATCCGCATTAAATAAATAGTTTTGTAAATCGACTTCTTTAATAAGCATTTTTGTATGAAAAATATTGGATTGATACATATTAACATCAATTGCATCATATTTTTCTAACGTTGTAGGGTCAATATAATCTTGAATTGAGGTAATATGATGATCGATAAATAATTTTTTACCCAAAAGGTCACGAGTAAATCCTCTTACACGATAGTCCATTGTAATAATATCGGAATCAAAACTGCCGATTAAGAAATCAAGGGTGCTGAGCGGTGTGATTTCTCCACAAGTAGCAACATCAATGTCAACACGAAATGTAGCAATATTGTTATCGGGATGATATTCTGGATAGGTATGAACGGTAACATGGCTTTTATCTAAATGTGCAACAACGGTATCGGATGAAAAAGGAATCATTGATTCTTCCGCAATTAAGAAGGTAACACTTGCACCTTGCGGATCGTAATCTTGTTTGGAAACATTTAAAACAGTAGCTCCTATCATATCGGTAACGGTATAGAGAATATTTGTTAAACGATCTGAGTTGTATTGTTCATCAATATAAGCGATATAATCTCGTTGTTCTCGTTCTGTTTTAGCGTAACAAACATCATAAATATTAAAGCTGAGCGATTTCGTAAGGTTATTAAACCCGTAAAGTGTAAGTTTGTTTTCCATAAAACGAGCATATTTTCACATGTGCGTGATAATTATGCCCATATCCCTCCTTTTGCTTTTGCATTTATGTAATAAATAATCATTTTGTTTCCGAAAATAAATCTATGGATTTCTATTATATTGTTAGTAGATAACGTAATTTTAAGCAATAAAAAAATCCCAGAATATACTTCGGTATACCGAAATACAATCTGAGATTGGTCGATTCTAATATGAGCGTATCAAAATTGCAGGAGCCGTAACTCCATTTCGTATGCGCTTTTCTAGAGATTAGAGTCTATATAGCAAGAACTACTTTTACTACTCTTATTGACCGTTTCACAAGTGTGTATCCCGTACACGTTTGGTTGTAAGTAACCAACTTATAAAATTTGAGCTTCAAACTCAATCAATAAAGCAACTTCCGTTGCAATCGGCAGTTGACCCGGCTGTCCGTATGGCCTCGATTTCCTGTAGGAAATGGTCAGTGTTCTCGTCCTTTGCATAATGCATTAGACTCCAAAAACTGATATGGAGTATAGCACAATTTAGAAATAAAGTCAAGTAATTAAATGTATTTAATGTTAAAAACTATTTTGGATATAAATATAGTTAGTTATTGGAAGAATAAACTCCAATAGATGTGACTTAGTGATATTGTTTTGAAGCTTCATATACCGATAAAAACAGTATGCCCTTTTACTCCAAATTCATGACGAGAAGGCGCTGACATAATAAAATTTGCATAACATCTTGAAAATGTATTTGGTTTCACGTAAACTTGATTTAATAATAAAGAAAACGAGATGGTTTTATGAAAAACAGAATACCTTTTACAAAGTTGCAAAAGATACTTGTTTTATTGGGCACTGTTGTTTTGGCTTATACATTTTTGCAATTAACTATGTTATGGCCCGATATACCAACAAAGATTGCTACTCATTTCAATGCTGCAGGGGAAGCAGACAGTTTTGGAAGTAAAGGATCACTCTGGTTTACACCAATTATAGGAACAATACTTTGTGTTGGAGTATTTATTGTTTCATTATTTCCGTCTATTTGGAATATGCCTGTTGAGATAACGCCCCAAAATCAAGACATCTTATATAAAAAAACACGTAATATGTTATGTGGAATGAACTTGATTTTGGCAATCAATTTTTCTTATTTAACCTTACAACAAGCAAAAGGGAAATCACTCGGTAGTTGGTTTCTACCAATTATGCTGTTGCTACTGTTTGGCACGATAGCATATGAAATAGTGTCTATCATTTATATCAGCCGCAAAATAAAACATGATAAAAAATAGTAATAGCAATTTTAAATGACAGTTTGTACCGCAAGTCTATTCTTATCCTTTTGTTAATATATATGGTAGTACACAGTAACACGTATTAAGCAAGGGGAGTGCAGATTATGATAAAAAAAATCATAACGGCAAGTTTGATTGTTGGTTTATGTTTTAGTTTGGTTGGTTGTAAAAGCGTAAAGGGTTATAGTGACCTCAATAAAGCACAGGAAAATATGATGAAGCAAAACAGTTGTCATATGGTAATCTCTTCTTCTGTAAATGGGGCAACAAAAGCAGATGCCAATGTAACCGATTTTGTATATAAGCTAAACGATAAAGGTGTGATGGAATATTGTCAATCACAACAAGATGCATCAAATAAAATGGTATTTTGTGAAGTGAGTGATGGCGAGAAAACAGAGCAATGGCTTCTCGGAAACGGTTGGAGCAATGTAGATGCAACAGCATATACAAAAGATAATCCACATCGCTATTTGCAACTGATTAGCGGGAAAATCGATAAAAAGAATATAGCTAAAATGGATAAAAAAACCGATAATACAAATACGATTTATAATGTTGCAATGGATGCAAAGAAATTGAATAAAACGGTTTACAAAGATGCCGATATTACTGTAAAATCTCAAAATGTTAGCTTTACAGTAAACAAAAAGGGTGAGCTGATTTGTTATAATGATAAAGCGGTTATTTTGGATAAAGAGTCTAATGTTGAATCCGAATATGCATTAGAAGTGCAGCTAACGGAGCATAATGGCATTACTGAAATTAAAAAGCCAGATTTACAAGTAAAAGCAAGTGCAAATGCAACTTTAAAAACGTCTGCTAAAAAATAAAAGCAATCGACAATCTGCCTGATTTTGTGTTATACTAACTTTAATGAATAGCATAAAAGCGGGCATTTAGAAACAAGTATTTTTATTATGTTTATTTTTGCCGCCATGCATCATGGCGGCATTTTTTGGATACGTAATATGAAAAAAGAAAGGATAGTCTTTTATGACAGAAACGGTATTGGTGACAGGTGGTGCAAAAGGAATCGGAAAGGCTTGCGTAGAATTATTTGCAAAAAAGGGGTATCGTGTAATTATTCACTATCATACATCAAAAGAACAAGCCATTGCACTAGCGAATCAGTTACCAAATGCAATAGCAGTTCAAGCCGACCTTCGTGATGCGAACCAGATTGCAATAATGATGGAAAAGATTCAAACCACTTATGGAAAGGTGGATGTATTGGTAAACAACGCAGGAATTGCACAACAAAAATTATTCACCGACATTACCGAGCAGGAATGGGATACGATGTTTGATAGCAATGTCAAAGGAATGTTTTTGTTGACAAAAGCCGCATTGCCTGCAATGATTCAGCAACGGTATGGTAAAATCGTGAATATTTCTTCCATATGGGGAATAACCGGAGCATCTTGTGAAGTGCATTATTCTGCAAGCAAAGCTGCAATAATCGGTTTTACAAAAGCACTTGCAAAAGAAGTAGGGTTATCCAATGTAAATGTAAACTGTGTTGCACCGGGTGTTGTTATGACCGATATGATGCAAGGGTTTGATGAACAAACCTTATCGCAAATAAAAGAAGAAACACCTTTAAATCGGTTGGGAAATCCCGAAATGATTGCAAACACTGTCTACTTTTTAGCAACTGAGCAATCAGAATTTATTACAGGTCAAGTTATTAGTCCAAATGGCGGAATTGTGATATAATAATCCTTATGGATTATTATATCAGCTTGTAGAAAAAGTCTCCTAAATTCGATGATTTAGGGGACTTTTGACGCGAAAAATGGTATAATTAAATAGGGTGATTAAATGTTAGTTAAAGCTAAAAAAGACCGAACACAAGTAGAGTTTTTGTGCTTAGAAGAATTTATTCCAGCAGAACATTTGCTTAGAAAAATAGATAGTGCAGTGGATTTCTGTCATATATATGATTTCGTAGAGGATTTGTATTGTAAAGATAATGGAAGACCAAGCATAGACCCAGTAGTACTAATCAAAATGGTCTTAATACAACATTTGTATGGAATAAGTTCGTTGCGCAAATTGGTAGAAGAAGTACAAATGAACTGTGCATATCGTTGGTTTTTAGGATATTTAATGACAGAACAAATACCTCACTTTACAACAATAAGTTATGCCTTTAAACATAGATTTAACGAGAATACTATTGCATGCATTTTCAACTGGATATTGAATGAAATCAATGATATGGGATATCTTGACCCAGAGGTGGTATTTGTAGATGGAACCCATATAAAAGCAAATGCAAATATAAAAAAGGTTGTAAAGAAATCAATCCCCGTAGCAGCAAAACATTATGAGAAACAACTAATGGACGAAATCAATAAAGATAGAGAAGAACATAAAAAAAAGCCATTTGACGATACAAAGCCACCTAAAATAGAAGAAAAAATCATCAATGAATCAACCACTGACCCTGAAAGCGGTGTATTTCATAAAGGAGAGCATAAGAAATGCCTTGCTTATGAAGCACATACAGCTTGTGACAAAAAAGGCTACATTGTAGATGTTCATGTAACAGCAGGCAATGTACATGACAGCGTAGCATTCGATGATTTGTATGATAAATTAAAAGAAAACCACCCCGAAATCCAAACAATAGTGGCAGATAGTGCCTACAATACTCCCTATATTGCAAAAAGACTTATAGATGATGGAAAAGATTTATTAGTACCATATCGTAGACCAATGACAAAACAAGGCTTTTTTAAGAAATATGATTTTTCATATGATGAATATTTTGACTGTGTAGTATGTCCAAACAATAAAGTTTTACACTATTCCACCACGAATAGAGAAGGATACAAAGAATTTAAAAGCAATCCAAACGACTGTAAAATCTGTGGGTTTCGTTACAAATGCACTGAAAGTAAAGAATTCCAGAAACAATACACAGTTCATGTTTGGCATGAGTACTTAGAGCAAGTTTCAGATATTCGTTATGCAATAAAATACAAAGATCTTTATGCACAGCGAAAAGAAACGATTGAGCGAGTTTTTGCTGATGCGAAAGAAAAATACGCAATGCGTTATACACCTTATCGAGGTCTTGCCCAAGTAACAAACTGGGTTAGGCTTAAATTTGCGTGCATGAACCTTAAAAAGCTGGCAATACATAAGTGGAGGGTGAACTCTCCTTTTTGTATCCTTTGCACTTTTTTCAAATTTTCAACCATATATTCAAAAGCCCGACTTTGGTTACGCCAAAATCGGGCTTTTTCTTCAGACTGATATAATAATCCTTATGGATTATTATATATTTAAGTGGCGAAGCGAACATTTTATCAAGGGAACCTGTTTCCACTTTCGTGCAACAGACTTTTTATGATATGAAAACACCTAGGATGGCCCCTAGGTGTTTTTTGTGATATTTTTATATCTATCAAATTTATAAAACAAATCATAGCGGTGAACCTGTGTGCTCACTCGTTTGACAAATACTACCCCAACGGCAAGAGCAAGCCCTTGCCCTACACAATAATATACTACTCTTTACATATTGTTATAGCTCAACATTCATCATTTGGAATGTTCCAACATAAAGACAAATTAAATAAATCCACGCAACAGCTTTAAAAATCGCAATAAAGCTGTCTGCTAAATAAGATTCATCCTTTTTCTTTTTCTTACGATACCAACAATAAACTTTATTATAGGGAAAAAGAAAAAGAATCAAGCATGGAATGTATAATAATGAATAACGAAAATAACGCTCTAAGCCTCCGAAGATGTCGTAACTTAATATCATCGTGAAAACTAAAAAGCTACAATAGAACAGAAGGAATAATACTGTTGTAATAATACTACGAGTTTTCGATTTTCTGTTGCTACGCATAATTACTTTTTCAGCATAGTCGTCGTCATATTCTGATGCAACATTTCCAAGATAAGAATCGCAATTTACACAAAGTCGTTGACTGTCTTTGTTGACAGCGTTACATTTTGGACAAGTTTTCATAGGGGTGCCTCCTCTGCTGAATTAGTTATTTTAATAGGATACCACAATTAGTAAAATATTTCAATTATTTTTCTAATATTACTCTTTTACATATTCTGTTACTGCTAATAAGGCAACATGATTTATAACAATTATAAATAATCGATATCAATTTGGTTTGTATTGCTACTTGAAAAACAAAACCAAGCATTATATAATGAGAGAAAAAGGACAAATACATAGAATGGCAAAGCAATGATTTTATATGAAATGCCCATTCGAAAGCATTTATTTGGATAAAACATCACCAATATAATGTGGAAAACGATTCTGCTTTGTAAGTAATCGTTTTCATATTGATATAAAAAAGAAAATGGGGATAGGACGATGAATTTAAACAGCCTAACAACGGAGCAAAGGAATGCGAAAACAACTGCAATTGACGAAGTGAGTACACAAGAGTTGGTGCAGCTTATTAACAATGAGGATAAGCTTGTTCCTCTTGCAGTAGAAAAAGAGATTGATTCTATAGCTAAGGCAATTGATTTGATTTATGAAGCAATGAGCCAAGGCGGAAGATTGATATATTGTGGCGCCGGCACTTCCGGAAGACTTGGTGTGTTAGATGCGAGCGAGTGCCCACCAACGTATGGAGTGACACCGGATACCGTAGTAGCATTGATTGCGGGTGGAGAAGATGCTTTGCTGAATGCCGTTGAAGGTGCAGAAGATGATGAAATGTTATGTCAAAAGGAATTGGAAGCAATCCATTTTACAAAAAAAGATGTATTGGTTGGTATTGCTGCTTCCGGACGTACACCATATACGATAGGCGGTTTGCTATATGCAAAATCAATCGGTGCAAAAACGGTTTCTTTGACTTGCAATAACAATTCTAAAATGGCAGAAATAGCAGATGTATCAATTGCTCCAATTGTAGGACCGGAAGTTGTAACAGGTTCTACTCGTATGAAAGCAGGAACGGCACAAAAATTAGTTTTAAATATGCTTTCAACAGGAACAATGATTAAAATGGGAAAAGTATATCAAAATTTGATGGTAGATGTTATGCCATCAAACTTAAAGTTAATAGAGCGTTGCTGTAGAATTGTAATGGAAGCAACAGGTACAGATTATGATACTGCAAAACAAACCTTAGAAAGCGTGGATTATCATCCGAAAACCGCAATTGTAATGATACTTGGTAAGGTTACAAAGGAAGAGGCGAAAAAAAGGTTAGAAGAAAGCAAAGGACATATTAAAGCAGCGCTAAAATAAGATGCTTTCTGGAAGGGATATGAAATGAAATATTTGATTGGTATTGATGCAGGAGGTACTAAGACAACAGCAACAGCCTACTCAATGGATGGAGAAGCTTTGTTTGAAACGGTAACAGGGTTTGGGAATGTAACGGTTGATTTTGAAAAAGGAATGGCAAATATTCAACAAGCAGTCGATGCAATTGTTGAAAAGTTTGGCGATAGCTATGAATTTATTTGCTTAGGCTGTTCAGGAATTGAAACAGGAAATAAAAAGGATCAAGCCAGAGAATATCTGACTTCTATTTATGGTGAAAAGATATATGTAACAAATGATGCTTTACTTGCGCTTTATGCTGCATTAGAGGGTTCTGATGGTGCTTTGGTTATTGCGGGAACCGGTTCAATCGGTTATTTGAAGCAAGGCGATGAAGTAAAACGGTTTGGCGGTTGGGGACATCTAATTAATGATGATGGCAGCGGTTATTCTATTGTCATAAAAGCAATTCGCTATATTGCTTATTCATTTGATACCAACCAAAGTGACACTGAATTAAGAAAACAAATATTTGAACAACTTAACATTACCGAATTACGAGAATTGATTGATTTCACATATCATTCTACTAAAGGGGAAATAGCCGCATTGATGCCTGCTGTTGTAAAAGCTGCTAATAAAGGCGATTTTCAAGCCCAATCTATTTTATGTTGGGCGGGTGAGCGTTTAGCTTATCTTGCAATCGGATTGGCTCATCAATATCATGTTCGCAAATTGAAAATAGCAGTTTCCGGAAGCGTTATTCGTAAAATTGATTTTGTGAAAGAAAGCTTTAGAGATACTTTAAACAGTGAGTTAAGTGGATATCGGATCTTTGATCAAGATTTTAATCCAACCAAAGGTGCGTTTTATATTTATCAAGAGAAATAATAACAGGGGGATGTTGAGAATGGAAATTAGCAAACTTTCCAAAGCAACACAATATCAAGCAAATATTTTATTCAATAGTGTAGCACAAGGTGAAGTGGTACATCGCAAATTGAATGAAGCACGTTTTGAAGAGCAATTTATTACAGAGTCTGAAAATGTTAAGAAAATCAATTTAATTGCATCAGAAGGTGAATCTGTAATCGGATTTGCAAATGCAAGCTATAAGGTAGATACCAACATAGCTTATATTACTTTTATTGTCGTTAAAAAGGAATATCGTCGTAACGGAATCGGAAGAAAATTATTAAAAGCTTTAGAAACAGAATTGGATCAAATCGCTGTATCACCACTCCCAAAATACGATATTACTTTCTTTAATCCAATTAACTTAGAATGGTGTGTTCCAAACACAAAAGAACATGATCATCCAAATGCACCAGGAGTTGATGTATCAGGAAGCGGCTATCTGTTTTTGAAAAACTGTGGTTATCGTGATACTGTTTATCAAAATTCCTTTTATCAACCGTTAGCAAGTTTTGAATTTTCTTCTCAAATTAAAGAGCGATTAGAGAGTTTAAAAGAACAAGATATTACAATCACATATTATAATAAAGAAAAACATTATGGCTTAGATGAACTGTTTACTGACTTAGGCAATGAGCAATGGAGAGAGATTATTATTGGTAATGTGAATAAACCGGACGGTGGTTATCCTGTTTTAATTGCTGAGCATAAAGGAAAAGCAGTTGGATTTACAGGACCTCTTTATGTGCAACCAAGTGGAAGAGGTTATTTTGCAGGTATCGGTGTGCATTCCGAATATCGAAAATATGGTCTAGGCAAAGCATTGTTCTCATCTTTGTGTATGTCTTTAAAAGAAATGGGAGCAGGCTATATGACCTTGTTTACAGGAGAAACAAACCCTGCAAGAAACATTTATGAAGGTGCAGGATTTAAAATCGTAAAAACATGGGCTGATATGGAACGTGTAAAAAGATAGTAATATAATAATTTAAAAGGGGATATTGAAATGGCAGAACAAAAAACAGTCATGGCAATTGGTGGACATATCGGAGATATGGAATTAACAGCAGGCGGCGTTCTTGCAACATTAGCGCTAAAAGGCTATAAAGTGGTAATTGTTGCTTGTACAGCAGGTGAAAGAGGCTGTCCTGCTCATTTAACTGTAGAAGAATACAGAAAGCAAAAGGTAGAAGAAGCAAGAATTTTTGCTGAAATGCTTGGTGGAGTAAGTGTAGTTTGGGATTATCCGGATTGTGAACTTCCTTTAAATGATGAGGCACGTTTTAGACTTTGTGATGATATTCGTAAATATAAACCCGATGTATTGCTAACACATTGGAAAAGTTCAATCCACAAGGATCACATGACAACGCATAAGCTTGTTTTTGATGCACAATTACTTGCTGGATTGCCAACCGTAGAACGTGAATTACCAGCTCATTTTGCAAAAGGTCCATACTATTGCGAAAACTGGGAAGATCCATACGATTTCGTTCCACATACCTATATGGAAGTATCAGATGAGGGATTTGAACTATGGGAAAAAGCAATTTCTCACCATTGGTTTACCATTAACTCAAAAGACTTTAAATACAAAGATTATTATACACATTTAATGCGTGTAAGAGGAATTGAAGCTAGAACAACAAGAGCACAAACATTTATGATTGAGCCGATGTCAATGAGAGAATATAAATCTGAGTTTTAATTTTTAGAACTTGAAAGCACAAAGGTTTGAAAAATAAATAATGAGAGTAATAATAGGGTTTAACGGGTGCGTTAAACCCTGTTTTTCAAGAGAAGAGGTATCTCATGAATTTTGATAAAACAATAACTCTAGTCGAACAAGCAATTCAAGATAAGGTATTTCCTTGCGCAGCGATAGCAATCGGAAAAGGAAATGCAGTTTACTTGAAAAAAAGTTTTGGAAATGCACAGCTTTTTCCAGAACAAAAACCTTTAACGGAACAAACGTTGTTTGATATGGCATCATTATCAAAGGTTATTGGAACAACAATGGTTGCATTTCAAGCAATTCAACAAGGAAAGTTATGCTTAGATGATACGCTCAGTCGTTTTTTTGAAAATCCATATGATAAAGCGGATATTCGAATTCAAAACCTATTGACACATTCAAGTGGAATAGCAAGCCATATGCCTTTGTGGTTAATGAATATTCGCCCAGATCAAGCAATTGATACAATATTAAAGCAAGACTTAGCTTACAAAACAAATACAGATGTGCAATATAGCTGTATGGGTTATATCGTGCTAGGCAATATTTTAGAGCAAGTATTCGGTGATTCACTAGACAAGTTAGTTCAAAAGTATGTATTTCAACCACTCAATATGAAAGCAGCTTGTTATTGTCCAACTGCAACGGATGTTGTAGCAACTGAGTTTTCAAAAGATACCGGTAGCTATTTAAAAGGAGTGGTGCATGATGAAAATGCTCGATTTCTTGGCGGTGTTGCCGGTAATGCAGGTGTTTTTGCGACACTCGACGATATGATTGCATTTACTGCTATGTTGAGTAAGCGAGGAAAAGGTTATTTATCAAATAGAATGTTTGAAAAAGCAATTGAAAACTACACGCATGGAATGAGTGAAAATCGAGGATTAGGATTTGCATTGAGTGGCGATGTTCCAAACTTTGCAGGAGATTTGTTCTCACAGGGAAGTTATGGACATACTGGCTTTACAGGAACATCTATTATGGTGGATAAAGAAACGGGATACTATGCAATTCTATTAACCAATCGTGTTCATTATGGCAGAGAAAATAATGAGATCATTCGTTTTCGTAAGCAGTTTCATAATAGTGTTTGGTTAGGCTTAGATAAGATATAAACGAAAAGGAGAGACGGAAATGAAACAAAAATTAATGTGCGGTATTGATAATTTAGATCAAGTCAAAGAGATATTGACGAACAAACGAATTGGGTTAATTACCAATCCCACAGGAGTTAACAAAAGCTTGCAATCAACAATAGATATTCTACATATGGAATACAATTTGGCTTGTATGTTTTCCCCCGAACATGGCGTAAGAGGTGATTTGCAAGCAGGCGATAAGGTGGAAAGTTATGATGATCCTAAAACAAATTTACCTGTTTATAGCCTATATGGACATACTCCTCATATTAGTGATGAAATTTTAGATACCATTGATGTCATGATATTTGATATTCAAGATGTAGGGGCAAGATTTTATACTTATCTTTATACATTAGCATACGCTATGGAAGATTGCGCAAGGGTAGGAAAACCACTAGTTGTATTAGATAGACCGAATCCAATTGGTGGAGCAAAAATAGAGGGAACGGTATTGGATCCAGCATTCAAATCCTTTGTTGGTAGATTTCCGATTGCAACTCGCTACGGGTTGACGATGGGAGAATATGCTCAATACATTAACAAAGAGCAAAATATAAACGCAAATCTACATATAGTAAAAATTAATGGCTATGACAGAACAAAATATTATGATGAAACGGACTTGGTTTGGATTTCTCCATCTCCGAATTTGCCAACAATTGATTCATGCATTGCATATATTGGTACTTGCTTATTTGAAGGCACGAATGTATCAGAAGGCAGAGGAACAACAAAGCCATTTGAAACTATAGGTGCTCCTTGGATGAATGCACAGAAGGTGATAGAGATGGTGAACGGTTATGGTCTGAAAGGTTTTCTTTTAAGAGAGACTTATTTCAAACCTACTTTTTCTAAACATCAAGATCAATTATGCTGCGGTGTTCAGATTCACATTATAAATAGAGACGGGTTTGAACCATTTAAACTGGGAGTTGTGTTAGTGAATTCTATTCGTAAATTACATTCAGAGTTTGAGTTTTTAGCTCCATTAAAAGAGGGCGCAAACCCATTTATAGATTTACTGTTGGGAACAGATTCAATTCGCAAAGACAATTTTGATCCAATCGCATTTTTTGCAGAGCAAGAGGAAAAGTGTAAGACTTATCAAGAGAGTATTCAGCCGTATTTATTATATTAATTATCAAAGCCCAGCAAAATAATGCTGGGCTTTCGTTATAGCTTTTTGAATGAGAAGATATAAATTGCTCAACAATAAATCAGAATGTTTTATTTTGATTATCGAGGTAAGAAACAATGCTTCAAACAACATATGAAACAAATCGGTTATTATTGATGCAATCCAATCCACGTTTAAAAAAACAGGTTTTAGCCTATTATAAAGAAAATGATCCTTTTTTGCAAGTTACAGAGCCCAAACATCCAAACGATTTTGTGACGTTGGCAACACAAAAGGTAATATTAAAACAAGATTGGATTCAATTTCAATATCAAACAGGAGTGCGGTATTGGATATTTCAAAAGGAAAATCCAGAACGAATTATTGGATTAGTTGGAATTAACAATATCATTATGGGCCCATTTCAATCAGGTTATGTCGCTTATAAATGTCATAAAAATGAATTGAATAAAGGCTATATCACCGAGGCTTTAGAAAAGTTAATTTTTATAGCCTTTCATGATTTGGGATTGCATCGATTAGAGGCGAATATTATGCCTAGAAATGTACAATCGTTACGGGTGGTGGAAAAACTTCATTTTGAAAAAGAGGGATTAGCAAAATCTTATTTAAAAATAAATGGGAAATGGGAAGATCATATTCATTTTGTATTATTGAATAAGAAAAAAGAATGAGCTAAACAAGATAAATTTAATTGGTACAGAATAAAAAGAACAATAGCAGAGCCTTTTTACGAAGTTGAAAAGGGTTCTGCTATTGTTGATAGTTATTGTAATAATTGCAGTACTTGATTTGGTATTTGTTTTACATGGGAAAACAAATATTGATTGGATTGAGCTAAAACATTATTCTTCATATAGTTTAGCATTTCCTTAGCCATATCAGTATCATGAATACGGCTGAATGCAGAAGTTGTATTTTCTTCTGTAGTAGATAAATTGAACATAGTATGCTCTAAACGATTTTGATATGCACCTAATGTACCACGCATATCAGAAACGGTGTTAATCGCAGCTTGGCATAAAGCAATTGATTTTTGAGCATCTTCTTGTGTAGATGCTGATATTTTATCAATACCCAAATCTGCGGTTTTCGCACTCTTGATTTCCATAACCATAGACTGATCGGCAGTATCACCTATCTGCAATACAATACCACCACTATTAGTGTTGGTAGCTGAATCGTCGGACCAGTTAACAGTAACATCAGTTGAACCGAGTTTTAAGGTAGTAGAAGAAGCGGATGGTTTTACTTCTGCACCAATATTGGCGATAACATCGGAAGATGAAGCATCACCGCCGGTTAATGGGTCAGCCTTACCATCTGTAAGGTTAATACCACATTCTTTTACTAAAAAATCATCATTAAACTTATTACTTGTCAAAGCTGCAGTTGCAGTATTTTTCATAGTAGTAACAAAGCTGGAATAATCAGCTGCCCCTGTATATTTACATACCAGTTGTTCAAAGGTTTCATCTGTTTGATCCATTTCACCAAGCATTGTTTTAAAGCTTCCGCTTGACTTTGCTTCTACTTTTGTATACAAATAGCTTGTTGCAATAAATCCAATCGTGTAATTTTTTGAATTGTTACCACTGCTTGTGAAATCAAAGGATTGCAATTCGTCGTTAATGGATTTAAAGTCAGAATTGAAGCCTTGTTCAAAGCCATAATAACGGTTGTCACTTGCGCCATGAACAGCTTCTGCAAGACCTTCGATAAACCAAGATTTTGGCGTTGCTGTGGTAGAAACGTTGTTAAACATAAATCCATGAACCATTTCATGAGTGATTAAACGGTCAGTAGGAATCCCACCTAATGTAGGGCCATCAGTACCTTGATAGGTAAGATCTCCTTTCATGTAATCTGTGTTTACAGACAATTTTAAGTCGCTACCTAAATACCAACCAGACATACTTGCAACAGCAGAACCGTTTAACTGTTCAAATTTTACCGAAAGTGAAGTCCCAGAATTTAATTTCCAACCGGTTGTGCTCTCTACTTTTGTAGCGGCATCTTGTAGCCAAGATCCATTTAACCAGCTGACAAATTTATTCTTTGCACTATCAGATATTCCGGATGATTGTGAGCCGTCAAGAAGACTAATATTGTTGAACTTTGTACTGTCAGCAATGTGATCCACTTCGTTTAACAATGCACTAATTTCAGATTGAATATTATTACGATCACCATCACTGTAAGTAGCGGTTGAAGATTGAACTAAAAGTTCATCAATACGTTGTAAACAGCTATGTACTTCTTGCAGCGCACCATCTGTTACTTGTATAAGCGAAACAGCATCTTGTGAATTCCTTTGTGCTTGGCTTAATCCACGAATTTGTGCTTGCATTTTTTCACTAATGCAAAGACCTGATGCATCGTCTCCAGCTCGATTGATTCGAGATCCACCGGACAGCTTTTCTAAGGTCTTAGATTGTGCACGTGTATTGCTGTTCATTGCATTAATTAAATTTAATGATAACGCATTATCTCTTATTCTCATAATTTTCCCCCTTTCATAGAATTGTACTGCATAAATACTATCGACAAAAATATATAAAAATTTAATGTTTTATGTTATATTTATAAACAGCATGGTAATTTATTTGTAATAATTTATAATTTAATAGCGAAAATAATTGATTTTATCAATAATAAAAAAGCGAGAAAATTGCCTTGTGGCAAGTTTCTCGCTTCAAAATTTTAAATTTAAGAGATTACATTTTATAAATAATAAGGATTGGTAAAAGTCATACGACGTTTACTATCTGCTAGCTCAATACGAAGGTATGGCTCATCACCACGCAGTGTAGTTAAATCAAATTCAGCATGAGTAATAGAATCGGTTGTTGAAGTTCTGTGAAAACGAGCGCCAATTGAGTTGCTTTTTACAAAAACTCCTTTTACCGGAGAACAATCGATAACAAGCTTTGAATCTTCTATATAATAGTGATATATTTCAGGAGCACCTTCACCCATGCAGCAATAGTAATTACCATCGTCTAGGGCTTGAATAACGGAGTCATATGTAAGCGTTGGAGCACAAATCATTGTGTAACCGCCACAAGAATCGGTTTCGGTTCTTAATGTATTATTTGGTAAAGTATTGTGGTTATGATTATCATCTGTAGAAATACAATTCCAATGCAACCCGTGTTTCAGTATAATGTCATAGTGGTTTCTTGCATCACCATCGTTGGTTTCCACTTCACAACCGTGGTTGTAAATTTCCATAGCAGAGATATGATTTAGATTTAAATAGTCTGCTGGTTCTTCAGCTGACCATCCTGGATGATTGTAATGAATAATGTAGTTTGCTTGGTATAGCTTTTCTATCGTATCGTTAATACTATCTACAGAGTATATTGCGGGTTTTTCAATGAATTTAGCAGTTTGCGGGTTGCGTGCAATCAAGTTTAAGTGGCAAGTTTTTTCAAATCCACCATATGAGTTTTGAGTGTAGGCGTCAACCTCATATCCACAAAGAGCTAAAAAGTTTTCTTCATCCAGTTCTTTAAAGTAATTCAAAACATTATGGTCAGTGTAGGCAATAATATGATATCCATGTTCTTGATACAAAGCCTTCATTTGCTGTGGTGTCAATGCTCCGTCTGAGTGAATGGTGTGTGCGTGTAGATTGGATTTAAACTGTTTGCTTGCTTTTGGCAATAAATAAGATTTTGCCATAAATACCCCTCGATTCTAAAACTTATTAATATATATCTTTGATAATATTTTTGGCTTTTAAAACAAGCTGGCGATCGTTGTCATAGCTTAATAATGTATGTGCATTGTTAATTTCAACCCATTTTATTTTTGAAATTTCTTCTTTTTGTGGGGTGTAGTCATATGATGTTGCCTTTGCTAAAAAGTAAATAACATCTTTTGTAATATCTTTCTTTGGTGCGTAAGTAATAACTTCTCGAAAGGATTCATCTAATACAACATCAATGCTTGTTTCTTCTTTGATTTCTCGAACTGCAGTTTCAATCTCAGTTTCTTTTCCTTCTACATGACCTTTTGGAAAAGACCAATGTCCGCCATTGGCATTTTTGATCAGTAAAAGCTCAATGTTTCCGTGGTGCTTGCGATATACAATCGCGCCACAGGACTTTTCATATTGCATTCTGATACCTCTTTCTTAATTAGTAATTATGATTATTATAGCATATTGAGAGATATAAAGAAAAGGTTTTTGAAAATTTTAATCTATTTTTTGTATCCGTATTGCGTTTTTATTTTCACTTAACTATAATAACTTTAGTTATGTTTTTTAACAAATAAACGGAAAGACAAAATAGGAGGGGAACATTTTGAATACACAAATTATTCCACAACTGAAGCAAATTGAAGTAAAAAAGGATCCTTTTGAGCTGAAACATTTTTATTTGGAAGAAGCCATATTGAAAGCGTTACCAATTGCGAACGAAATTTTCGATTCCAATGCAAAAGGCAAAGCTACCTATCCCATTACATGGGTAAAGAAAGAATTAACTGAAGAAGCTTATGAAATTGATGCAAAAAAAGAGAAAATTACAATTTATGCAAAAACAATACGTGCGTTAATGTATGCATTATTTACGTTATCCGAGTTGTCTTTGGCAAACGACGATAAATTAAAAGAATTTATCGTACAAGATGAGCCATCTTTACATTTTAGAGGATTATCCGATGATATTTCCAGAGGTCAAATTTCTACAACGGATGATTTCTTTAATATTATTAAAAAGCTGGCACGTTATAAATATAATACGTATATGCCCTATATGGAAGATACGTTCCGTTTTGACAGCATCCCTGCTTGGGGACGTTATTCCGAACCTGTGAGCAAACAAGAATGGAAAGGGATTATTGCATTTGCAAAAGAGTGGCAGATGGATATGAGACCTATTGTGAATTTATTAGGTCACTTTGACAAGCTATCCAATATTGAAGAGCTGCAACCGCTTGCATTAAAATATGAAGATGGTACTGTAAGCCATGTAATGGATCCGAAGAATCCAAAAGTACGTGAAGCAATCTTAATGATGTTAGACGAAATTATCGAAGTTTTTGGTGAAGGTGTCATCCATGCAGGTGGAGATGAACCGGTTGATTTAACAAAGGTTTATGGACACGATGAGGGTGGACGATTATTTATTGAACATTATACCTTTATTGCAAATGAACTCAAAAAGCGCAATTGCACCCTTATGATGTACGCCGATTTCTTTGCACCACCTTGGGGTGATTATGCAGTACCGGTTGATAGAGCAAAAGAGCTTCCGGAAGGAACGGAGTTTGTATTTTGGGATTACGCTTATCGTCCGGAATATCCATTTGTAAGTGCATTGCACAATCAAAACTTAAAAATGTATATTTCTCCTGGCAGCTGGACATGGAAACGTTTTTCTTGCGATGTGAAAACTTGCTATAACAACACAAAAGGATTACTTGCGGCAGACAATGGTAGAAGCCTTGGTATGATTATGTCATGTTGGGCTGATGGCGGAGATACATTAAGAGAACTTGCATGGCCGGGCATTGTAATTGGTGGAAATTTCTGCTGGTCACCAGCATCTACATACACATATGAAGATATTTTTAATCTATATCATGCTTCTTTCTTTGGCTTTACAGAAGAACAAGCACAATTGCTAGAGCCAGTTTATCATCATGATAGCTTAATTGCTAGAGAACATGAGCACGAATTTAAAAATGAGATGTTTAACAATCCATTTAACCCTATTGCGTTCAAAGATAAAGAGCATATTGCCGTTATCCAAAATGCAATGGCAAAAGCAAAACTGGATTTAGCGTCATTGCACCCGATAAGAAATATGGACGCGTTTAACGCATTGCATCTAACCGTTGCAAGAGCAAGCTTTACTGCAAATAAAATTGCAAATTTACCACATAAAAAGGTGAAAACGATTGAAGAGGGTATTCCTTATTCAAAAGCTGCTTTAGATTTAGCCGCAGAATTATTGCAAGTAAAGGAACTGCATCGTAAGCTTTGGTTTGCAAACAACCGTAATTCTGAATGGGAGCTTTGTGCGGCTCGTTATGATGATTTATATGACCAGTTAAATATGTTTGCAAGAAATGTTCGTTTAAGAAAAATGTTTAATATGCATATTTAACAAAGGAAAGTGGTTATGACAGTTCAAGAATTGACGATAAAAAATTGTGAAGACATTCGACAGATTGACGGAACACAATATATTGATAAAGCATGGAGAGAGGTAGATGGAAAACGTCAGCTAATCTCCATTCAGTGGCAAGAAAATGACTTACCAAACGGAATGGATTGGCATATTAAACGCACGAAAGAGACTCTTGCTCAAGGTGGTTTTGCGTTTGGTTGCTATGAAGGCAATCTTTTAGTTGGATATGGAACTGTTTCTGCTAATTTCTTTGGAAGAACGGCAAAGTATCTTCTTTTAGACCAATTGTTTCTCTCACACGGTTTCCGTGGCAAGGGTATTGGAAAAGCATTGTTTTTGTTATGTGCGAAAAAAGCCAAAGAACAAGGTGCAGATAAACTTTATATTTGTGCTGGATCAGCAGAAGAAACAATTGCATTTTATCATAAAATCGGTTGTGTGGAAGCACAAGAAATTAACAAGGAACTTTATGAAGCCGATCCAAGAGATATGCAAATGGAGTATAGGCTAGATTAAACAACAAAGCCCTCACTACTGTGAGGGCTTTGTATATGGTAGATATATTGGGCGTATACGATAAGGGCGAACCTGTGTGTTAGCCCGTCGCGCTTTTTTCCATTTTCCTCAAAGGGAAAGCTTCTAGGCTCCTTCCTAGAGGGAGCTGGCACCCGCAGGTGCCTGAGGGAGTAAGTAACGTTAGAATTTCTATGTTTCCTTTGATTTGGTGTTAAACCATACAAAGCCATTGCTATGTTGTGTTTTATAAAAATGTAGGGCAAGGGCTTGCTCTTGCCGTAAGTTACAGGTAAATTAGAATAAATGAAAAATCGCTTTACTTATCTAGCGGCTGCATTTAGAATTGCGGCTAATCCCCCTACAAATTCAATAAAATCAAGTTCATCAATACTACTATCACTGGGCCAGAGAGTAATAGAATCGAGTGGATATTCTCCAATCATAGAAGTATTTTTGTTAGGAGACCACTCGCTAGCAATTTTAAGTACTTTTGCTTTTATTTTTTTATCTTGAATTGAGTTTACTGTATTTTGATTATAAAATTCAACTACGTCTCGCTCTCCGTTTTGTGCGTATGATATATGCTTTTTTTGTAACTCTTTTTTGAGTTCAGTTATATAAAATTCGTAAGACGTTTTATCTTTAAATCTAATATAAAATCTTGTCAACCCAATTTTGTATTTTGCCAATATGGCTGAATTATCAAACGACAATGTAAGTGTTGCATCTTTTTCATATAACTTAATATCTGTGCTATACATTTTAATTTTCTCTTTTTCTGAGGCTTCATTATCTTTAACTTTAAGCTTGAAATCTTTCTCCGTTTTTCCCATAGCCTTACAACAATCTTCGAATGTCATGCCATAAGTAATATTTGCAATGGAATAGTAACCATAGGTTTCTGCATTTTTCAAAGCATTGCTTGCGTTGTTATTGTTGCAACCATTTAAAAAAAGCAGAGAGCAGATTAAAACAATAGAAATAACTTTTTTCATAGTAACACTTCTTTCTAATGTTATATTGGGCGTATACGATAAGGGCGAACCTGTGTGTTCACCCGTTGGGTTACAACACGACTGTATCAGTCAGCTGACGCTGACAGCTTCCTCAAAGAGAAAGCCTTTTTTCTTGCTCTTTAAAGAAAAAGTTTTTAGGCTCCTTCCTAGAGGGAGCTGGCACCTCCAGGTGTCTGATAGAGTAAGTAACGTTAAAAATTCTTTGTTTACTTTCATTTGGTGTCGAACCATACAAAGCCGTTGTTATGTTATGTTTTATAAGCAATGTAGGGCAAGGGCTTGCTCTTGCCGTAAGTTACAGGTAAATTAGAATAAATGAAAAATCGCTTTACTTATCTAGCGGCTGCATTTACAATTGCTGCATACGTTCCAATAAATTCAATAATAAAATTGCTATAACCAACTTCTTGACATGGCCAAATAGAAATAGAATCTAGTGGTAAGTTTTCTAGCTTAGATTTATTTGAAGGAGGAAAAATATTGTGAAGAATTTGAATTGATTTTTCCTTAATTTTGGGGTCTTGTAGTGTACTAATGGTAACACTATTCCTACATCCGCTATTTTCAGAAAACTGATATAACAACTTCTTTGTTTCTGTTTCTTTTTTTAACTCGGAAAGATAAAATTCTTTTGTTGTTCCTTCTTTGAAAATAATTCGAAAATGGGTTAAGTTAATATTTTGCTTTTGAAATTGAGGTATTTTTTCAAAATATAAAATAAGAGTTGCATTTTTCCCATAAAGGCTAATATCAATTTGATATACCTTTGTATCATATTTTTTTGATTCTTCATCCGTTGGGATTTCAAGCTTGAAATCTTTCTCCGTTTTTGCCATAGCCTTGCAGCAATCTTCGAATGTCATGCCATAAGTAATATTTGCAATGGAATAGTAACCATAGGTTTCTGCGCTTTTCAAAGCTTTGCTTGCGTTGTTATTGTTGCAACCATTTAAAAAAAGCAGTGAGCAGATTAAAACAATAGAAATAACTCTTTTCATAGTAAAACCCCCGTTATTACATTTGAAATTACCATTATTTACATCATATACACATTGTCTAATTAAATCAAGAGAAAACGTTTAATTTTTTGTTTCTCGACAATTACGTTTCATTGCAATCAACAACAAAATCATGTATAATAAAAACGATTATGAAAACGAAGACATATGGAGGCTTAACGATTGAAGAATATATTAATTGGGCTTTCGGGTGGACCAAGTGTAGCGATTAACTCGTCGCTTGCCGGAATTATGAAAGCTGCAACCAAATCACAACAAATTGATAAAATATATGGTGCTGTAAATGGTATTGAAGGTGTATTAAATGACACAATTATAGATTTAGGAACTTATACAGATGATTATCATTTATCCCTTTTACAACAAACTCCTGCAATGGCCCTTGGCAGCTGCAGACATAAATTAAAAGAAGAAAGCTATCCGATTATACAAAAAATTCTTGAAAAATACGAAGTAGGCTATTTCTTTTACATTGGTGGAAATGATTCAATGGATACTGTGTTGAAACTAAATCAGTATTTTAAAGAAAATCAGATTGCAATACAAGTAATTGGTGTTCCAAAAACAATTGACAATGATTTACCGGTTACAGACCATACTCCGGGTTTTGGAAGTGCCGCAAAATATCTTTATCATACCATTAGTGAAATCATTCGAGACAGCCAAATCTATCCTGTGAAAAATGTAGTGATTGTAGAAATCATGGGAAGAAATAGCGGCTGGCTTACATTAGCTTCTGCGTTACCACGTTTCCTTGGGGGGAAAGCACCTCATATTATTGCAATTCCGGAAACCAGTTTTTATGAAGATCAATTTATTGAAAAAATAAAAGAGGTACAGCAAACCGAAAAAACAGTAATTTGTGTAGTAAGTGAAGGAATCAAGACTTCGGATGGCGAATATGTTGGGATGTCAACAAAAAGTGGTGTAGTGGATTCTTTTGGACATACTTATTTAAGCGGAGTTGGAAAATATCTCGAAGGCTTGGTAATGCGTAAGGTTGGCTGTAAGGTTCGTTCGATTGAATTGAATGTTATGCAGCGCTGTTCTTCTCATTTAGCGTCAAAATCAGATATTGATGAAGCTACGTTAATTGGAGAAAAAGCTGTAGAAGCGGCTGAAAACGGAGAAAGTGGAATTACAATGGTGTTCCAACGAACTTCCAATCAACCGTATCAAATAGAAATTGCTGCAACTGATGTTGCCAATATTGCAAATAAAGCAAAAGATGTGCCAATTGAATGGTTTGATTTAGAAAATGAAAAGGTGCAAAAAGAAATTGTAGCGTATATGTTACCTCTTATTCAAGGAGATATCAATCCAATTAAAGATGAAACAGGGCTACCGATTTATATCAATTTAAGATAATTTGGTTTAGATTTTTTGAAACTGCATAGACTATTTTATAGGCTGTTTTTTAAAAATATTATTTAGGGTAGGTGTGAAAATGCGAACTAGAATGAGAAAAAAAAGTATGTTATTAATCGTTGTAATGATAATAGCATGTCTTTTCATGACATCCTGTTCGTACATTAAGCTACAATTACCTGAAGAGAAAAAGCCGATATTAGAAAAATACACATGGGCAAATGAAGCAAATTCAACTTATTATTTTAATCAATTGGATGAAAAATTGAAAAAACCCTATAAGGATATTGTAAATGCTTGCTTAAGCTTAACCGAAAAAGTGGATATTGATCGTGTTTCTGGTGATGAATTATCAAAAGTTATGGTTGCGATTATGCGAGATTATCCGGGAATATTATGGTTGGGTAATTCTTATACTTTTATGAAAAATATTGTGGGTAAGACTTCTGTTAAACTGCAATTTACAATGACCAAAGACCAAATTGATACAGCGTTAACGAAATTGAATCAAAGCACTACTGCATTACTTCAAGATATAAGTCCAAAACTACCAGATGATGAGAAAGTACTTTTAGCGCATGATAAATTAGTTGAAACAATAACCTATGATTTGCAAGCTGCTAATCAACGAAATGTATATGGTGGTATTGTAGAGAAAAAGGCAACTTGCGAAGGCTATGCAAAAGCACTCCAGTTTTTACTTTTGAAAATGGGAATAGAATCTACTGTAGTATATGGAGAAGCAAATGAACCTCATGCCTGGAATTTGGTGCGGCTGGGGAAGGATTATTATTGGGTAGATGCAACTTTTGATGATCGCGACTTGCAAAATGGTGGGAAATATTTATCAAGAGAGTATATGTTAATAACCGATCAGCAGCTTTTTAGAACGCATACCATATCAAAAGACGGTACCAATTGGGAAATACCGAAATGTGACAAACAAGAGTATAATTATTTTGTAAAAAACGGTACGCTTGTAAAAGATACGAATGTAAAAGCGGTTCAAAAGCTTGTAAGGGCACAAGCACAAAAAGCAATACGAGAAAGAACTCCTGCGTTTCAAATTCAGTTTGAGACAAACAAAATTGCAGAGGTTTTAGTGGAATCTTCTGTACAAAATGGGCTATTGGATAATACTATTTTTATAGAAGCATCCAAATATAAAGGAGTAACTTATACAGGGCGAACATATGAGGCAAAAACAAATGTGATTACGTTTCTGTTGGAATATAAAAAATGACGAATATACTGTTTGCAATCCAAAGCTTTTTTGAGGTTTGAACTGTGAAGAGTCAAAGAATGGAGAATAAACATGTGTGGATTTGTTGGTTTTAGTGGCAAATGTGATAATAAGCAAGAAGTAATAAGCAAGATGTTAGATAAAATAGTTCATCGTGGACCTGATTCACAAGAGAGCTATGTTGATGATGATATTGCATTTGGTTTTGCAAGATTGAGTATTATTGACTTAGAGCATGGTACACAACCGCTATTTAACGAAGATAAAAGCTTAGTTTTAATATTTAATGGTGAGATATATAATTATCAAGATTTAAGAAAAGATTTGATTGAAAAAGGACACATTTTTGAAACGCAATCCGATTCAGAAGTATTGGTTCATGGATACGAAGAATATAAAACCGAATTGCCAAACAAGCTTCGTGGTATGTTCGCTTTCACACTTTGGGATAAAAAAGAAAATAAATTATTCGGCTGTCGTGATTTTTTTGGAATCAAACCCTATTATTATGCAAAAATGAACGATACCTTTTTCTTTGGATCAGAAATAAAAAGCTTTTTACCTCATCCAAACTTTAAAAAAGAGTTAAATGAAGAAAAATTACCGGATTATTTAACCTTTTCTTGCGTACCGGGATATGATACTTTCTTTAAAAACGTATATAAACTGGCTCCGGGCCATTATTATGAGTATCAAAATGGAGAAATGAAAATCACCAGATACTTTACTCCTGAATTTGATATGGACGAAACAAAACCGGAAGAGTATTTTGTGGATGAAATTTCAAAAACATTTAAGGAATCTGTTGCAGCACATAAAATCAGTGATGTTGAGGTTGGATGTTTCTTATCAAGCGGTGTAGATTCCAGCTATGTTGCTTGTGAATTATCTAAACTGCAAGATGTGAAAACATATACAATTGGATTTGATGACGCTCGTTATAGCGAAGCTCCGGATGCGAAAATGTTAGCTGATGAGCTTCATGTCGAGAATTTTGAAAAGCGTGTATCTTCTGAAGAATATTTTGCAAACGTTGGAAATGTACAATATCACTTAGATGAACCTTTGGCAAATCCAAGTGCAAATTTATTGTATTTTGTTTCTCAACGTGCCGCTGAAGACTTAAAGGTTGTTCTTTCAGGTGAAGGCGCAGACGAGATGTTTGGTGGATACAATGTATATAAAGAACCATTAGCAATTGCAAAATATCAACATAAGGTACCAAAATTTCTTCGTAAAATGGCAGCAGGAATTGTAAAACCGATGCCTGAATTTAAAGGTAGACAATTTATCATTCGTGGCAGCCAACCAATCGAAGAGCGTTATATTGGAAACAGCAACTTATTCAAACAAGGCGAACGGGATCAATATTTAAAAAATCATTACGATTCTAAAGCTCCTCAGTTCTATACAAAACCTTTTTATGATAAAGTAAAAAACTTAGATGACATTACAAAAATGCAATATATGGATATCCATGTATGGATGGTGCAAGAAATTTTATTAAAAGCTGATAAAATGAGTATGGCACATTCTTTGGAGCTTCGTGTTCCTTTCTTGGATAAAGAGATTTTTAATGTGGCGCGTACGATTCCTGTTAAATATAAAGTGAGTGAGGCAAACACCAAGCTTGCAATGAGAAAAGCAGCTAATCGTGAAATTAATCCGATTAGTGCGAACCGTAAAAAGATGGCCTTCCCACTTCCACTTGTGGAATGGTTGAGAGAAGATCGCTATTATAATATAGTAAAAAAATATTTTAATAATGATACTGCAAAAAAATATTTCAATACCGATAAAGTAATCGAATTGTTAGAAATCCATAAAGCAGGTAAGCATAATCATGCTCGCAAAATATGGGCAATTTTTACGTTCCTAATTTGGCATGAACAATTTTTTGAAGGTGTTAGAGATTAACAAAAAGCGAGAGGGCAATCCTCTCGCTTTAGTGTTATGATTTGAAGTTACTGTGTAGGGGCTGATGCCTACATCAGCCCTAGAGGAGGTCGATGTAGGCATCGACTCCCACAATTAACCAATACGATTACTGATAATCAAAATTGTTTTTAAATTGCTATTGACAATTTAACGCAAGTGTGTATATAATATATAAAACCGTTGATGGAGAGATAAAACTAATTGAAAGAGAAACCTTTCACATAAACAAAGTTTATGTTACGGACTTCAAGAGAGCTAAGGGTGGTGGAATCTTAGCAGTTGTCGGGTTAGAGGGCTTTAAGCCTACTGGTTTTTAACTGGTAAATGGACTCCAGAGGGCGTGAGGAAAATGAATTTTTATTGCAGTTCATGAGTATTTCACGACGCAAGCTAGCGTTAAAGAGCGAAGGGTGTGTTGGCACTCTGATGAGAGATGGACAACAAAATGCAACGTAACTATAATGCGTCATGCAAATTGTGTCAATCAAGGTGGTACCGCAGATATTACATCTGTCCTTGGAAGCAAGGATAGGTGTTTTTTTATTTTCTGCCAATAAAATAAACACCGTTCATCCTACACGAAGTATGGCAATCGTGTTAAAGCCAACAAATATATTATTTGAAAGAGGTTTTAATGATGACAACAAACAAGAATTTACCAGACAACAACGGATTTTTTGGAGATTTCGGGGGACGATTTTTGCCGGATGAATTAAGCAAAATTATGGCAGAGTTAAAAAATGAATTTGAGGAAGCTAAAAACAGTGATGATTTTAGAGAAGAATTCAAAACCTATTTAAAAGATTACGTAGGCCGTCCAAGTTTATTTTATTATGCAGAAAAATTAACCAAAGAGCTTGGTGGTGCAAAGGTTTATTTAAAACGAGAAGATTTAAATCATACAGGCTCTCACAAAATAAATAACGTAATCGGTCAGGCACTTTTAGCAAAAAGATTAGGCAAGAAACGTATTATTGCTGAAACAGGTGCAGGACAACATGGCGTAGCTACTGCAACTGCTTGTGCTCTATTTGATATGGAATGTATCGTTTATATGGGCGAAGAGGATGTTCGTCGTCAAGCTTTAAATGTATTTCGTATGGAACTGTTAGGTGCAAAAGTCGTGGCAGTTAAAGACGGTACCAGGACATTGAAAGATGCAGTAGATGCAGCATTAACGGATTTAATGGGAAGCTATAAAGATACCTTCTATATGTTAGGCTCAGCTGTTGGACCTGATCCATACCCACAGATGGTAAAATATTTTCAATCTGTAATTGGTGAAGAAATCAAAGAGCAATGTATGCAAGCAGAGGGAAGACTTCCTGATTACTTGGTTGCTTGTGTTGGCGGAGGAAGTAATGCAATTGGAATGTTTGCTCCGTTCTATGAAGATAAAGACGTTAAACTTGTTGGGGTTGAACCCGCAGGCAGAGGTTTGGATACACCAGATCATGCAGCATCCATTACAAAGGGAACAAAAGGAATTATACATGGATTTAAGTGCTTTGTACTACAAGATGACAAAGGAGAACCGCTACCGGTTTATTCTATTGCAGCAGGTCTTGATTACCCGGGTGTAGGACCTGAGCATTGTTTTTATGCGGAAAGCGGAAGAGCAGAATATGGATCTGTTACAGATAAGCAAGCAGTTGATGCGTTTTTATACTTATCAAAAACAGAGGGAATTATACCAGCAATTGAAAGCTCTCATGCTGTTTCTTATGGTTGTCAGCTTGCAAGAAATCTTCCGAAAGATAAAATTGTGGTTATCAATCTATCTGGACGTGGAGACAAGGATGTGCATGAAATTGCACACGTATTAAAAGAGTATATGTAAGGATAAGAGCAATTCTCGATAAAATATTAAGTGAATCTTTATAGCAAAAAATATTTTTGTACAACAAAACGGCTTAGGTAATAAGCCGTTTTGTTTATTTGTTCTTCTTGCCACACTTTTCTAACAGTGATATAATAGAGTTTAATATAATATTATAAATATTTACATACTATAGTGTATTTTGTTTTACAAAGACAAAATATTCACTGCTAAGCGCTATATGTGAATAGAATTGATAAAAACAATCCTGTAAGATTCACAAGGTGCGTTATAATATGAATCGTATTGCTTAGAATTTAATTAGAAAGTAGGAAAAGACAATGACTGATATTAGAATTGAATTAACCAAAACACCAAAAGCAAAACCAACTAACGAATCCCAATTAGGATTTGGTAAAATGTTTACCGATCATATGTTTATTATGGATTATAAAGATGGGGCATGGAGAGATGCGAGAATTGTTCCTTATGGACCAATTGAATTAGATCCATCTGCTTCTGTTTTTCATTATGGCCAAGAAGTATTTGAGGGTATGAAGGCATACAAAGGTGCAAAAGGAAACATTTTATTATTTAGACCAGAAGAAAACTTCAAACGTTTAAATCAATCAAATGACCGTTTATGTATTCCTCAAATTGATGTGGATTTTGCAATTCATGCAGTAAAAGAATTAGTAAAAGTAGATCAAGATTGGATTCCATCAAGTGAGGGAACATCATTATATATTCGCCCATTTATCATCGGCTGTGATGCACAATTAGGTGTACATCCAGCGTCTAATTATAAATTTATTATTATCCTATCTCCGGTTGGCGCATACTACGCTTCTGGACTAAACCCAGTTAAAATTTATGTTGAACCTAGTTATGTTCGTGCTGTTCGTGGTGGTATCGGTTACGCAAAAACAGGTGGTAACTATGCGGCATCTTTAAAAGCACAACAAGAAGCTACCGGTTATTCTCAAGTATTATGGTTGGATGGCGTTGAGCGTAAATATATCGAAGAAGTTGGTGCAATGAATGTATTCTTTGTAATTGGTGATGAAGTAGTAACACCGGAACTTCAAGGAAGTATCTTGCCTGGTATCACTAGGAAATCAAGCATTGAATTGATGAAATCATGGGGACTTAATGTTGTAGAAAGAAGATTATCAATTTTTGAAGTGGAAGAGGCTGCAAAAAACGGTCAGTTGAAAGAAATGTTTGGAACAGGAACAGCTGCTGTTATCTCTCCGGTTGGTGAATTAAAATACAAAGATGATATTATTACAATCAACAATAATGAAATCGGCCCAATCAGCCAAAGATTATATAACGAAATGACTGCAATTCAACTTGGCAAAACAGAGGATCCATTTGGTTGGTCCGTTGTTGTAGAATAATTAAATATAAAAAAGCAAGCTCTGGCTTGCTTTTTTTAATAAGGGAGAAAATGAATGAAAAAAGAAGTCGCTTAAGGCGACTTTTTTTTATACAATATAAGCAGAATAGCCTTTTTCTTTTAATTCTGAAACAAGTGTTTCAGCATTTTCTTTTATCGAAAATGCACCTACTTGAACACGGTATAAAATTTCTGGATTATCCGGTTTGGAATTACTTGAATCTTGATAAGGAATGTTGAGATACCTACAGATTCCTTTTACAACGGCAACAGCGTATTGTTTTAATAAAGTATCAAATAATAAATTATCTTTATTGTTTGAAATAAATCCTAGTTCCAACAAACAAGCAGGCATATTGGTTTCGCGCAAAACATGGTAGTTTCCTCGTTTTACTCCACGATTTGCTTGTGAATTTACTTTGATAATCTCGTCGTAAATACAGGTTGCAAAACGTTCTGTTTGTTGATCGGTATACTGGTAAATCCAGTTTTCAATTCCACAAGCGGTAGAAGTAATGTAGGAATTTCGGTGTAAGGATAGATAAAAATCAGCATTACTTTTGTTTGCAAAATTACTGCGTTCTTGTAATGAAACTACCTTATCTGTTGTTCTTGTATAAATTACTTGAAAACCTTGAATTAACAAAACTTTTCCAACGGCAAGTGCAAATCGCAGATTGTCGTCTTTTTCGTAACGATTTTCTTTGACAGCGCCGCTGTCCCTACCACCATGGCCCGCATCAATACAAATAATTGTACTCATCAATAACCTCTTTTCTTATCAAGAAATTTATTTTTCAGGATCTGTTTTTTCGTCGTCTACTGTATCTTTTAATAACTCAATTACTTGTTTTAATTTTTTAGGCAATGGAACGCCCATGCGACCAATATTTTCGAGAATGGATAGCAACTCATTCAGTGTAAGCCAAATTGTTGTTAATAACCCACAAGTGGCAGTAGCTGCAAGCTGTACGCCAAACTTAGCAGTAATGACGATAATGAGTTCATCAGCAATTAACGCAACAATAACGGCAAAAACATAGCCTAATTTTTTTAAAATACCTTTGATACCCTTTTTTGAATTTAATTTGCCTTGTACTGATGCTGCAACCATACCCGAAATATAGTCAACAATTATTGCAATGAGTAAAAATAAGAGCAATGGACCTAAAATTCCAAGTTTTACAGAAATAAAGGTTGCAACAGAAACCAAGCAAACTTTAATTAATGTGCATATAGAGTCCATAAACCTCCTCCTTTCCATATGTCCCCTCAATAATAACGTGAAACATATGTAAAGTTGCATGGAAACGTGCAACTTATTCAGAAATTTAATCAATATAAATGGATTCTCTACATTATATGTGTAATGGTTTAAAAACGTTTGCAATAGAATATTTTAATTGGGATTGCTTATACTAAAGGAAAAAAGAGAGGGATTTTATATGAATCAAGTAACATCAATGGAATATAATGATATCGTAAAAAAAGCTTCTCCAAACAGTAAAAGTTATAAAAATATACCTTTCGCTTTTTTAATTGGAGGAGCCATTTGTGTTGTGGGGCAGCTGTTAATGGAAATATATAAATATTTAGGTGCTTCTAAAGATATTACGAGTACGTTGGCATCCATTTCATTAGTATTGATGTCTGCAATATTAACAGGAATCAATGTGTATGATGATATTGCAAGAATTGCAGGAGCAGGTACATTAGTACCAATTACGGGTTTTGCAAATGCCGTAGTTTCGCCGGCATTAGAGTTTAAATCAGAAGGATATATATTAGGTCTTGGTGCAAAATTATTTGTTATTGCGGGTCCTGTCATTGTATATGGTACACTTGCCTCTGTTTTATATGGAGTCATAGTGTTTCTATTTAAACTATAATTTAAGAAAGACGGAAAAAGAAAGTCAAGGAGCGTTGTTATGTCAGTTAAACTTTCACACAATACATTTAAACTGACAACTTGTCCAAGCATAAAGGCGTTTGCGGCTGTGGTGGGGAAAAAAGAAGGGGAAGGTCCATTAGCACAGCATTTTGATATGGTACATGATGATACAACATTAGGCGAAAAAACTTGGGAGAAAGCAGAAAGTCGTTTACAAAAGGATGCAGTAAATAGTGCACTGAATAAAGCAAAATTAGCACCTTCCGATATTGATTTATTGTTTGCCGGAGATTTATTGAATCAATGTATTGGTACAAGCTTTGGATTGCGTGAACTCAATATACCAATGTATGGTTTATATGGTGCATGCTCTACCATGGCAGAAGGATTAGGCTTAGCTGCAATATTTGCAGATAACAAGTTAGTTGAAAATGCGGTTGCAGTGACATCGTCTCATTTTTGTTCTGCAGAGCGTCAATTCCGATTTCCATTGGAATATGGAGGACAACGAACGCCAACAGCGCAGTGGACGGTAACAGGCTCAGGATGTGCAGTTGTCAGTCAATGCGATCAACCACCATATATTAAAGGAGTTACCACTGGCAAAATTCAAGATTTAGGTATCAAAGATATTAACAATATGGGAGCTGCAATGGCGCCCGCAGCTGAATATACCATTAAGCAATATCTAACCGATACCAACACAAAGCCATCAGATTATGATTTAATACTAACGGGTGATTTAGGATTGGTTGGTTCTAAATTATTAGTAGAATTATTGAAGAGAGATGAAATAGATATTTCATCCAATCATAATGATTGTGGAAAGTTGATTTTTAATATAGAAGAACAAGATGTTCATGCAGGCGGATCCGGCTGCGGATGCAGTGCATCTGTTTTATGTTCCTATATCTTAAAGAGAGTACAAGAAGGCGTATTAAAAGATATATTATTTGTTGCAACAGGTGCATTGATGTCACCTACTAGCATGCAGCAAGGCGAGTCGATCCCGTCTATTGCCCATCTTGTGCATATCGGAAATCAAAAATGGGAGTAGGATAGGAGTATAAAAGATGGAGATATTGTTAAATTGTTTAAAGGCATTTGTTGTTGGGGGAGCATTATGTGCCATAGGACAAGTGCTGATTGATTATACTAAATTGACGCCGGCGAGGATTTTAGTTGCATATGTAGTAATTGGTGTGATATTAGGTGGGCTTGGAGTATATGAGCCTATTGTTAAATTTGGCGGTGCCGGTGCGACAGTTCCGTTAACTGGATTTGGATATGCATTAGCTGTTGGAGTAAAAAAAGCGGTACATGAGCAGGGATTATTAGGCGTAATTACAGGTGGATTAACCGCTACTTCTGCTGGAATAACTGCCGCAATTGTTTGTGCATTTATGGTTGCGTTAGTTTCAAAACCAAAAGATAAATCATAATAAAAAGCTGTCATTAAAAATGACAGCTTTTTATTATGAAATATTTGACATTTGTGTCCTTGTATGTTTCAATAAAGTAAAGGAATTTATTGAAAAGAAGTGACTACATTGAAATTTATTGTAAAGTTAGCGATTATACTTGTAATAATTAGTATTGTTTTAGGGAGTATATATTATTCTTTATTTGAAATTGTGTGTACACCAACAGAATTAACAGAGGCAACTGCAGAAGTAGGAGAAAAAGAAATCATAGTGACTGCATACAATATCCATGCGATATATCATTATAGATCATATATAACTATGTACGTGGATGGAATACTGTATATCGAATTTAAAGGAGGGCTTCCTCTTTTCGCTAAAGTTGATAGGTCAACATCTTCTTGCCTTCCCATTCCCAATGAGTATCCAAGCCTGAAAAAAATTATTTTAACAGATGGAAGAAGTAATCGAGTAGTATGGGAAACAAATAAGATAAATCAAACATAATTATAGTTAGTAAGCAAGTACATATTATAATATAAATAAGAAAGGCGGTTTTTACTTTGTCAAAGAAAAGTATAATTTTGAGTGGCATTATCATTCTTTTGGTGTTTTCATTGTGTAGTTGTTCTACAAATAGCAATTATAAGGTTGAAAGTGGACCAAATAATCTTATATCATCTGTTTCTGAAACAATGGATAATTCGTCTAAAATGGATTCTTCACAGCGAAACACTTCCAATGAATCAAGTTATTCTAAAATGGAAGAACAATTTACAAAAATTAAAAAAGAAGAATATGATGGAGAAGTACATTATAACGGTGTCAATCAGTTAACAAACCGTCAATTGCTATTTATTAATAAAGTTTTGGACTCATTTAGCGAGGCTCATATTATTTGCAATTTCAAGAGCATTGATGATATAGCTATGTCTGATTTTCCTACGTATTTAGGTTTTCGAAGTAAATATTATTTTGACGTATTGCTAGATAAAGAACAGAAAGCACAACTAAACTACAATCAAATTCTAACGATATTAAAAGGTGATTTCGGGATAGAAAAAGCACCTCAATGGCTGGAAGAAAAAAAGAATGAAATTAACAAAGCACCATTTTCTTCACAAGGTAATCCAAGTGATATTCAATCAATTAACCAAAAACAAAATATAGTAACAGTTGTAGCTAAGATGTATCCAACGCATGTGCGGGATTCGTCAGAGAAAGAATTTTTACCGAACACAGTAAAATACATCTTTGAGGTAAAAAAGGATGATAGCCTTTATTTAAAAAGTGGGGAAATCATTTAATAGCAAAAAATCCGACTGGTTTTTTCAAAATGCACCCCAAAAGATAGAAACTTTTGGGGTGCATAGTATGTCTATATTGTATTTAAAAAGGTATTATTGTATACTTTGATTAGCCAATAAATGTAATGATAGTTAGGATGTTTTGCCGAAAGTAAGGGTGTGAAGTATTATGACCAATAAAGATGTAATGTCAATTGCTTTAAAGCAATCTGCTATTGATAGTAACTGTTTTGCAGATGATTTTATTAGCTGTAAAAATAAAGTTGTATTATCAAAAGAAAACCCCAATGCTCGTAAATATTTGAAACTCCCTTTTCTATGTGACTTTACGTCATACGGAAATAATATTGTTGCTTCTGTTTCAGAAGAGTTTAGAGATATAGCAACAGAATATATCAACAAATTTTCAATAGAACATTGTTTTGAAACACCAAATTTGCACTGGCTTATTGATAAAATAAAACCTTATAACGCAAATATTTGTTTTATGGCTGAGTATTTTTTACCGAATGTAGATCATTTTCCAACGCTGAAGTGTAAGTTTGAAACAAGAGTATTATATGAAAATGATTTTGAAAACTTATATATACCCCAATGGAGCAACGCTTTGTGTAAAGAACGTAAACAGTTAGATAAATTAGGAGTAGGAGCGTTTCACAACGGCAAACTGATTGGACTGGCAGGATGTTCTGCTGACTGTAATGCGATGTGGCAAATAGGTATTGACGTATTGCCGGATTATAGAAAACAAGGAGTTGCTTCTTCCATAACAAATCAGCTTGCACATGAAATTATGAAAAGAGGAATTGTTCCGTTTTATTGCTGTGCATGGTCAAATATTAAATCCGTAAGAAATGCAATTAGGAGCGGTTTTTTACCATCTTGGGTACAAATGACGATTAAACCCAATGATTTTATTGCTGATATGAATCAATGAGGTAATGCATTTTAGTGTAAAAATGATATACTTTAAGTAGAAATAAATGGGTAATTATTTTGAATAGACTCGCTTTATAATTACAATAGGGGTAAGCTTTGATTGGTTTTGTCTTGATTTGTAGGAATGCAATGGATGACTTAAACGTAGTAAAAGAATATTAAAAATAAAAAATCCGACTCAATATCAAGTTGAGTCGGATTTTTAGTTTAATTATAATTTAGTAGCAAACGCCTTGTGCGATCATTGCATCAGCAATTTTTTCGAATCCAGCAATATTAGCTCCAGCAACTAGGTTGTCGTTCATGCCGTATTTTTCAGCAGCATCGTAAGAGTTGTGGAAAATGTTGATCATGATTTGTTTTAGTTTTGCATCTACTTCTTCAAAAGTCCAAGAATATCTCATTGAGTTTTGGCTCATTTCTAAGCCTGAAGTAGCAACACCACCAGCATTAGCAGCTTTTGCAGGGCCAAACATTACGCCTGCTTTTAAGAATGCTTCAACAGCTTCTGGAGTAGATGGCATGTTAGCGCCTTCAGCAACAGCAATAACGCCGTTTTTAATTAATGTAGCAGCTTCTTCACCGTTTAATTCGTTTTGTGTTGCACATGGTAGAGCAATATCACAAGGAATAGACCAAATACCACGGCAACCATCGGTATAAACAGAACCAGCAACACGGTTTGCGTATTCACTAATTCTACCACGCTCAACCTCTTTGATTTGTTTTACTACATCTAGGTTGATTCCGTTTGCATCGTAGATGTAACCGGTAGAGTCAGATAGAGCAACTACTTTTGCGCCAAGTTCAGTTGCTTTTTCTGTAGCATAAATTGCAACGTTTCCGGAACCGGAAATAACAACAGTTTTACCGTTAAAGCTATCGTTTTTCATGCATTTTAGCATTTCGTCAGTAAAGTAGCAAACACCGTATCCGGTTGCTTCTTTTCTTGCTAAAGAACCGCCATAAGTAAGTCCTTTTCCGGTTAAAACGCCGGTAAATTCATTTCTTAAGCGTTTGTATTGACCATACATAAAGCCGATTTCACGAGCTCCAACACCGATGTCGCCGGCAGGAACGTCAGTATCAGCACCGATATGTTTAGAAAGCTCGGTCATAAAGCTTTGGCAGAAACGCATAATTTCTCCGTTAGATTTACCTTTCGGATCAAAATCAGATCCACCTTTACCGCCGCCCATTGGTAGACCAGTTAAGCTGTTTTTAAAGCATTGTTCAAATCCTAAGAATTTAATAACAGATGCACAAACAGAAGGATGGAAACGAAGACCGCCTTTGTATGGACCAATTGAAGAGTTGAATTGAACCCTAAATCCACGGTTAACTTGAACATTACCGTTATCGTCTACCCAAGAAACTCGAAATTGAATAAAACGCTCTGGTTCAACGATGCGATCAATTACACCGGTTTGGATAATAGATGGGTTTTGTGCAACTACTGGCTCAAAGGATTCTAATACTTCTCTTACTGCTTGAAGAAATTCGCTTTCTCCAGCATTTCTTTTTTCAACGGTATTATATACTTGTTGAAGATATTCACTTTTAAATGTCATTTCATTTCCTCCTTATAAGTTGTTCTTTTCTTAATTTTTCTCATGCTAATATTATATACAAAAAGGATTATAATTGCAAGCGTAATTTTTTGTTTCTTCATTATTCATAATATCAAGCGAAGAAGTGGGCTAAAATTAGTTAATAATGCAAGTTCAAGAAAATCTTGCGTCATATTTGGCGTATTGTTTAAACAAAATTTCTTGCAATTCCCCAAATGAAAAATAAAATAAATCCAAATATACTAATGATTAGTGAAATTATGAGAAGCTTTTTATAGTATGGTTTTTTCTTTTGAAAATATGCGAGCAATAAGATAATGATACTGACATAAAAACAAATAACGGGAAAAATCCAACTCATATTATCGCTCCGTTTCTTTTTGCATACAAGACCATATAAAAGAAGCGAGACTTTGGTATCGCTTCTTGCAAACAACATTTACTATTGTAACAATATAATCTTGTAAAATCAAGAGAGCAGTAAACGGATAAATGACCAAAGCAAAAACTGCATTGTAAGCGATTGCTGATATTAAATCAAAATGCAATAATGAAAAGAAGGCACGTGTTGCACCGCAAGACAAACAGGAAATTCCAAAGTATTTTTGAAAAAGACAGGCTATGCCATAGCCGTGTTTGATAAGAATTGCATAAACAAGAATAAAAATGGCGATACAACCATATATAATAGACAAGACAAACAGCTTTTTTAGTTGAGATTTCATATCAAATATCCTTCTGTATCATTTTTAAATTTCATAAATTAATCACATGATATACTTGTAAATCTGTAAAAAATAGTATACTATTATAATATGAAAAAAAACTCTATTTGTAAAGGGGAACTTAATATGGATGAAAATCAACATATGGATTCAAACTTTGGTGAAGAGAATCCAACCCCTAATCAAGGGCAACAAGCATATACCAATGCGCAGCCAAACCAACAGACACAATCAAATTATCAGCAACCACCATTTCAACAATCTAATTATCAACAATACCAGCAACCACCATTTCAACAACCAAACTATCAGCAATATCAACAACCGCCGTTTCAACAGCCTTTTAACCCGCAAGTACCATATGGTTACAATCAAAAAAGCAAAATTGCCGCTGGTTTACTAGGAATTTTCCTTGGTTGTTTCGGTGTGCATAATTTTTATTTGGGATTTACAGGGAAAGCGGTTGCGCAATTATTAATTACGGTGTTAACGTGTGGTGTTGGATATGCAATTTCTTATATTTGGGGCTTAATTGAAGGTATTATTATTCTTACTAGTAATTATTCAGTTGATGCAAACGGTGTTCCGCTATCCAACTAGAGTTAATTTAATTATAATAATTTTAAAGGGGAATAAACATGGACGAAAACCAAAACATGGGACCAAACTTTGACCAAAACAATCAAGCGCAGAATCAACAACCATATACCAATGCACAACCAAATCAACAATATGAACAACCGAATTATCAACAATCACAGTACCAACAACCAAACTATCAACAACCACCGTTTCAACAACCAATACCTCCTCAACCGCCTATGGGCTACAATCAAAAAAGTAAAATTGCGGCGGGATTACTAGGGATTTTTCTTGGCTATTTTGGTGTGCATAATTTTTACTTAGGATTTACAGGAAAAGCGGTAGCACAATTGCTAATTACAGTATTAACTTGTGGATTTGGAGTAGCAATTACTTCTATTTGGGGTTTAATTGAAGGTATTTTGATTTTAACAAATCAAAATCCGGTTGATGCAAATGGTGTTCCGCTTTCTAACTAAAAGAGAAACAGTATGTAGATAGTTGATATTTGGACTATCAGAAACGGCGTTCCGTTATCAAATGAAGCAACAGAAGGAGATTAGACAATGAATGAGTTTGAAAACCAAACACCAGATTTAAGCAATCAGCAGCCTGAACAACCAGCTGCACCATCTCAACCACAGCAACCGTATGTTCCGCCGCAATACCAACAACCACCATTCCAACCACAATATCAACAACCAAAAGAGAAGAAGGGCATGGCAATTGCCGCTTTGGTATTAGGAATTTGTTCAATTGTGTTTAGTTGTGCATGGTATCTTGCTATACCTGCAGCAATTATTGGTATTATTCTAGGTGTGCTGGGAATGAAAACCAGTGGTAAAACAATGGCGATTGTCGGAATTGTTTTATCTGCTATCGGAATCATTTGTGGTATCGCATTTGCAGTAATCGGTTTTGCTTTTGCAAAAGAAATTATGGAGAATCCTTATTTCTTGAAGGAATTACAATAAATTTTAAGCAGCATTTATTATGAATTTCATATGAAATGCTGCGTTTTTATGTAACAAACCAAAAGCCATTGGCATAACGCCAATGGCTTTTGAAATAAGCGGTAAACCGCAAACTATCTTTTTGAGAACTGTGGAGCTCTACGAGCAGCTTTAAGACCGTATTTTTTACGCTCTTTCATTCTTGGGTCACGAGTTAGGAATCCAGCTTTTTTCAATTCTGGACGTAGCTCAGCATCAAATTGCAATAAAGCACGAGATAAACCGTGTCTGATTGCACCAGCTTGACCAGTAACGCCACCGCCGTTAACGTTACATTCAATATCAAATTTACCAACTGTGTTAGTTAATTCTAGTGGTTGGTTAACGATTAGTTTTAAAGTTTCTAGGCCAAAGAAATCATCAATGTTTCTGCCATTGATTGTAATCTTGCCGCTACCAGCATATACTCTAACTCTTGCAACAGAGCTTTTTCTTCTGCCTGTTCCATAAAAATATGGGCGTGATTCGTACATCTAAATTGCCTCCTAATTTTACTAAATTTTAATCGATTTGTCGTTGTTATCCAAGATTATAGAGGATAAACTTCAGGTTTTTGAGCAGCGTTTTCGTGTTCAGCAGCTTTGTAAACTCTTAAACGACGTAGTTGATTTCTTCCTAGAACAGTATCAGGAAGCATACCTTTAACTGCAAGCATCATAGCTTTTTCTGGGTTAGTTTGCATTAAATCAGAATATTTTACTTCTTTCATGTTACCAATCCAGCCAGTGTGATGGTAGTATTTTTTTTGCTCTAGTTTTTTACCAGTCAAAACTGCTTTTGCAGCATTGATAATAACAACATGATCACCACAATCAACGTGAGGAGTAAACTCAGGTTTGTGTTTACCACGAAGGATATGAGCAGCTTTTACAGCTACACGACCAAGTGATACGTCAGTTGCATCTAGTATATACCATTTACGGCTAATTGTTTGTGCATTTGCCATAGTAGTTGACATAATCTTTACCTCCAATTTGTTTTCAACGTGCTTTCTATTATAAGTCAAGTCAACCTACTTGTCAACACGAAAAACGGCTATTTTTTAATTTAGATACCTTATTCTCTTGAATTCTCTTGATATATCTCTATTTCTCTCATTATCTTAAAGACCATTTCATTTTTAAAAGTTTATATAAAACAATCAACAATAATTATTTTTTTAAGTTCCCCTTGTATTATTTGACGAAAAATAGACCGGGGACCCTATGTGGGCTGCCTGCACTATGTAGGGCAGGGGCTTGCTCCTGCCGTTATGTGAAGAAAAATGCAAGAAGGTGGAACACCACCTTCTTTTACAAGACTATTTTTCCGTCGGACATTTGAATTTGCCGATTTGCAAGATGTGCAATTTCGGTATCGTGAGTGATAAGGATAATAGTTTTTCCTTCTTTATTCAAATCCAATAGAATATCCATAACATCTACACCTGATTTTTTATCAAGATTTCCGGTAGGTTCATCTGCAAGAATAATTGGAGGGCGAGCGGCTATTGCGCGTGCAATTGCGACACGCTGTTGCTGACCACCTGACATTTGAGATGGAAGGTGATTTAAGCGCTGTTCGAGTCCTACGTGTGTAAGTGCTTGCTTCGATAATTCTCTGCGGCTGGAACGTTTTACGCCACGGTATATTAACGGAAGCTCAACGTTTTCAATTGCGGTTAGGTTTGGCACTAAATTAAAGCTTTGAAAGATAAATCCGATTTTTTTATTACGAATTTCGCTCAAAGCATCTTCTGATTGTGTGCCAATATCAATACCCTCTAAAAAATATCGTCCCGATGTAGGAGTGTCTAAGCATCCAAGAACATTCATAAGAGTGGATTTCCCGCTTCCTGAAGAACCAACGATGGCGACAAATTCGCCTTTTTGAATTTTGATATTTACTTGGTCTAATGCGATAACCTCGTTATCGCCTAGTTGATAAAATTTACATACGTTTTCGGTAACAATTAAGTCATCCATATGATTACTCCGTTTCCATTGCAGTTGCATACTCTAAGTTAGTTTTACCAGTATTATTATTTTTATGAAAAAATATTGACAGCAGAATGTAAAGCGTGCTATACTAATTTTGTAAAGTAAACTATACAAAATTCAAGTCGGTAGAATATATATTGACAAAATATTCTATAAAGTGTATTATTGTATTGTTGCTATGATACAGATAATTTCATAAATTCAGTAAGGAGTTGATACTAATGGAACCTACTTTAAGTGTACAAAAGCTTTCTAAAAAATATACAAAAGTATTAGCGGCTAATGAAGTAAGCTTTGATGTACAAAAAGGCGAAATTTTTGCGTTGATTGGGCCAAATGGTGCGGGAAAAACAACGACCATTCGTATGATATCAACATTGATTCAACCAACCGATGGCGATGCTTTTATTGAAGGAATCAGTGTGAGAAAGCATCCGGAAAAAGTAAGAGAGCGCATAACATATCTTCCTGACGAAGCTGGAGCATATAAAAATATGACAGGAAGAAAATATCTTGAGTTTATGGCTTCCTT
This sequence comes from Paludicola sp. MB14-C6, assembly GCF_030908625.1. Lineage (GTDB taxonomy): Bacteria > Bacillota > Clostridia > Oscillospirales > Ruminococcaceae > Paludihabitans. Next base: position 1,396,928 of record NZ_CP133133.1, on the reverse strand, counting down.
GTTTACAAATGATAAACAAAAAGAGAAAGAATATGTTGAAAACGCCGTTTCTATGTGTGGATTGGGCGATCGACTAAAAGATAAAATCGGTTCTTACAGTCGCGGTATGATTCGTAAATTATTGCTTTCTCGTGCAATTATGACAAGGCCGGCATTAGCAATTTTAGATGAACCAACTTCAGGGCTTGATATTTTAAATGCGCTTGAAATTAGAAGAATGATTCGTACATTAGCAGATGAAGGAATGTCCTTTTTAATTACAAGCCATAACATGCTTGAAATCGAGTTTTTATCCGACCGAGTTGGTATTATTAATAAAGGTAAGCTAATGCTTGTTGGAAAGCCATCAGAGTTAAAAGAAGAGCTTGGCGCGGCAAACCTTGAGGAAGTATTCGAAAAGGCGGTGGAAGCAAATGAAGTTCTTTAAATTATTTAAAAAAGAATTAAGAGATTTAATGACACTCCAAACGTTAATTTCTTTAGTTGCGTTTGTCGGCATATTTATGCTTCTTGGAACGGTTATGAGTGATGTTGGGAAAGATATGAACGACAAAATGGGTTCTGCTGTAGTTTGTGATCGTGATCAATCCCAATTAAGCAAACAAGCCATTGCTATGCTCGAAAAAGCGGGACTTAAGATCACGCAAATCCAAGGGGAAAAGTCTGAGGATTTGATAACAAAAGCGTATGAAATAGATGAACATACTTGTGTTGCTGTCATTCCAAAAGGTTTTGAACAAGGCGTAAAAAACAGCAAAGTGCAAGAAATTCAGATAGTTTCTGCATTAAAAAGTTTTTCTATGATGAGCAATAGCGATAAATCAGCACAAAATGTTGCCGATATCATAAAAGAAACCATTTCATCTTCTATTATACAACAAGCAAATCCTAATCTTAATGCAGAATATATCAAAAACCCAATCAAAACAACAGATATAACAGTAGTAGCAGGGAAAAGCGAAACAATCAATTCTGATATGTTGCTCAGCTTTGCAATGCAACAGTCTATCTTTATTCCAATCATTGTATTTTTGCTTATTACAATGGCATCACAACTCAATGTAGCGGCTATTGCAAATGAAAAAAATGATAAAACTTTAGAAACTTTATTATCAGCACCTGTATCACGTTTATCTGTATTAGGAGCTAAAATGTGTGCTTCCGGCGTATTTTCATTGTTAATGGCTGGAGTTTATATGTTTGGATTTTCTAGCTATATGAACGGCATGATGGGCGGTATGGGAGCGCCTGAAGAAGCTATGAATACAACAGGAATAAGCGATGCCCTTGCAAATTTGGGCTTGAAATTAGGAGCAGGACAATATGCGTTGATTGGTGTGCAATTGTTTTTAACAATATTAATTGCGTTAGCAATCAGTATGATTTTAGGTGCACTTGCAAAAGACTTAAAATCTGCACAAAGCTTAGTAATGCCGTTAATGTTTTTAACCATGATTCCGTATTTTGTAACAATGTTCTTAGACGTTAATTCACTTCCTCTAGTTGGAAAAGTGTTGATTTACCTCATCCCATTTACCCATACATTTACAGCTTCCAGCAACTTGCTATTTGGTAATTATACAATGTTCTTTATCGGAATGGTTTATCAAATCGTAGTGTTAATTATTGTAATGATTATGGCAGTTCGGGTATTTTCAACAGATAAGATATTTACAATGACATTAGAATTTGGCAAGAAAAAGAAACATACAGTATAAAGAATGATATATCGAAAGTGATGAGTTTTAATCTCATCACTTTTTTTATGGTCTAGAGGATCAAAATATAAAATAACATTAGACATTTGTTGTAATTTGTCGTATTATGAATATATACAATTCCCAAATAATACAATATGATTTGGATAGCAAATAATCTTCAAGGCATTTTCCACTTTCAAAGCTTAGACAATCTTAATTATGCCGAAATTACTGCACAAAGAAAGGAAAATTTCAGTATGGCAAAATTCAATTTATCTTCCCAATTGTTAGTTTATAGTGCAAAGAAGTCAGTTGATCGAATTCAAAGTATTAACATGGATATTATGTTTGGTGATATTCAAGTAGTGTCATATGATAAGTCAGAGTTATCTGTTGAGGTTTATTTAGAAAAACCGAATCAATACCCACGTTATCGTGTTGATGTCGTACAAAATGTAGATACAATTCAAATCGAGCTTAAAAAAGGAAACCTCTTTTTTGATACATTTTCATTAGTTCACGTTTGTGTTGTAGTATCTATTCCAAAATCATATTGTAATCGCTTAAATATATCCGGTACAACAGCGAACCTTCAAATGAATGATATTAAAGTAAGTGAATTGAGAACTAAATTAGTAACAGGGATAACCAGCTTTGAATTGGTAGATGCAGACTCAATCAGCGTTGATAGTGTAACCGGAAATGTGAATCTTAAAGAACTTACAACAAATGGTTTGTTTATTAACTCAAAAACGGGTGCTATGAATGTACAAAATGTTCATTTAAGACATCCACAAGCATATAATACAATCATTAACGTAGCAACCTTATCCGGAAAATTGGATATGAGCGTTCGTGATTGTTATGATAAAATTTACGTAAACGCTACAACGGGTGGGATAACACTTAATTTACCAAGCGATTACCGCTTTTCTTCAAACTGCAATAGTGTTGCAGGTAAAGTCAAAATGCATTCGGGATATAACTCGATTGCGGACGTGAACAATGGTAGACAAAATGAAGTAGTAGTATCAGCGGTAACGGGGAGCATTAACATTTATCAATAGTATTAGAATCGATTTACTTAGTAGCTTTATAAGTCATGTTGCGGAAATTATGGGATATATAATAAGGCAATAATAAAACGCCGACTTTTTTGTCGGCGTTTTTGCTATTTCAGTTTTCTTTCAATTGCAGCATTGATTTTTTCTCTAAAAGAAATCAAGTATTCTGGATTATACGGATATTGCTTGAATGTAATCGGTGTAGTAAGATCTTTCTCCATTAAATCTACTACAAACTCGCGAGAATAGAGTTGTTCACATAGCAACATTGCACGTAAATCTTGAAGAGCTTCATGAAATACGACCATGCGGATGGAGAGTAACGGTACTCCACTTTTTCCTGGATAAACGCTAAATGCATCACCGGATGGTGCAAAATATTCACCGTCTGTAACACGATATGGGTCAATCAGTTTTTTGGAAAATTGATTGTAATAGAAGTTATAGCCCCAATGCAAGAATCCTTTAATGTTGTATTTGTAAAACTGCGTTGCAATGATGCGATTGCGAGCAGATGGCATCGTTATAAAACGGTTGCTTACATCTTCGCATTGTGCACAGCAATAGTAAGTCCATAAATCAGGAACATGATGCTCTAAAAACGCTTCCATATGGTCATTTGCTGGAATCGGGTGGGCTACAATTCCTTGCTCATAGAAATCATAGTTAGATAGCGCATCCATAATAGTATAGTCCTCGAGTAGGTCGGCTATCATTTCTTTTGCTTTTTTATAGTTTGCTAAGTGTTCCAACGATGGCTCATCTGAAATGTGGAAAACAATTTGGCCTTTTCGGATTCCTTTTTGCTTAAAGTAGGAAAGTAGTGCAGGAATAAAACTGCGTAAGAATATACGATACTCTTCACTAAAAGCGTCGGTTTCCCAACCAAATATTTTTTTATATTCGCCACCTACGGTAGCCATAATTTTTGGAGCATGTTCCGCTCCCCATTGGGTAAATAGATGGGAAATTTCAAAGCGTTGTACCCTACAGCGGTTACATAAGTCAATCCATTTATCTAATAGTGTAAAGTCAAATGTGAATGTATCGTTTTCTTTTGTAATTCCAACTAGTTGTATGGTTGGGCGTTCTCCGCCAACAGCAGTATCAAGCGGAGGGGTAACAACTGGGGTTAAAATTTGTGTAATACCATAAGAAACCGCAGCTTGCATAAAACGCTCGATGATAGCAAAATGCTCATCTGATAACGGTTCTACATTGTAGTAAGATGATAAACAATCCGCATAAAACCATTGGGTATATTGGAATGTTTGTGGTGGCAAAATAGCATCAATAACATGAACGGGTATCGTCTTGCAAATAATTTCATTCCCATCTTCAGAAAACGTTACGGTGATTGAATAATCTCCTGCTTGTATCGGTTCAACTGCATCAATTGTAATCCATAGGGCATTTAGCTGATTTGGAACACAATATAAAGGTGCTTGCTCATCAATTGGGGTTAATAAATCTGGGAAAAGACCAGGCTCGTTGCTTATATAATTGTTATCCGATTTATTATGATATGCTGCCATCATAACAGGGACAAGGTCAACTTGATAGGTGTGAATAGTTGCATCTATCGTTGAAGTAACCTTTACAGTTACAACAGATTTGGCCCATATGGTGGTATCTATTTCTTGATAGGCAACACAAAAAGAATAACGCTCATTTTTAAGCATTGTTATGTGGTCAAGAGCAGGTTTGCTTTCTAGCGCTTCGTTTGGTAAACATTTTTCAAGGGAAGAGGTGAATTGCATTTTTAATTTACTCATAATAAAGTCTCGTTTCTATATTACAGTATTTTATATTCGAGATTTTCCCAAATTAAGTTGCTGCCTTCATCAATTTCCATTGGTAAGAGAAAACGAGCAACTAAAATGGTGTCTTCTTCAGTAGTATCTGTTCGCAATAAAATTGCATAATCGCCATCAATTTTTTGCACGATATAATATTTAGTTTCCATAGGTATTCCTTTCCGTGTTCGTTTTAGAATTCTTTTGATAACACGAATCATCTTTTCTCATTTTATCATGAACACAATACAATCGCAACAGAAAGCGGAGAATGAAATTACTCATTCTCCGCTTTCGCTATTCTATTCGTCTAGTTTTAAGACTGACATAAATGCTTCTTGTGGAACATCAACAGTTCCAAGAGAACGCATTCGCTTTTTACCCTCTTTTTGTTTTTCTAACAGTTTCTTCTTACGAGTGATGTCACCTCCGTAACATTTTGCAAGCACATCTTTTCGCATTGCTTTTACAGTTTCTCTTGCAATAATCTTTCCACCAATTGCAGCTTGAATTGGAATTTCAAACATCTGTCTTGGAATGTTATCCTTCAGCTTTTCTGCAATTTTTCTGCCTCTTGCATATGCTTTTTCAGTATGCACAATAAAGCTCAGTGCATCAATTACATCACCGTTTAACAAGATGTCAAGCTTCACTAATTTTGATGGTACAAAACCTGTTAACTCGTAATCGAAAGAAGCATAGCCTTTTGTTCGGGATTTTAATGCATCAAAAAAGTCGTACACAATTTCATTTAACGGTAAATCGTAATGGAGTTCAACACGGGTAGTATCTAAATAGGTCATGTCTTTAAAAATACCACGACGGTCTTGGCATAAATCCATGATGTTACCAACGTAATCGGTAGGAGAGAGAATGTTGGCTTTTACCATTGGTTCTTCAGCTGTGGCAATGAGTGATACATCAGGGTAGTTAGATGGGTTATCAATCATAAGTACTTGCCCGTTGGTTAACGTAATTTTATATACAACAGATGGTGCAGTTGTAATTAAATCTAAATTAAACTCACGTTCTAAGCGTTCTTGAATGATTTCCATATGCAATAGGCCTAGGAATCCACAACGGAATCCAAAACCTAAAGCGAGCGAGGTTTCCGGTTCAAAGGTTAAGGAGGCATCGTTTAGCTGTAATTTTTCTAGGGCTTCACGTAGGTCGCCATATTTTGCTCCGTCTGCAGGGTATACTCCTGAGAATACCATTGGATTTACTTTTTTGTATCCTGCAAGTGCTTGTGTGGCTGGGCATTCTGCGTTAGTGATGGTATCACCGACACGAGTTTCTCCAATATCTTTAATGCTAGCAGCAATATATCCAACTTCGCCAGCTCTTAGCTCTTTGCAAGGAACAACGCTCTTGGCACCCATATAGCCAACCTCAACAACATTGTAAGTGACTCCGTTTGACATCATCTTAATGGTATCACCAATTTTTACGGTACCTTCTTTAATACGAATATATACAACAACACCTTTGTAGCTGTCATAATATGAGTCGAAAATTAACGCTTTTAGCGGTGCGCCTTCATCTCCTGTTGGAGGAGGAATTTGTGCGACTACTGCTTCTAGTACAGCTTCGATGTTAATTCCTGTTTTGGCAGATACTCTTGGTGCATCCATAGCAGGAATACCGATAACGTCTTCAATTTCATGACAAACCATGTCTGGATCAGCAGAAGGTAAATCAATTTTGTTGACAACCGGTACTACTTCTAAGTCATGTTCAATTGCAAGATAGGTGTTTGCCAAGGTTTGCGCTTCAATGCCTTGAGAAGCATCCACTACTAATATTGCACCTTCGCATGCAGCGAGAGAACGAGATACCTCATAGTTAAAGTCGACATGGCCGGGAGTATCAATTAAATTCAACTGATATGTTTCACCATTTTTGGCAGTATAGCTTAATGTAACTGCACGAGCTTTAATGGTAATGCCTCGCTCACGCTCAATATCCATATTATCAAGAAGCTGTTCTTCCATTTCTCGTGTTGAAATGGTATTCGTAAGTTCGAGCATACGATCGGCTAAAGTACTTTTGCCGTGATCGATATGTGCAATAATTGAAAAGTTTCTAATGTGTTGTTGTCTGTCAGACAAGCATATCACCTCATATAAAGTTTTAGGTATATTCGTATTAAAATTTTTGAAAAAATTACATTTTATATTTTTAAAATATCGAAATAATTATAGCATATAATAAATGCGTAATCAAATATTATTATGCGCAAAAAATCGGAATAAAAAATTTTTTAAAAAAAGTTTGAAAAAAGTGTTGACATTTGTAGCTGTAGTTGATATAATAAACAAGCGTTCTAAAGAGAGCGAAAAACAAAAAGCCTTAAGAATGGCTTAAATACTGCATTTGATCCACTAGCTCAGTTGGCAGAGCATTTGACTTTTAATCAAAGGGTCCGGAGTTCGAATCTCCGGTGGATCACCAAAACAGGACTCGTCAGCAATAGTTGGCGAGTATTCTGATAAGTCTGTACTAAAAATGTATGGATTTATCAGAATATTCGCATTTGTACATATATTTTAAAATTAAATCGACTACTAATGATTAGGTTGAGTTCCTATGCATTCCTTGGAGTTAAGAGTAGCATGTGTTTCCCTTATTTAGCTATTGGAATCGTTTGCTCACCAACAGCACAAAACGGTATCGTAGCGAAGTTTCGGATTTTACCCAAACCGCTCCCCCGAGGGTATCACCTTTTCGTAGTCCATCTTAGCGATAAAACTCCAGTAATCTGACACGAATATTTAAGCTGTCACTTAAATATTGGTCTTGGTTTATCGGTTTTGCTTATCAAGGTACAACATATCAAGGCTTATCGTATAATTGCCAAGATACGGTTTATTTCAAAACGGCTCGTGAAAGACGTTCTAAAAACGAAATCAAGCTTCCAGATGCGCACAAACACTCCGAAAGCTTGACAAGATTTATAACACTGTGCTAAAATAGCAACAGAAGTTAACTCCTATAAGTCTTCTAGATGTTCGTGCATCTTTAAGGCGTAAGCACTGCGGTTTTTGCTGAAATCGTAGTGCTGTAGGGGTTTTTCAACTTACCCTTGTATTGATTGTACCATATTATGGTTAGAAATGCAAGAGGAAAATTTAAATTTGGAAATGATAATAGTACGGTTTGGAAAGACTGTACTTTTTTTATTTTATTCAAAATGACATCATTGGAGGAAACGGAATATGAAGCAATGCCCTAATTGTGGATGCAAATGTAAGGATATAACTCAAGTTTGTCCTAATTGTAAAGCAAATATCACTAATCAATCGCCTATGTCGCAAGGCTACCAATATAACCAATATGGATTAAGGTGTTTAAGGTGTGGTAGTCCTTACTTAACTTTTCAAACAGTAGCCGAAAGTAAAGGCAGGAATGCCGGATTAGTGCTATTATATATAATCTTATTCTTTATCCCTATTGTTGGATGGATAGCGTTATTTTGTTTACTTGTTGGTGGCGGGACAAAAACAACAACATATGCAGTATGTCAATCTTGTGGTTTCCGAGCACCATTAAAGCAATAAAAATCTCTAGGCAAACTCACTCACTTTCAAGTAAAGAGAGTGAGTTTTGCTATGTTCAATAGAAAACACTAACTTAATACAAAATAAACCTATAAATATGGGAATCTATATTGTATGCAAATGAATAATGTTGTAAATGGAAAGATAAGTTCGTTACCTATGAACAAGAATAATTTATGAATACAGGAAAAAACGAACTAAACTGCACATGGATAATAAAATATTGACATAATGATTTGGATAAAGTTCTATCATAACAGTATGATAAATACAATTGTTGAAACAATAATTATGAGGTGATTAGATGGCTGTTGCAAATAAAACTACTATAGCGTTTAGTTTAGTGTCAATACCAATTGCTATGTATACTGCAAACCAGGATAATGATATAAGTTTTAATCAATTGCATAAAGAGGATAATAGCAGAATAAAGTACAAGAAAACTTGTGGACATTGTGGTAAAGAAATAACGAGTCAAGATATTGTAAAAGGCTATCAATATGATGATGACAAATACGTAGTTGTGACGGAAGACGATTTAGAAAAAATTAAAACTGAAAAAGATAAGACAATACAAATATTACATTTTGCAAATTTAAATCAAATAAGTCCAGTTTATTATGATAAAACTTATCATGCCATACCAGAAGCTGGCGGCGATAAAGCTTTTGAATTATTGCGATCTGCACTTATGGCTGAACAAAAAATTGCAATCGGTAAAACTGTAATAGGTAATCATGAAACATTGCTTGCTATAATTCCGAGAGAAGACGGAATGTTAATTCAAACGATGTATTATAATGACGATATTAAAGATGTGCCAAAAACCTACAATAAACCCGAAATATCAGATACAGAGTTACAAATGGCAAAGACACTCATTCAATCCATGGATACTCCTTTCAATCCAGAAGAATATAAGGATGAATATCAGATTAAATTGCGTGAACTCCTTGAGCAAAAGATTGCAGGAAAAGAGATTGTGCAAGCAAAGCCAGAGGAACAGGGAAAAATTATTGATATTATGGAAGCATTGCAAGCTAGTATTGAGAAAAACACTAAGACAAAGCCAATTAAACGAACACGTAAATCCAAAGGTGTATCATAATGAATTTATTCGAGTCTCGGAATATAAAGCCAATGTTAATTGCAGAGAATGTTGAACCATTTAATTCACATGAGCACGTATTTGAGTTAAAGCTTGATGGGTGTCGATGTATTGCATATCTAGATAAAGATGAAGTTGACTTAAGGAATAAAAGAAACGTTAAGTTGCTTCCAAAATTTCCTGAATTGTCGAACATTAACAAGCAAATAAAAAAACGCTGCATTTTAGACGGTGAGTTAATTGTAATGGTTGAAGGGAAACCTAACTTTTATGAATTACAAAGGCGTACATTAATGTCGAATAAGTTTAAGATTGAGTTAGCTTATAAACAACACCCAGCGTGCTTTATAGCTTACGATATTTTGTATTTAGATGATCGGCATATAACAGATTTACCATTGATAGAGCGTAAAAAATTACTTGCTAAAACTATAAATGAAAATGGGCAAATTGCGATATCAAGATATATCGAATATAACGGCATTGATTTATATAAACTAACTGAACACCAAAAGCTTGAGGGTATAGTAGCTAAATTAAAAGACAGTAGATATTATTTTGGAAAGAGGACTCATGATTGGGTTAAAATTAAATGGCTATTAGACGATGATTTTGTGGTCTGTGGTTACATTGAAAAAGAAAGTAATATGACAAGTATCGTTTTAGGGCAATACAATAAAGAAGGAGAATTAACATATAAAGGTCATGTTACATTAGGTGTGCGAAAAAATGATTTAATCAAAAAGGGAAAAACAATAGACGTTTCACCTTTTACCTTCACACCACAAGGCAATGAAAATGCGATATGGCTTAAGCCTAGCCTAGTTTGCACAGTACAATGGATGCCAAGAGAAAATAAAGGATTAAATCAAGCAGTATTTAAAGGTTTTCGAGATGATAAACCACCACACGATTGCATTGTTAAAGACGGTAGGGGATGACCTTATCGTCTTTTTAAATCATATATTTACTTTCAATTGCAAATATTTACAAATAATGTTATAATAAAAACATATTATAAACGAAGGTGTTATCATGAAAAAAATATTTGCTCTTTTTTTAACAATCTTATTAGTGACCACAGTAGGTTGTACTTCAGATTTGGAGAATAACAATCAATCTGACAGTTCGCAAACTTTACTCAGTTCAGATGTTGCTGTTTCAAGTGAAGAAGCTTCATCAAGTGGAATTGTAAGTATTAAGCAAGATATAACAACCTTGCAACCTTTAAAAGCTCATTTTCTTGATGTCGGACAAGGAGATTCCATTTTTATTGAACTACCTAATAAAGAGACTATGCTTATAGATGCAGGTAATAATGCGGATGGAAATAAGATAGTTAACTATATTAAAAACAAAGGTTATAGTACATTAAATTATTTAGTAGCAACTCATCCTCATGCTGATCACATAGGTGGAATGGCTACTGTTGTAGAGTCACTAGGTATTGGCGGTATTTATATGCCAAGAGCCACCACTACAACAAAGACATACGAAACGTTATTAACTACAATTCAATTAAAAGGGTTAAAGATAAAGACCGCAAAAGCAGGAGTTTCAATTATAAATTATGGAGACTTGAAAATAGATATAGTTGCACCAAATTCGGACTCTTATAAAGATTTAAATGATTACTCTGCTGTTCTTAAACTCACATATAAGAACAACTCATTTTTATTAACCGGTGATTCAGAAACGGTATCTGAAAGTGAAATAACTGCTAATGTTAAGGCGGATGTTTTGAAGGTAGGACATCATGGTAGTAATTCGTCTACATCTAATGCTTTTTTAAGTAAAGTTTCACCAAAATATGCTGTAATAAGTGTGGGCAAAGGCAATAGCTATGGACATCCAACCGCTGATACCTTGACCAAGTTAAATAAAGCAGGTATAAGTATTTATAGAACTGATGAAGTGGGTACTATTATCTTCACGTCTGATGGTGCAAAGATTACAGTTGATAAAAATGCATCATCAATTAAAGAAAATGCACCACCCCAAACAACTACATCTTCAAAAATTACAAGTTCTACTGGTGGTAAAGATTATGATGATACACCAATTACCAATGTGGGTTATATAGGCAACAAAAACACAAAGAAATTCCACTTGCCAACTTGTAGCTCATTACCGGCAGTACAAAATCAAGTGACATTTAGCAGTAGAGATGAAGCAATAGCAAGTGGATACATTCCATGTGGCCGTTGTAAACCATAAAGGAGGATTGTCAATATGCAAGTTATCATAGATCGTTTTGAAGGTAATTTTGCAATAGTTGAATTAGATAATAAAACAACTGTTGATATGCCTAAATGTCTTTTGCCTGATGATGCGCTAGAGGGAGATGTCATAATAATAGAGATTGACAAAGGGGAAACTGCTAAAAGATTGGCAAATATAAAGAAACTTGAACAATTGCTTTGGGAAGATTAACTTTCACCTCACCGATACATACTACTCGGCATCATGGCAGGAGTCCTGTCTCTAGCCACTTTCATGTCCATCAACAGCGTTGCAACAGTAACAGCAGATTTCCCATATCGGTTACGAATACCATCAACAGCTCTATCAATTCTTTCTCCGTTGATGTGTTTTTTAGGGCTAAAAAAGAATCCGTATTGCTGAGGGCAGCCATCCGATACAAGGTTGATGGCCCTTATTGTTATTGCTCGGACATTGTAGTTCCAATTGTAGTTTTGTTTAAATAGCTTGATTGCAGCTTGTGCTAACTCTAGGAAGTTTTGCGTATAACAAGGCAGCGGAGCTTGAAACTGTTTTACATATAGGTTTTCATCTTTCACACTTATTTGAACGCCACTTGCAGCAAGATGATTATCTCTTAATCGTTTACCTACATCCTCAGCTAACTCTAAGAATATTTGCCATACCTCATCTTCATTTTCTAAATCAGCATTACAAGTAATACCATGCCCTACACTTTTAATGGGTGCACGATAATCGGTATGCATAACCCTAGAGACATCTAACCCGTTAGCAGCAATCCATAGGTCATATCCATTCTTGCCAAGTACAAATTTCAAGAACTCTGGATCAGATTGTGCTAAATCACCTAAAGTGTTAATACCATACTTTTTTAATTTTAAAGTGGTGGACCTTCCTACGAATATCATTTCACAAGCAGGTAACCCCCATATCTTTTCTTTAAAAGAATCTTTCTCAATTACAGTAACAGCATCAGGCTTTTTCATATCACTACCAAGCTTAGCAAATATCTTATTAAATGACACACCTACAGATACGGTTAAACCTAATTCAGATTTAACCGTTTCCTTAATTTGATATGCAATATCATATCCACTACCGAATAACATGGTACTACCTGTTACATCAAGCCAACATTCATCTATTCCGTATGGCTCTATCATATCAGTATAGCGATAATATATTTCTCGTACTTTTCTAGAGTAATAAAGATATTCAGAATAGTGTGGTGGCACAATTGTTAAGTCTGGGCACTTCTGTTTAGCTTGCCATATTACTTCTCCTGTTTTAACGCCATAACTCTTTGCTAATTCATTCTTAGCTAATACAATACCATGCCTGTCTTCTTGTGAGCCACAGACAGCAACAGCTTTTCCTTTTAGTGCAGGGTTTAGCATACACTCAATTGAGGCGTAACAATTGTTAAGATCGGCGTGAAGAATAATTCTTTCCATCAGAACACTCCTTGACAAATTAAACGAACACAAGTATAATAATAACGAACACAAATTCATATTATAGTGTATTATGAATTATATACGAATATTCGTTCGTTGTCAATATAAAAGACGAATTATATTTCACAGCAAGGAGTCATAACAATGATGTTTTCAGAAAAATTAAAACAGTTAAGAAAGAGTGCTAAAATGTTACAAACGGAACTAGCAAAAGCATTGGGTGTGACAACTAGAACAGTACAATACTATGAAGCAGGAGAACGTTACCCTCAAACTGCTCAAATTACAAATAAGATTTGTGAAATATTCCAGGTGTCAAATACATACTTAATGTCAGAACAGGATGAGTTTGTAAAAGAAGCTACTGAGAAATACGGAACGAGTGGCAAAAATAAAGCCAATGCAATTATAGCCGAAACAAGCGGGCTGTTTGCAGGTGGCGAATTAGATGAAGAAGATAGAGACTTATTTTTCAAAGCTATTACTGATATCTATTTTCAATCAAAAGAGCGTGCTAAAAAATACGCAAGTAAATAAGATTACTTTCATAGGGAGAGGGGTGAACTGAGTGAGCCAATATATAACTGATATCGTAGATCAACTGATAAAGCAATATAAGACAAGAGATCCGTTTGAGTTAACTGAAGCATTGAATATCTTCGTTGGGTATCGTCCATTCAATAGCCTTAAGGGCTTCTATTGTGTGATGAATAGAGAACGTCATATCATCTTAAATGATAACTTATCAGAACAAGAACAACGACTTGTTATTGCTCATGAGTTAGGCCATGATAGGCTTCACCAAACCTTTGCAAAAGTATCTCCTATGAAAGATTTTCAGTTATACGATATGACTTCTAAACCCGAGTACCAAGCAAACTACTTCGCCGCAGAGCTGCTAATAGATGATAACGATGTCATTAACCTTGCATATGAAGGTATGGACTACAATAACATTGCTCAACTGTTAGAAGTACCGGATGATTTGCTTTCGTTTAAGCTCCACTCCCTTAATCAAAAAGGTCATAAATTTAATATACCTAAGAATATTTCAAGTAGATTTTTAGGAAAATAAATAAACTCACTCTCAAGTAAAGAGAGTGAGTTTTGCTATATCCAATAATAGCTTGAAAGCACTAATACAATACAAAAAGAACCTATAAATATGGAAATGTATATTGTATGCAAATGGATAATGTTGTATAATGACGAAGAGGGTAATTTTATATACCCCACTATCCATTAGGCGAATAATGCGAAGTTGGAGTAAGTTCATACAATAGCAATTAGACGAAATTCAGGGTTCATCGTACAAGTAATAGTTAATATAGTGCTTTAATCGATTGGAGGCAGGAATTTGATTACAGAAGATATATTAAAATGGGTAGCAACTTTACCTAAGTGGCAACAGAAGTTAGGACATTTGATAATTGAGAAGAAGCATGTGACAGAGGTTGAGCTTAATGAAATATATAACGTTTTCAAAGTGGAGAATTCATTAAGTATAGGAAAATACTTTGGTGATGATATACAATTATACAAGTTTGAGACTGATGCCTATCCTGTCGTAAAGTGGCAAGGGGTTAAAGATTTACATGGGGTCAACAGATTGAAATCTGGTGTTGAATTATACGTTTCAGACGGATTAACCATAATCTATGGAGAAAATGGAAGTGGAAAATCCGGCTATACAAGACTAATAAACAACGCGTTTGTATCGAGAGGTGACCAAGAAATCCTTTCAAATGTCTATTTAGATAAACCAGATGACATATCAGCAGTCTTTCAATTTTGTATAGATGGGATTCCGAAGGAGTATAAATATCCAGAAGAAAAAGAGAAATACCCTTTTATGACAATAAGAAGTTTTGACTCAAAAAGTGCATCTGATGACATGAATCGAGAATCAACAATAGATTTTGCGCCAAGCGAATTGTCGTTCTTCGATCTATTTTTGTCTGGTTGCTTAGCGATTCAAGATAAACTGAATAATGAGAGAAAATCTGTTAAATTAGAAAATCCGACGTTGAAGTACTTCCCCAACGAGGGAAAAGCTTTAATTCAGATGAAAGCTCTTTCAGCAAATTCAAATATAGATGAAATCAGAAAAAGTTTTACTATTTCAAAAGATGAAGAAGTATTCGTTGAGAAGATCAAGAGCGAAAAAGCAAATCTTATTTCATTGAATATAAATAAACAAGTAGAGCTGATTGATAAAGTTGTTATTGTTTTAGAAAGTGCGATAAAGAAATACAATTTATTTGCGGCGGCTGTATCAAAAGATAATATTGATATTTATAATCAACAGATCATATTTTTACAAAAATGCAGAGTATTACATGATACCGTAGGGACGACGTTATTTGAAAAAGATGACGTTGAACTTATTGGTTCACAAGAATGGAAAGAGTTTATAAGTTCTGCAAAAAAATATTATGATCTTATTTCCAAGCATAACATCTGTCCTTTATGTGGTCACGAAATAGAAGAGAAAAATTTGATTTTCAAATATTGGAAATACTTAGAGAGTGATGCGGAAAGTAATTTGAAAACTGCGCAGGAAGCAATTCGTCTTTCGAGAGAAGGACTTGACAATCTGGAACTCTCATTTCTGGTAGAATCATCCGTTCAGGAGCAATGGCTGTTGGAAAATTATAGAGATGAAGAGGAACAAATTTCTGTAGCTTTTAAGACTGCAAATCAAATAAAAAATGCAATTATAAAGGATATTGAAAGCGAAAGTGCTATTAGTGTAGTCGCACTTCCAAAAATAAATATTCAAGATCTCATCAAAAAAATTGAGGATAAGAAGAGAGATCTCAACAAAGACAGTATAAATAAGCGTATTTCGGAATGTCAAAACATAGAAAATGAATACATAGATAAAATCAAGGTAACTGAACTCTTGCCAATTGTAAGTAAATATTTAGAACAATTAAAGTGGGATATGACTGCTGAGAATAGTAAAATAAAGACCAACAATATTACGATTAAACAGAAAGAATTATTTGAAAAGTATGTAACCGAGGATTATCTAAAAGAATTCAAGGAAGAGTGCAAAAAACTTAACGCAGATTTTGATGTAGAAATAACTTCTCGAGGAAGTAGCGGTCATACATTAAAAAAACTGCAGATTAAAGGAGTGGCACCTGGAAAAGTTTTAAGTGAAGGAGAACAAAGGGCTATTTCTATTGCATGTTTTCTTACAGAAGTACATATGGATATGAGAAATACAGGTATTGTATTAGATGATCCAGTGTGCTCCTTGGACCACAAGAGAAGAAGCCTTATTGTGAATAGGCTTATAGAAGAAGCTATGCTCCGACAAGTTGTAATTTTTACACATGAAATAACATTTTTTATGGAGATTAAAACGGAATCAGAGAGAAAAAATATAAATTTTAATCAGGTAACAATTCGAAATTTTTTTAATGAACCGGGAGATATATCACCTATTATACCTTGGCAAGGTATGACTGTTAAGGATAGAACAGGAAAACTAAAAAACGACTTACAGGGTATAGTTGCGGTATTCAATAAAGGCGATATGGATATGTATTATTATAAAGCAAAGGAATGGTGTGAACTTTTAAGAGAAAGCTGGGAAAGAGCCGTCGAAGAAATTTTATTAAATGATGCAATACAAAGATATAATCCTTGTGTGCAAACACAACGACTCAAAAAAGCACCTTTTACGCAAGAATTGTATTGTGAATTGGAAAGTGGAATGACAGAGTGTTCTGCTTGGTGCCATGATCAAGCACGTGCAATCAATGGAAATATCCCAAGTATAGAAGATTTAAGAAAATACATCGATTCTTTTGAAAAATATTGGAAGGAAAACAAACCGAGATAAACATACACATTCTGAGTGTTATTGCAGATATTAATACCAATTATATAGCTTTAACTTCGCTTAATGTTTAAATGGACAAGCATTTATCATGTTGTTTTTAAGTTCGTAATTAAGGAGGAATGTATGTGCAAACGTTAACAAGCCTATACACGGAATTATCATCTGACAAGAACAGATGGTCATATTACCCCAATCCGAACTTCGATATAAAAGGTACTTGGAATAATAATGATAGCGCATTTGCTTTTATTACATCATACTTTGAGTATGCAGGGAAAAGCCAGTGTCTTAAAGATCAGCGCCTTGAAGACAATTGCCGATACATAAAATCGCGAGCTACACATATTATTTCGACATTTCTTCTCGGAGTAAAATTATTCGAAAGCTTTGGAATTAAACTCGAACCTAGTGATGAAAGGAACATGAATCTGAAGTATTATTGGTTTTTGACATGTTTATATCATGACATTGGTTACGCCTTTGAGAAAAGTAGCACTTGTGAGCAGCTTCGTATGTTACAGTCTGATGGTCTCGATGCAATTCAAGAAGTTGCGGATATCAAGTATCTGCATGAACGGGAGTTTAAGACCTTTTCCAGAAAAGAGATTGATCTCTATCTAAGAGGAAGGGCTCAGTGCTATCAAGGAAGAGTAGGCTGTATAGACCATGGGATTATTGGAGGCCTTCTTCTTTATGACAAGTTGAGAAGACAATTTGAAATATCTTGGAAGAGACGGACATGGACTACGGACTGCCGTGAGAGTTTCCTTATAAAAGATGAATGCAGTGATAGAACACTACATTTATCCAATAAGCATTATGACGCTTACGCCAAAGCCGCTGACGCTATAATGGTCCACAACGTTTGGAATACATCGTTTAATGAATATGTTGATCGATATGATACTCAAAATCAGATAAAAAAGCACACATGCGAAGGTCGAATATCAAAAGAAAATATTCTATGCTTTATCCTTGCAATTGCAGACACACTGGAACCACTAAAGAGGCAAATATCATTAAATGATATTTGCTTTGAATCCATAACAAATGGATTCAGGATAGAGTTGGAAGTAGATGATACTGACCATTACGACCTTACAGACTTGGAAACATGGGTTGCCGTGAAAGTGAACACTTCACATCAAAAAAACAAGAAGGTTTTTGCCATCTCTCTTTAGAGGGAATGTATTGACCTTCCCATTATGTTTATATATTGCAATAGTTAATATTAGCAATAATGAGCAGTTTGATAAAGTAATAGTTCAAGGAGATGTTATATAAAAATGGATTCAGTTTTGTCCTCAGTATTATCAATAATATTATCCATAATAATCACATGGATATTTTCCGAAAAATATAAATTTAAAAAGCAAATTGATGGACAGTTTATAAACAATAAAGTATTTTCATACGATGATATAAATGCATTTAATGATATTGAAGTAAAATATAAAAATACTCCTATTAACCAACTATACTTGACGTCTATAGCATTATGGAATAGTGGAAGTGACGCAATTAGAAAAGAAGATTTTATCAATTCAAACTTACTCAAAGTGCAGGTGGGAAAAGGCTCTTTGCTCTTATGTTCAGATATTTTAAAAATTAGTAATGAAGATTGTAACTTTCAAATTAATATATCTGAAGATAAAAAAAGTGCTTACATATTATTTGATCACCTAAATAAGAAAGATGGATTATGCTTTAATATTCTGCATAGCAGCAAAGATATTCCGATAATTAGTGGAAATTTTATAGGTTTTGAAAAAGAACTACAAATTCAAAATTTGACAAATAGAACAATCTTTTATAAACAGGTGATTTCATTATTGACTGCTACATCTATAACAATTATTTACTTATTAATAAATTTTTATAAATATAACTTGAATAGCCCGATTGAATTATTAATTAAAATATTTACAATAGTTGCTATATATTATATCTTTTCAAAATTATTCGTACGCCCTAAAAGGAAACTTCCAAAAGTTCTTAGATATAAAAATAGCCCATTTTTACAGCGTAATTAAAACAGTATTTGATTACATTACAATGAAAAGCAAGTCATAACAATTATCGCAAGTAGAACAATTTCAATAAAGGAGAAATGGAAAATGATCTTAAAAAGTTTTCGTGTTACTGAATTTAGGTCTGTGCATGATAGTGGTTGGGTTGATGCCGAGCAAATTACTGCTTTGATTGGCACCAACGAATCAGGGAAAACGAACATTTTACTTCCGTTATGGAAATTAAATCCTGCAGATGAGGGCGAAATTGATTTAAAAGCAGATTTACCAAGGGATAGATATCATACATATCGATCTGCCACTCATAAGCCAATATTTATTTACGCAAAATATTCTCTTTTGCAAAATGAGCAGAAAGATCTTGCAAAAATTTCAAGATATAATGAGGAAGAACTTTGTGAAGTTATTGTTTCAAAAGACTTTGATGGGAATCTGTATTGTGAATTTCCATTTGCAGTAGATCGTAGATCATCAGAAATTGATAAAGGAAAAGAAATATTAGAGGCATGCAAAGTCACCTTGGAAGCAGCCAAGGAGACATCTGGTAAAGCCGAAAGTGATAGGAGAGAAAAGGCTCTTGACATTATTCAGTCGACATTAACAATTCTCAATAACACAGATATTGCAACTGCTTCGTTAGTAGCTGCTTATGCTGAATTGGATAAGTTTGAAGAAGATGTCAAGTCTTCTATAGCATGTGTAGTTATGTCTGATGCGATTCAAAAGTTTAGTGCAATTGCATCTGAAAGTAAAAAGCCATCGCTAGCTGAAACAAAAGATGTTGTTGCATATGTATATATACATATGCCTAAGTATGTGTATTATTCCAATTACGGAAATCTTGACTCTCAAATATACCTCCCTCAAGTATTACAGAATATAGGAAAAATTGATTTGGGGGTTAAAGAGGCTGCTAAGGCGCGTACATTAAAGACTCTATTTAAGTTCGTTCAGCTTGATCCAAGAGAAATAACAAACCTAGGAACAGAGGATAATGGTAATCTTTCACAAGAACAGATTGCAATTATTTCGGATAAGAAAAAAGAACGTGAAATTCTTTTGGCATCAGCCTCTTCAGGTTTTACTAAATCCTTTAACGAATGGTGGAAACAAGGAAATTATACATTTGAGTTTCAGGCTGACGGAAATTTCTTTAGAATTTGGGTTTCTGATTCAGTAAGGCCAGAACGTATTGAACTTGAATCAAGGAGTACGGGCCTACAGTGGTTTTTTAGCTTTTATCTGGTTTTCTTGGTGGAAAGTGAACTTCATCATCAAAATGCGATACTACTCTTGGATGAACCTGGCGTTACCCTCCATCCATTAGCTCAAAAGGACTTATTTATGTTTTTTGAAAATCTTGCTATCAATAATCAAATGTTGTACACTACACATTCTCCCTTTATGGTTGATTCGAATCATCTTGAGCGCGTGAGATCTGTATATATTGATGAAGGTGGAAAAACAGTCGTAAGTCCAGATTTGAGAGCAACGGAACGATTGAGAGGAAAAAATCAGCCACAATCAATATATCCAGCCCATGCAGCGCTGGGCCTGTCAGTATCAGATACGCTTCTTATAAATTGTAATCCCATCTTAGTGGAGGGAGAGTCAGACCAAATCTATCTGTCCGCACTTAAAAATTTATTAATTTCGAAAGGAAAGATTTCGCCCCTGAAAGAAATAGTGTTTATTCCAACGGGCGGTGTTAAGGGTGTTAAAGCGACGTCTGCAATACTGTCTGGAGTCAGTGAAATTAAACCACCAGTGCTATTAGATGGTGACAAGCCAGGAGTGAAAATGGCCACAGAACTAAAGTCAGACTTTTACGCCGCTGATTTGGACAAAATTATATCAGTTTCAGATTATACTGCTTTACCGAACGGGGAAATAGAAGATCTTTTCCCTAAATCAAAAATTGCGAGTATAATTGCAAGATTTCTACCACGGCCAGAAGAAGTTGACGAAGAGTTTGATGATGTAGTGACCGATGATACGCCAGTCTGCGATCAAATTGAAACGTTTGCTCAAACTCATGGTATATCGCTTGATAAAGGGTGGAAGGTTCGCCTTGCCACAATGGTTAAAAAGGAGGTCCTCAAAGGTACAAATAGAGTGATAAGTGAAGATGATGCTGAATTTAATAAAATCATCAGTCTATTCGAAAAAATGTGCTGATATTTTTAATAGAACGAATGAAATAGATTGTATCGTTGTTGATGAGAATTTGTTTTTTAAGAGCCCAACCAGATCTTGGCATTGTTTTATTGAGTATCCTATTATGTTTAAAGTGAATAGATAGCTTTCTTAATTCTAATCTCGTCATGCAAGTTGATTTTAATTAAATAGACGGCTGAACGCTCTTAACAATAAAAAGTCATATATAGGCTATGAAAGAGAAATAATTAGTTGTATAAAATTGAGAGGAGTTCCTGTTATGGCATATTATGATGAAAAAATATCGTTTTTTCGAAGACAAGTTGTACAAAAAAAGCACAATGAGTCAAAACTAAAGGAATTATACACTCAACGTGAGACGTTGAACATCAAAGTCGATGCCCTTAGAAAAGACAAATTGGATGAGCAAGTCGATGTTGAACGTCTGGAAGGTCATAGTTTAACCGCTTTCTTCTATAACGTCATTGGCAAGAGAGAGGAAAAGTTGGATATAGAGCGTGAAGAAGCCTATGCTGCTAGCGTTAAGTATGATGTGGTTACACGTGAACTTTCAGCGGTAGAGGAAGATATTAAATACTGCGAGGCAGAGCTGCGTGAATTGCATGAATGTGAGCAGCAATATGCGCAAGCGATGATGGATAAGCTGAAGGCTATTAAATCCATGGGGACTCAAGCTGCTGAGAAAATCCTTAGAGATGAAGAACGTATCTCCTACCTTGAGAAACAGGTTAAAGAAATCCGAGAGGCGCTTGGAGCCGGTCAGGCAGCGCTTAAGACCAGCAATAGTATTCTATCTAGCCTTGACAGTGCAGAAGGCTGGGGCACTTGGGATTTGATGGGGGGAGGGTTGCTGTCGGATATGGCAAAGCACAGCCATCTGGATGAAGCACAGGAACAGGTTGAGTATTTGCAGGTACAGTTGCGCCGTTTTACAACCGAGCTAACTGATGTGACGATTCACACGGATATGCAGATTAGCATTGATGGATTCCTATGCTTTGCGGACTATTTTTTTGATGGTTTGTTTGCAGATTGGGCGGTATTAAATAAAATTAATCAATCCCAAACGCAAGTACAGAATATCCAAAGCCAGATTGAGCATGTCATCAGCCACTTGACCACTTTACTCAGTGATACTGACAAAAGTTTAGAAAATGAAAAAGTAGTACTAAATGATTTCATTGTTAAGGCAACTATAACGGATTGAACTGTCTTTCTACTTTCCATTATGTTTATTAGGTTGGAGAAATATTAATGAAAACAAATTTTACTACAATTACAATTCAAAAACTATTTGAACAATATGAGCAAGAAGTTTTGGAAGCTGAGCGGAATGGCTATTTGAAAGAGAATACGGCAAAAACATATTTGCTCCATTCTGGAAATTTTGTTAAATGGTGCAAAAATGAATTTGAGCCTGGCTTGCGAAATAAGTAATGCAGTTACGCATTATAGCAATAACTTGAAGCATGTAAAGCTTCATATTAAGCTAATAATGCGAAGTTAGAGTAAGTTCATTCAATGTTTAAAGTTTAATAGTAGATTATTTAGATTTTGTTCAGAATACCAAATCAAATATACGGAGACGAGCATAATGAAAGTTAATTATAGAATTGAAGCTATAAAAGAACTCCTTAATAGGGATTGTGTTTTAGAAAGATACTATCCCCTTATTTTGATTAAGGATAAACTGATAGATTTGTGCATTAGCAAGAATTGCTTTACAAAAGAAGAATGTATGAAGCTACCTGATGAAGTAATGTTGCAATCGGGATTGATAAACCTAACTGAAATCAACTTATTCAGATGTTTTTTATCTATGTATGATATCAACAATTTAAAGCTTAAGGAGATTGATGGATTAACATTAACAGATGAGGAAATTATTGCTTTCAAGGAACTATACTTACTACCGGGAGTAAAAAGCACAAGGGCGTTTTTATACTGTAAATCCGGTTTTAAATCATTGAGTGATATTGCAAATTCAACTTCACAGGAAATTATTGAGAAAATAACTCATGCAGTTAATAAGTATTCTCTTAACTGTAAAGTTCCGTTAGTTAAGGAAGTAAAGACACATATTGCAGTTTCAAGAGCATTTACAATATATCGGGTTGACTGACACAGTTTTGATTATTGTGGAGAATATGAGTATTAGCTGTAGTGACGAACTGCGCATTAATGTTTATAACAGAGATCAACTAAAGAAAATTCCTATTTAGTGTATTTGAGGAGGTAATACTTTTGCTTAATAATGATGAAAAAATCATCTCCTCATTTACTGGAAAGTTAGAGGAAATACTCACTTTGGAATTGAATGCAGGGAATCGTATATGTGAAACTTACAAAGGCGACTGGCCTTATGCGGGATGTATTATGCTCTTTTTGGAAAAGCCTTTTTTGACGCCCATTCAGAGAAGTATTGAAGGAGTAGTATTCCGAAATGTAAACGACCCTCACTACTGGAAGGCAGAATACTACGATAAAACAATGAATCAGTTTTTGTGCTGCGGATTTGGTGGCGTTCCCGATTTTAGTAATATGTGAGATTATGGGCAATAGCTATGGCAGAGTGAATTTCGTCTAATGTTTATACTGGATGAGCGAATAGTAGCAATAAGGGCAACTTGCCCAAGTAGCAATCCTTCATAAAGATAGAGAATTCCTCTATTAAATTTTAGATTGACTTTTTGGGAGTGATTAGTATGAGTGAAGATTCAAAGGCTATTGAAGAAACTGCTAAAGCCATAGGAAAAGGTATTGACGTTGCTGACAAGGTTGGAACTTTTATTGCCCCTCTAATAAAAGGGAGCCTTGAACAAGGAATCGGTATTTTTGAAGATAAGTTAAAATATGCAAGATGGGAAAGACAAGTTAGATTAATGTGTCGCGCGACAGAGTTCATGAAAAAATGCGGTATAACAGAAGTAATTAATCCTATTCCGTTAAAATTTGCAGTCCCATTACTACAAGGAGCTTCACTAGAAGACGACGATGAACTACAAGATCTTTGGGCAAAGCTCCTTGTAAATGCTATAAGCAACAAAGGTATAGAACTTAGAAGAGTTTATATTGATATTCTTGAACGGCTTTCTCCTTTAGAAGCGAAAATAATTGATAAAATATATAGCATCCCTTTTAACGAAAACCAGCATAAGTTTCTTGTAACCTATTTGCTTCCGGATAATATGGAAGTTATAACTGAAGGTAAAAGTGAAACTGATTATCCTCGCTTAAGTAACAAAGATATAGAAATGGCTTTAATTGACTTAGCCAGAATAGGATGTATATCACCAATGAGATCAATCGGTGGTGGGGAAATTTACTCTTTTATTAACTTAACACATTTAGGTAACAATTTCCATGAAGCGTGTACGCTTTAAGTAAGTTCTGAACTTCCTATTATGTTTAAAGTGAATAGATAGCTTTCTTAATTCTAATTTCGACATGCAAGTTGATTTTAATTAAATAGACGGCTGAACGCTCTTAACAATAAAAAGTCATATATAGGCTATGAAAGAGAAATAATTAGTTGTATAAAATTGAGAGGAGTTCCTGTTATGGCATATTATGATGAAAAAATATCGTTTTTTCGAAGACAAGTTGTACAAAAAAAGCACAATGAGTCAAAACTAAAGGAATTATACACTCAACGTGAGACGTTGAACATCAAAGCCGATGCCCTTAGAAAAGACAAATTGGATGAGCAAGTTGATGTTGACCGTCTGGAAGGTCATAGTTTAACCGCTTTCTTCTATAACGTCATTGGCAAGAGAGAGGAAAAGTTGGATATAGAGCGTGAAGAAGCCTATGCTGCTAGCGTTAAGTATGATGTCGTTTCACGTGAACTTTCTGCGGTAAATGAAGATATTAAATTCTGCGAGGCAGAGCTGCGTGAATTGCATGAATGTGAGCAGCAATACGCGCAAGCGATGATGGATAAGCTGAAGGCTATTAAATCCATCGGGACTCAAGCTGCTGAGAAAATCCTTAGAGCTGAGGAACGTATCTCCTACCTTGAGAAACAGGTTAAAGAAATCCGTGAGGCGCTTGAAGCCGGTCAGGCAGCGCTTGAGACCAGCAATAGTATTCTATCCAGCCTTGACAGTGCAGAAGACTGGGGCGCTTTGGATTTGATGGGGGGCGGGCTGCTGTCGGATATGGCAAAGCACAGCCATCTGGATGAAGCACAGCAACAGGTCGAGTATTTGCAGGTACAGTTGCGCCGTTTTAAAACCGAGCTAACTGATGTGACGATTCACACGGATATGCAGATTAGCATTGATGGATTTCTATGCTTTGCGGACTATTTTTTTGACGGTTTGTTGGCAGATTGGGCGGTATTAAATAAAATTAATCAATCCCAAACGCAAGTACAGAATATCCAAAGCCAGATTGAGCATGTCATCAGCCACTTGACCACTTTACTCAGTGCTACTGACAAAAGTTTAGAAAATGAAAAAGTAGTACTAAATGATTTAATTGTTAAGGCAACTATAACGGATTGAACTGTCTTTCATACTGCACATTATGTTTAAGACAGACAGCAATTACATCGAATAATAAGATTTTTGTATTTATGATTAATAAAAATCAATAACTATTGCGACTAATAGTAAGGGAGGTAATTATGGTACTGGAAACAGAAAGACTTGAGCTTGTGCCACTTTCTTTAGAACGATTAAAATTATTAAAAGATAATCTTAATATGCTTGAAAAGGAATTGGATTGTGTATATAAGGGTGAAGCGTTAGAGGGATTTATTCTTGAATATTTGGATAAACAGATTAGAGTTATTTCAAATAATTCAGAGAGTTGTTTGTACAATGCATTTTGGCTATTGATAAGAAAGTCTGATAGAATCGCAGTAGGCTCTGCTGCATTTAAAGGATTGCCAAATGGAAATGGGGAAATCGAGATAGGATATGGCCTTGGTAATGAGTTTGAGCACAATGGATATATGACAGAGGGCGTTTGTGGAATGTGTAAATGGGGACTTGCACAGAAAGAAGTAAAACATATTATTGCAGAAACGGATATCCATGGTTATGCATCACAACGCATATTGGAGCGTAATGGATTTGAAAGGTATAGATTTAATGACTCTATTTGGTGGAGATTATAAAATAGATGTTAATTGAAAGTACGCTCAAATAACTTCGAATGTAGAGCTTAGCTAACTATCAATCCATAGTCCATAAGATGTAGATGCTCATTACATAGATAATGTGAAATAACGCAACATAATCCTAACGAACAATTACGCATGCGATATTCCTAACAAAAGAAGTACAGCCTATTCAGACTGTACTTCTTTTTGGTTTAAATATTTATATAAACTTGATTTGCTTATCCCTGTTACATTCTCTATTTCCTTAATGCTAAGTGTTTTTGTTTTATAGAGTTTAACAGCATTATCTAAAGCTTTGCTATCTACTTTAGGCCTTCCGCCTTTTCTTCCTCTAGCACGGGCTGCCTTCAATCCTTCTTTCGTGTTTTGAACGATTATATCTCTTTGTAATTGAGAAAAAGCGCAAACAATTGTAAAAAAGAATTTACCCATAGCAGAAGTAGTATCAATATCTTCTTTTAAGCTGATAAACTGCGCTCCCTGGCTTTCTACTTGTTCAACAAGGTTAATCAAATCTTTTGTACTTCGTCCGAATCGAGAAAGCTCCGTCACTATTACAATATCATTTTTTCTAAGTTGCTCAAATAGCTTTTCTAATTGTGGACGATTAGCTTTTGTGCCAGTGCATTTATCTATAAATATTTTTTCACATCCGCATTGACTGAGTGCGTCAACTTGTCTATCTATATTCTGTGATATTGTACTAACTCTAATATAACCAATTTTCATAATATATCCTTTCCGTTTAACGATAGTTTTTAGGAATAATTTATATTTAATGTAGTAAATTTAAAAAGTATTTGTATAACTCCTAAAAGATATACTAAAATCAAATTCTTTTTAATTACTTTATTATACCAATTTAGGAATCTAAAACGGAACCTAACAGGTAAATTGTTAAATTCATTATCATAAAATATTTTTCAATACCATTATCTGATTACGGTAATAATCATAGTCTGGTGCAGCATATCTATTCATGGTAAATGAAACATTTGTATGTCCTAATATTTCAGCAATAGCTTTTGGATCAGCACCATTTTCTAATAATCTGGTTGCAAATGAATGCCGGCATACATGATTTGTAAAAGTCATAATGCCGGTTTTCTTTCTTATTCGTATATATGTTTTTTTAAGAACGCTATCTGTAATAGGCTGCTTTATTGTTGAATTAAAAATATACTCATTAATTTTAGGTTGGGTGATAATGATTTGCTCGCAAAGAGGAAGCAAGGGAACCATTCGAATTCCTTTTTTTGTTTTACTTTTGCGTACATAAATGCAACTTTTATTTTTATCATAATCGGACCATTTTAAATTACACAATTCAGAACGTCGTAGGCCAGTGTATAATAAAAACAGCATTAACAATCCATGTAAAACTTCATAACAAGCGATTTCAATAATTGATTGTTCTTCTCTTGTTAAAGGTAAAACATCTTTTTCTCCAGCCTCAATAGGAATATATGTACCAACAACCGGGTTTTCTGTAACTCGAGTTAGCTGATAATTTCTAATTGCTTTATTAAATGCTTGGTTTAAAACAATTTGTGCTTTTTTTATAGTAGACTTTGAATAACCAAGATCACTTAGTATATTTAACCCAGATTGAATATCAAGCTCAGTTATTAAGTTAAGCGGTTTATTTTCAATACATACTTTTACCCACCCTATTGCAGCTGAATAACAGTCAAAAGTAGCTTGCTTTACCCTGTGTTTACTATATACTAATAGCCATTTGTCTAGCCAATCGTATAGCGTTGTTTCCGATGTATTTTCTTTGATGTCCATTGTTTTAAGTCTCCTTTTATTGTGATGGATATTATTATAACATGTTATCACTAAAGGCTTCCGCACTTTGTTTGGACTTTCTCAAAAATCCGATTATACTATTAAATTAATTAATACGTATATTGTTTTTTTATCTTATTAGTAATAGTATGTGCGTCTAATACTTGTTGGGGAAATTCCGTACCACCTCAATTCAACATAAAAGTATTGATTTTCAAAACAACATATGGTAATATATAACTGTAATTTGGATATTTTGCCTGTACGGTCCATGTATAGGCTCTTTTTTTGCCCTTTTTTACGTTGCATTTAAAGTGCATATATCTATTGTGCCTGAATGCTAAAGTGTGCTTATAGCGACGTCTTATGCGGTTAATAAACGTAAAGTGGCGAAGATATTGTACAGCTTGGGAAACACGACCACGACTTATTCCGGTACCTAACGAAATAGCAGAAAGGGAAGGAAATGCTTCTTGCTTTTTAGAACACATGCATTTACTGATAAAACAAAACACCACAAAATCGGTTGCTTTTATATTCGTCTTAAACACAGCACGATCTACTTTAAACCATTGTAAATTATTCGTTATCAAGTTCTTAATATAGTATCTGTTAGCTAAATAGCCACGAGAATTAAACCTATTTTGCTTTGTTACTAAACCTTTGTTAATCAATTCATCAATTCCTGTTTTAGCAGTTTTGGTGTCCATATTACAAGCACAGGATATGTCTTCATATGTAGCATTCGTATATTGCAAACAATTAACTTTTGAAGATAAGTACACATATATGTAAATAGCTTTTGAGGATAAATTGTAATCAAATATTCGATTACTTACTTTTATAAATCCTTGCATTTAAACCATCCTTTCATAAAATAAATAAGCAGATGAATGATTGATTTCACTCATCTGCTTTTGTATGATTAAACATATTTCCTCTTCCGTATCGTTGTTAGACTGTACTTTGATATTTCAGCAATACATTCAAGTATGGTTGCATCTGAAAAATCAGAAAAATTACTAAGTTGATAGTCTGAAAGCTTATTGATAAAAAGCAAAGCTTCTTCCGGGTTATGTATATCACTTAGTATAATGTTTGGTTTATCGTTAAGCATAGACAAAACTATATCCCCTTTATTTGACTTTATCCTTTGATTGCGTACAGAATTGAATAAAAGCTTCTTCATTTGAGTAAGCAAATTCAAGTGCCTGGCTAATGACACCCGAATTGGATTTTTCACGTATTTTCCAAAGTATTTCTTTATCAATCCAATCAAAAATAAATGGTCGTACCTTACTACCAACTGTAATTTTTTGATTCGGAAAATTTTCTCTTGTTCTTGGCTTTGATGATGGCATAGCGCTCCTCCTTTTAATATTTTAAGTTATATCTACTTTGAAGTGATAATGGAATATCTCTGGTTAACAACTTTTGACCACATAAATACAAAGGCATATGAACGGTAAAAGATACATAAGTTTTCAGATCATCCTTATAAATAAAAGCAACATTCATATCAGATATATCAAAATAAAGCTGCTCATTAGAATATGCTTTGAGGTTTGGATTCGCTTTTAAAGCTTTTACGTAATTATCTAAGAACAGCTGCTTGTTGATGATTGAAGTGTAATCATGACCGCTTTTTATAGAATGAACGACCTCTTTACCTTCCGTAATTGTATAGGTATCTAAGGTCAGCTGTGCTTGTTCTCGTATATGACGAATAACAATTGATGATTGGGCAAATTCATAAATTGGATAAGAAAGTAGAGCAATTACCAAAATAGCGAAAATAGTCATAATCAGCGCATTTCCTTTGTTGCTTTTTAGAATTTGAATTGTTTTTTTCACAGTATACACCTACTTCCAGTACTGCTCTGATTGTGTAGACTTTTCTATTGAAAACGGAAACGTAATATTGTAGTCACTAAAGCCAAGCATTTTAATGTTCATCTCAAGCTTAACTATAATTTGGTCTCCATATTGTACCGTTTTGCAAATGGAGTTGAAATAGCCGTCTGGTGCAGAAATAGTCATTGTAGGAGATAGACCGGTTGCAGCTTTTAAATCGTTATACTTTTTATCTATTTCAGTATCTGAACACTTTCCAACTTCTCCAATCTTTTTTGTCATTTCTACCGCATAATTATCCATGACAGATATTTCATGTGCAGCACCTAGAACACCAATAATGCAAGTAATTAACAAGGCTACTGCAATGACTAAAAACATAACACCAATCGTCTGACTGATTCCTTCTTTTGATTGGAATAAAGACCTTACTTTGTTCATAGTAAGCCTCCTTGACTGCTTAATAGTTTGATAGCAGTTAAGACTACAACGATTAGTATTACGATAGACCATATGGCCCGTACGATTGACATGGCCGCTATTTTAGGCTTTATTTTTAATGCTTGAGTCGTTAATTGCTGCTGCCATGTTTTTTTGACTTTAATAACAAGTGCATCAAAACAAGCCTGCATATTTTCACCACGCATATTGGCGAGAATAGCCCTAATGAGTTCTGACATTAAAGGACTGTTGATTCTTGCTTCTAATCGTTGCAAAGCAAGTTCCGGAGAACCGGTTCGCATATCTGCTACTGTAATAGCTAATTCATTTGTAAGCTCCGTTTTAAAGTTAAGTCGGTAAGATTCTATAATATCAATTACATTACGATTTGTTTTTGCACTTTCCGTATACGTCTGAATAAAACGTGGCAGTTCCTTTTCTATTTCAATTGTCCGATTGATAGCTTTGTCCTTTGTTTCACTATAGATAATGACAACCGTTATAACTGCAGCAATCAAAGGTAGGATAGATAACCAAGACCATATAAAATAAAGTGGAATTGCTAATAATGCAATAAGTATAAATGTTACAACTAGACGAGAAACGAATTGCTTTGCTGTTTCTGTAGTACCATTTGACTGTAATATCCTTTTTAGTTTGGTTTCTTTCATAATACTAACCGGCATATATTTAGCTAGTGGTAATGATAAAGTCTTGATGAAAGCATTGATTGGTTTTTTGGATTCTGTAGTTTTTCCACGCTTTCCAATGTCACCGGAAACAGAAAATGATGGTATTTTTAGAATAATAGCAAGTACCGTATAAAGGCATACACCAATAAGAATACTTACAATAAAATTTAAGAAATACATGGTTGCTCCTTCCTAGATTAGATATCAAAATCAACGTCTTTTGTAAGTAGTAATGCACGAATAGAAAAGAAAAACAGCATTAGAATATCTATTGCAAGATACAAATCTAATCCCGGTATTTTACCCTGCATATTAAATGTTTTAGGTACAAGATAATATGTTAAGAAAACAAATATTAAAGAGAGAATAGAAACAGCACGGAACTCATTATTTGCTTCAAATAATATATTTTTAGCTTCAGATGTTGCCACTTTTATATCAGTGATTCTATCTACCGTTGGTCGAAGCGTAGCTTTTAAAGATCTATCCACGCTGCAACGTTTTAAGTTGTCGCACCATTCAAGAAAAATAGGATGATTTATTTCACTCTTCATAATATCAATGGCTGAAATCACATTTACATTATGATCGACTGCGTAGATAAAGCGTTCAAAAACATCATGCAATGGTGCTTGTATTAAGTCTATATTTTCTTTAAAAGCGGTAGGAATGTTCTCACAACGTTCGTATGAAGATGTAATAACAGATAAACCTGTTTCCATCTCATCAAGTAATAAGGCTTTGTACTCAACGTATTGTATTCTTACGTAGATAAAAGGTAAAGAAGCTAGTGCAATACCGAGTACGGGTGCTAAAAAGATATTATCAAAACTGATACCGGAAAAGATACCAAATATAATGAGTAAAAAGCTGAAAAGAATTATATAATAAAGGCTACTGAGCTGTCCAGTAGCCTTTAGCGCTGTATAGATACTTTTTGTAAAATTTGATATTCTACTTTGCTTTTTCTTAATGGTGAGTTGCTTTAAAGTTTTCTTCTTCGAAAAACTTATGCTATCTTGAATTGTTTTACTATTAACCTTAAAGAAAATCAGAATAGCAGCTACGGTAAATATAAAGCTGAAACCAAGTAAAAAATGATTCATTGCTTAAGCCTCCTTGTGTAATAATTGCAATTCTTGTTTAGTAACACCATACAATTTCATTATTTCAATTAAATTATCAGATGGGTTATTTACTTGAACGTACTTACCAATTACTTGTATCGAGCCATCTTCCTTAACAATGTTTTCTTGTACTTGATACTGCCATATGGTGTTATAATGAATTTCATCGTTGCCATCTACATAGCATTCGGAAATGTTCATAATCCTACGAACGTTATCTTCTGTAGTATGAATAAACACGCCAAGAGGGAATGCCTCACAAGCATCGATGAGAGCGGAATGATAATCAGTTGCGTATTTCTTACGGCTTAAGTTCGCTATCCGTTTATGCCCGGCTTTTACGCTGCCTGCATGAGCAGTAGATACAACAGTATGACCGGAATTACTAGCTTCGATTGCGGCATAAGCTTCGAATAGCGATAGGTAACTCTTTGATACCATCTCCAAGTTTTCCCCCGCTCCACACCGTACGTGACAGTTTCCCGTCATACGGCGCTCCATCAATAATATTTTCCATTAGAATAATGTAAACTTAAACATTTCGAGAAACAAAGTTTTTTCCATTAGATTTGTGCTAAATTAGCACTCAAACGCAGTTTATTAATTTTCTCCAGCATATTACTATTAGGTTTAATAAGATTCAAATACACGAAAATTGTTTCCTGTCTGGTGGAGTGAATGAGAGTGTGAACATCTTTATGAAGTATAATCAGGTTTGAATACCTGTCTGTTCCGCCAAGCTTTCGCGGAACAATATGATGACAATGTATTTCATCATATTCCAAAACTTGTCCAGTAACTCCGCATTTGCCCCATTGAGAGGCATATAGAGAAATTCGGTTATCCATAAATTCAATACTTTCACTTAATTTTTTAGCTTTCATAAGCTTAAGCAGTATCTCCATATTGATTTTTAGACTTTTATGGATTTCTTCCCTACCATCAGGTGTATATTTACATATTGATTTCTTCTTATAAAAAGGATTCTTGGTTCGAATATAGCCTATAGGACAAAGTGGCTTATCATCAACAAACCGAAGCTGTTTACTTCCACCATATTTATCTCGGATATATCCTTTTCCCAAAGTACCTTTCTTTGAAATTCGCTCACCCATTCTGTTGTTAAGCTTCAGTTGAATTTTTCTAGCTATTCTGTTGCAGTCTTGGCTAATGTGTGTGGCATATTGATAGTAATTATGAATGCCCCAAACTTTAGAATTATACAAGTGAATCGTAAGACCGCCTTGTTTTTTATTCTTCGGGGTTTCCATATACAAAATTTGCTTCATGAGTTTTTCACTCGCACACTTTATAGCCTTGTCTGACATATGCGACCGCACGACATAGGACGAACCTTTCTTAACAGCCTTAATCTTAAATCCCAAGAATTCAGAATACTTCTTTTTAAGATTTATAATTTTAGACTTGTCCTCGCTGATTTCAAGATTCAACCTTTCAACTAGCCACTCTTTTACAGCAACAAATACCTTTTCCGCGTCGTTTCGATTACGGCAAAATAACTTGAAGTCATCTGCATATCTGACAATATACATTACTTTCAGACGTGTTGTATATAACGCTCTGACTATTGGGCTTCTGTCAATCGCTCCGTTTTCCCTTATTCTTGTTTTAAACGGATAATGTGTTGGAATGCACTCCCATTGACTTGCTATCCACCAATCAAGTTCATTCAAAACAATGTTTGATAAAAGTGGCGACAAAATTCCGCCTTGCGGAGTACCTTTTGTTGGATATTCCACTCTTCCGTCAGGCATAACTATTGGAGCTTTTAACATTTCCGATATGATACAGAGCAGTTTTTTATCCCGAATTCCCATTTTCCACATCTGCTTTTTCAACTTGCTGTGATTGACATTATCAAAAAATCCTTTAATATCAATATCCACAACAAAATGCAGATTTTGCTTTTGTATCATACGGTAGCATTGTGCAATGGCATTTTCCGCTGACCTATTCGGTCTAAAGCCATTACTTCTTTCAAAGAATTTCGCTTCACAAATCGGCTCAAGCACTTGTAATATACACTGCTGGACCACTCTGTCCCAAATTGCAGGAATTCCGAGTGGTCGTTTTTTGCCATTGGGCTTAGGAATTTCAACACGTTTAACAGGTTTGGGTTTGTAATATGCTAACTTTTTCTTAACCGAAGCAATAAATTTATCCTGCGGTAATTTTTCTAAATCAAGGATATTCTTTTTATCTACTCCAGCTGTTGTACTGCCTTTGTTTCTTTTGATATTTCTGTAAGCCAACTTGATGTTCTCATCACTTATGATAATTTTATATAAATCGGTGAAAACTTTATTGTTCTGACTATCAGCATACAGTTTATCAAAGGTTTCAGTTAAGTCATAATATTCAATATACCTTAACTTTTTCTGGTTCTTCTGTTTCTCCGAAATCAACTCAGGCAACGCCCCCTTTCAGGTTTGTTTTTCTTTGTCATACTCGAAGCTGAATTTGTTTACATTTCATATTTATAAATATTATTTGACTCGTGGCTGTTCCTCTACTTTCATTACAAAAGCTTCAACAGTCGTGCCACTACTTTCGCTGCAATTAAAGATGCTTATTGTTCTTCGTCATCACCGCTTTTGCAAACGTTATGCAACTTCCTACGTTCCAATAACCCTATCTTTACATATATCCTTAGGTGCTTGCTTTAAGCCAGTCAGCTTGAAAGTGCCTATAACACTTTAAGGTGTTTCATAGAGACGAATCTTACTATACCTCACTGACCCCTTGACGGGACTACACATTTCTGTGCATTAATGCTCTTGACTTCTTAACTCGCAAGTTCGTCGGCACAATTCATTGTGCATACTCACCATAGATATTTTATAGACCTCCGGCATATAGGTAACACTATCCGCCTCCGGACAGCTTTCCACAGCAATAGTAATATTCTGTTTGGGTTACTCTCTGCCGACTTCACCGAGCTTCTGAACATCTGCCTTTTGAGCAGAGCCAGTCGGAGTATTAAGGTAGGCGTTTCAGGGCGTTACTCCTTCATTCCACCTATCGGATTATCAGTTCTCCTAAACTGAAACTTACGTTCTTTGTTTAGTGCCTAACCTTTTCAGTTAGGAACGTATCGCACTATCGCGCATTTCAGCCACAGATAAGATATCAGGATTTAGTCGCAATGCTTTTACAACAAGTTTTTCTTGCGTTATGTTTTTTTCTTCATCAGTGTGCTCTCTAGTAAGTAAGTGTACGACATTGTTTCTAACATTACCATGTTCATCATATTTCACTAAATTCATTTCACGAGCTCCACTCTCGATTGTGATGACTTGCATATCGTCTGGCAAACAATCAAGTGCGTGTTTAACTAGCGTTGTTTTTCCCGTATCCACTTTACCCAGAAACAAAGCTGATACGCCACGTTTCGTTGCTGTATGTATAAAGTTCAATACTTTCTTTGTGGCAAATCCATTCTGAACATACTCATCATCATTAAAGACTTTATCACGCAATTTACGTATATAAGCCACAACACCAACATCTTCTCGAACAATTGGACTAATCAATGCAGTAATACGAATATTACTGTTTAAACTTGCTTCAGCTGTTGGTATTGCATTATCAATTGTGATTCCCGCTTCTTTTTCAAGCATTCTTTTTATAATATCAATACCATGTTGTGGGTTTAGAAAGCCTTGAACTTTTTCAGATTTACCGCCAAAGTATTTAACACGAATATCTTTCCATGAGTTAATGTTAATACCTTCAACTGATACATTAACAGGATCAAGATAAGGTGTTAATACAGAATATTGTTCGATATCGTTATATAACTTTTCTGCAATTTCGAGTTTAGTATAACCCTCATACGTTGTTTTGCGGTCCTCAAGCTGTTTCATAAGATAATTCATAACTTTATCTTTACGATCCAAAGCCGAAATGTTTTGCTGATGTACTTGCCATAAATCATGAACGATTTTTAATTGTAATTCTTGCATCAACATTTCATAACTTACAGGCAAGGTCCTTTTAATGTGCTTTTGTATTTCTAAGATATTACTCATTCGAAATTACCTCTTTAATTAGCTTATTAAGCGTCTTGTCATAGGCTTTGGGTATATTAACAATGTCATCGAAGTGTCCACCGTTAAAAATATATCCAAATTGTTTGCAATAAGGAAGTATGTACTTTACTTGTTTGGAATAAGTACGTTGTATATCTTCAAATGGGTTGTATGGACTACAATGATATAGAACATGTATAGTTTTATCATTGTCATATCGTTGTCGATATGCTAAACCTTTTAGATCTGCAGATGCAATACATATTTCACTTTCACAACGATGAATGCAATATTGATCAATTATGTTTTGCCTGGTTTCAGTATCAACGATAATATAATCAACTAGACTATTCAAATGGTTAAAGAATGTATCAAGATTGCTTTCTAAAATATCGGGATACGAGTTATTGCTTTCATTTACGTTATAACAAATGCATCCTATATTTTCTGAACAAGAGAAGGATATCATATTTTCTAGAATTTGATGTGGACTAATAATAGGCAAAGATAGTACTTTCCCAAGTGATTTTGCTTCTGCCTTTTTCTCAACCGGCATTGCATAAAGAAATGAAGGTGCATTGCTATCCGTAGAAATAATAATCACTCTTTTATCTTTATTGGCCAATTTAGTAGCAAGTAAAAAGGAAAAAAGCGTTTTACCTGTATTACCGGTTACAGTTATGAGTTGTGCCATAAGAGCGCCTCCCTATTTATTAGATAAAAATTGATTTTGTTTGTCTAAGAATGTTTTAGCAGTTTTCTCATCTCCACGATAAACTAAAGCTAGATGCAGTTCCGCATTCTTATCATAATCAGCGAGTAACTGCGCTTGAGCCGGTGTAGCAAGAAGTGTAGCAGTTGCTAAATTATCCTCTTCTTTATCAGAAGCTTTTTCTTTATCGACACCGGATTTTGTTGTTGTAGTTAACACTTCTACATAATTTAATTCTGGTGGAATTTGTGTTCCTTTTTCTGTAGTGATAATACAAGAAACGATATCGCCAGAAATAATTTTATCGGATAAACCACGTGCAAAATCTTTCAGATTTACTGATATTGCAACACGTGAACCATCAAGTTTTATAAGCTTTTCATCCGATGTTGGCAGCTTATTGGCAACTTTATCTTTTAATATATAGTCTCCTTGCGCAAAATCAGCTAAAGCATACTGATCTATAACACTTTTTGTATCTTTTACAAAGTTTGTAGACACACCATAACCGCCAACTTGGATAGCTTTAACTTTGTCTTTTGTGATTTTATCACCTTTTTTAATGCTGCCTACAACGGATACCACTTCAGTTGTTTTGTTGTGTGATTTTATGTTAATGTTATTTAGTGTTAGAAATCCTATGGCCACTAAAATACATACAACCACAATTACAAGTCTGTTCTTAAGAAATTTCATTTTATTTACCTCACTAATATTTTTAATAATAAAATAGTAATATAGCCTGTGCTTAAATAAGGAACTAATGGAAACGGAGCATTAACCTTTTCGTGGCGAATAGTCCTGGATAAACTAATGATAATAAGTGCAAATATTACACCAATCATTGTACCTATAATGCCATATACTCCTTGCAAAACAAAGCCACACATTGTACCAAGTTTCACATCGCCACCACCTAATTCATTTGTAGAAAAAGCTACAATAAACAGGGGGAGAAAAGTAAATACTGCTCCTAAAAAAGATAGTGGGCCTATGTTAATCAAGCCCACTATCAAAAGAAGAATATATATATGTGTTGGTACAGTTTGTGCTTTAATGTCTATGATTGAAGCATAAACAAGGATTGCGATAAAAAATATTGTTTGAATCATTACTAACATATTATTTAAAGTTGAATATTTCTTGTAGTTTTGTACCCAATTTGGGGAAGACATCGGTCTTTAACAATA
This sequence comes from Paludicola sp. MB14-C6, assembly GCF_030908625.1. Lineage (GTDB taxonomy): Bacteria > Bacillota > Clostridia > Oscillospirales > Ruminococcaceae > Paludihabitans. Next base: position 1,358,966 of record NZ_CP133133.1, on the reverse strand, counting down.
CTACGAATAAACCAATTGCTACTAAGACAACAGCAGCTGCGCCTGCGGACCATAAAAGAACTTCAGTAGTATGTGATATACCATCTTTGTTTTGAAGTAATTCTTTCGTTTCTTGTGCTTGTTCAACTAGCCATTGTTGTGCTTTTATACACTTTTCATCAACGTATTTTTTTACTTTGTTATTCATAAAATAAACCTCTTCTTTCGTAATTATTGAAATAAAAAGGAGGTAAGATATTATTCTTACCTCTTTACTAACCTTTTGTTATATCAAAATGAAACTCCATATCGATGGTTTTTTGTTCTTTAAATGAGCGTCCACTCTTGGTAATCACATTGTATTTTTTCATTTCTTTTGGCTTCAAATAAATATTGAACGCATTCCGGCTATATAGCCATTGCGTGTTTTGATTATCTTGTAAGCCAATTGAAAAATACTGACTACTTTCAAACATTCCTAAAGATAGCCATTGCTCATCTGTAAAATAGTATGGGTCAACTAATTTAATTCCGGTGGTGTGTACCACTACGCTTTTCAGTGTTAACTTTATAGGCACATCACTAGTGTTTAGCAATGTTAGCAATCCAGGTTGGACTTTTTCAGAGGAAATGACAAAAGGTGTATAAGTAACATCAGCTGATATATAATCAATTACATCATTTACTGTTATAACTTTCGTCCTTGCATTTCCGATATTGTCCTCGACACGAAAAGTATAAGTATTATTTTTGCTTATTTTATATTCAGCATGATTACCTCTAATAAATGTACCATCCGGGAGCCTTATTCTGTTAACGCCAGAACCGGTACCGTCATTAGCATCGGCAACAATAGTTGCAGTTTCAACGCCTATATCCTTTACACTGAGATTTAGGCTAGGGGCTACGTTTTCTATGTTTGTAACTCTTAATGGTACACCGTTTCTATTATTGTTCTTATCTTTTACTTTGACGAGTATATCTCTCGATGTTGTAAAATCACCATAAAAGTCAAGTGAACCTGTATAAGTATCTCCTGTTTTTGTCATTGGTGTCCAATCTTTCAAACATCTAGCGCCGTCATATACAGACATTTGACAATCTCCCGACTGCATGTCTTTAACAGTAACGGTTGCTGTTCCGATATTTGACCAACTATTTGCAGAATTCTTTTGTGTTACTTTGTAACTAACAAAACTTGGTGGTGTATCGTCTATAAATTGCTCTCCTGTGTTTGCGTAAAAACCACTTCTTCCGTATTTACCTTGTGGACTAGAGTAAACAAATAATTTACCCCACACGTCAACATCTTGAGCTTGTATCCATATCTCACCGTAACCGTTATAAAAGGTTACGTTTTGATTTGGTAATAAATACGGAAGTTCGCCATTTTTGTTATACCCGTAAAACTGTGTCTCACTGGTAGAACCATTCACACATCCATATGCAGGGCTAGTCCATATACCGACTTTAATTCTTGGCGTTTTTCCGTCACCATTCTCTTTAGCAAGAATTTTAACGGTTCCATTTGTATTCCAACCACCGCAAAAACGACAACCCTCACTATGATTGTGCTCTTGGATTTTAATTATTTTATGACACTTTGTGCAAGTAAGACCGCAGTTTTCTGTATCATAAGGAACGAATTGTTGATTGTGAAAGTCATGCTGACCACCACTTGGACATGTAGTACTTAGAGGAGGTATCGTTACCTCTCTTCCGCAGGCAGTACATCTACCCACACCGCTTTGATATGTTGCAGGCAAAGTATACCATGCATATGTACAGTTGCGTAAAGCTACGTTTTCTTTACAAGTCGTACAATACTGCCTATCTTTATGATAATACCAAGTAGGTAACCACGTGCCGGTTAATGTATGCTCATGCTTAGGTAGTATTTTTGTATAACCACAGTCTATACAATGACATTTTCCCTCACTCTTACAAGTAGCTGCAATGTCAACTGTCATTCTGTGTTGTGTTATGTTTCTTTTACCATCAGTATGCTGCACTCCATTATACTCACCTGTGTCCGAGTGATTGATACATCTTTCCCAATGGTTTATATCGTCAAACTCAGTCACCCAGCCACAAGCTAATAGTGAGTCCGAATTAGGAGTACTAGCAGTTACTACAGGGACATTATTGAGTAATAATGCCCCTACAATTAACAAAGACGTGAAACTATATGCAAGGTTTATAATAAACCGTTTCATTATTCCACCATCTCTAGTTCGAATACTAATTCATAGTCAAGTTGTTTTCCTTTTGCCCAGGAAAGACCGTGCTTAGCTTGCAAAGTCATATCAAGTTCTTGACCCGATTTTAATTCAAGCAAATTGGTAGGCTTTTGTGTTGCTTCATCGGCAAACCAAAATGGTGTGATATTTGTTCCCATTAAACCTAACGCAATATTTTTCTGTGTTTCCGTGACACCGAGTGTTTTCCATTGTTCGTCTGTGTACTTTGTTGAAGATACTACAGCAGGGGATTCATTTACATGCTTTAATGATACGGCAGTTACTTTTAAAGGTACAACTGATGTATTAACTACCTTCATTGTTGGTGAAATAAAACGCTTTGTTAAATCTGTTTCATTTGGTTTGATTGCGAACGCTCCAGTGAGTGTAACATCCGCAGATACAATAGTGGGTTCCACTATTCCTGTAATTGCAACTGTGTTATTACCTAGGTTATCAATTGTTGTTTTGGTTTCAGCTGCATATACCGAACCGCTTACTAGGATAGAACCTACTAGTGTTAAGCATAGTACTTTTAATAATAAATAATGTCTTTTCATTTCTGTCTTTCCTTTCATATTAAGAATACATTGTAATTTGCCAAGGTACAAAACCTAAATAATCATTGGTATTAGGGTTATACCCATGATAAATGACTTTGCACCTTGTTTCAATACCCGGTGGTAGTTGGGCTTGAAGCTTTGCTTTTTTGATATGATGATTTGGCTTCATCATTGGGGATTTCCACAAAAGCTCGCCTGTATCGGCTTTTGTAATCTCGACAATATAATTGTTTGTGTTTTTACTTGTGCATTCAATCATAAGATTATAAAAACCGTCTGCGTCTTTTGATGGTGTTGCATTAAACCTCATGCTGATCATGCTTTTATCAACTTGAGTTTGCAACTCATTCTTAATTTCTTCAACCGATTTGCGCTCAATTTCACCTTCTTCCACAACTGCGCTTGGTGTAGGGCAATTCACTAATGTGCCATTCTTTTTATTACCACAGTTTGATAATAAAAGAATGAAAAGTAAGATTAACATTAGGATAATCACAATCCATATGTATTTTTTCTTACTTGGTTTTCCTTGCTGTTTCAATTTCTCACCTCACTTTCAGCAAATAAAAAAGCAGTAAGTTACCGTTAGGTGATCTTACTGTTAATATTAAATATTGAAGTTCTAGCTATTTAGGGTATTTGTTTTGAATGACTTATATACCAATCGTCATACATATTACCTTTAATCTGAATTGGATTTGTATTGGATGTCATGCTCAACATTCCTAAAGGTGTCCAACAATCGTATATATATATCTTTATAATGTATTCTCCATCAGGGTACCATAGCGGTGTAAAATGGACTCGCTTATAGTCTTTGGTTCCCGTATTTGTAATGGTATTTTCATTGGTGTAAAATTCAAATTTATTTTGATTTGTTTGTTCTAGCGTTCGATATCTTCCATGACCGTTATTATATTTATACTCCGGAAAATATGCATTTGCATGTTGTATTGAAGTAAATGCATTAGTACTAGGCATTTTTGTTTCTTTATGATAAGTCATGCTTGTCTGCACATTTAAGCTGAATCCATATCCCGATCGTATTTGCCATATATCTTTAGCTAGCAATTGCTTTGAGGGACAGTTTTCATTAGGAGTAATCTTCTGCTCAGTGTTCACTGATAACCCATATGTTTCTTTTCTATACCAAGCAGTTTTATTGTCCCATTTCCAGACTTCCCAACTGGCATTGTTAATTTCTGTTTTGGCTAATGTATCAACTTTTTCATTTCCATTTGGTGGACTAAACCAATAAGGGCGACTTTCAAATACTGTATCGGGTGTATCCATTACAAAAGTTTTCTGTACCTCATTTGTACCAATGACAACATTATCATTATAATTTGTTTCATTTACTCCTTTGCTTGTGTTAATTTCGCATTGCAGTTTGATATTATCTTCTTGATAGTCCTTCGGTACGTGCCACTTAAAGTAAACAATATTCGTACCTTGCATAGGTATAACAATGCCCTCAACCTTACTTTTTGAAATTAGTTCATTCGTAGTAGAATTGAGGGTTTTAAATATTGCTGTTAAATTGTGTTTAGGACGAATATTGAGTGCACCAATATCATCTTGGTTTATGATACGATATGTTGTAATAACATCCGTATCGGTTCGATACGGTGCGTTTGGTTCCATCATTTCAATCTTTAAATTAGTTGCCGGTATTACATTGATACTTGTACTTTTGCTATTATTGTTTGCATTTATTTCTCTATTTCTATAGTCCCAGTTGATACGAGCTTCTACGTTTTTTGTGCCTATATTTTCACCTGCATTTAGTTCAGCTTCAACGTTTATTGTTCCCCAAACTTCCCACGAAGAGCTTACATTTTCTTTGTTTATTTGAATTTCAACGTCTTTGGTGCATTGCACTTTTCCATCAATTAAGAAATCAATTTTAGTAGTTCCTGTTGATGGACGAGTAGGTGGTATCCATTGCATTGGTGGAGTTTCATAATGTCCTCCACTTCCACCACAACTAGGGCAAGTAATTGTTCCACCGCCATTACAAGAGGGACATGGGAACCATACGTTCTCGGTTTCTCCTGTTTCACAAGAACATTTACGGACTCTTATTTGATGTGCAGTGTACACGTGTGCGCAATAATTTCTTTCTCCACAATCTGATGTTTGAATATGATGACATATAGAACATTCATAATCCCATCCGTCACAACTTGATTGACAACGTGGTTGCCCTGGTGCATTACATGGAATATCAACTGGTTGATATGTACCACCACTACCTCCACAGTTAGGACATTGTTTATTACCACTACCGCCACAATCTGAACATGTTACCCATATATCTGGCGGTTGATACCAATAACCGTTATTCACTGCGTAGTAGTTAAATACTGCCTTAACTTTAAATACATTTTCTTCACGTATGGTATCAGTGAGGAGTTCAATATGAGAACATTCAAAATCATAGCTATTTGCACTCGGTTGATTATACGCAAATACGGTTATGCCTTGTAGAGTGACAAAAATAACTATAAATAAGCTGAAAATTAACTTTCTTAATCTTTGCATTATGCATTTTATCCTTTCTTTAGAATAAAAAAGAAGTATGAAATCAATCATACTTCTCTATATATTATCTAGGTTGTCCGTGGTCATTGCCTGTATGTGTATTGTAGTTATATGATTTCTCTACAATCCAACATTTTTGAACAGTACACCAAATCACATATGTTCCACTACTTTTTTTGTAAATTTTCTCACCCTCGGTTAAAAATGACGTATCAACTTCCCATCTAGTATCTGTAATCATTATTTTTTTTGCATTAGGATAATTGCTCCAAAGTTCCCACATAGGCTCTGTTATCCAATTTTCTAGTCCAACATGATAGTATAATGTTCTACCATCTATTAACGACTTCATCGTATCTCCATGCTGAGGTCCATTTGGGTCGGGATTTACTGGAGGTGTAACTGGTTCAACTTCATGCGTTGGGGGTGGTGTCGATGTTGATGATACTGGAGGTTTTGGCTTGCTTGGAGGCGGAGGGGTAGGTTTACTAGTGGATGATGCTTTTGGCGGTGCTGATACCGTTATTTTGGCGGATGATGTATTTGCTTTGGATGATACTTCACCGTCTACTTTAAGGCTTTCAGATGATGTTTGAGAACTTACCTCACTAGATGAAGTATCATCCTTTATATCTGGAACATTTACGGTAACGCTTGATGTTTCATCTGATGAAGGAGCTTGTGCTGCCGCAACAGGTTTATTTTGTTTATTTATCAATATAGTAGTTGTGGTTATAACAATAATTGCTACTCCAACGGTTAGTACAATTACAATATTGCGTTTATTTTTAAAGAAATCTCTTATTTTTGTCATTATGTCTTAACTCCTTTCCTGTCTCTTTCTATGTATTTATTGTACCATATTTTAGGGAATATTTCAAGCTTTTTGCGCAAATAGATTAATGATAAATACAGTACTTTACTAGGTTTGTTTATGTTTTAATGACTGATTTTCTTTTCTGTTTATAGTAACATTCCTTAATAATTTTGGTATAAAAAGAACTTCACGACATTATGTCGTGAAGTTCTTTTTTATCTATTAACTATCTTCCATTTTAAACATTATAAACATATTTAGAATATTATTTAAAGAAATAAAAGCTTTTTATCCATATTACATAAGTTAGTTGAACTAATACTTATTTATTTCTAATCATTTCCATCTGATTCAACAGGTTTATTCAATATATTTTTAGCTACTATATATGTATTATTATAAAGCTTATCTATATTTTTATTTGTTTTATATTGAAAACCATTATATATATTATTCATATTATATATAAAACTAAGTCCATCAGTGGTGTGAATTTCAATAACTGAGTTGATATCTTTATATTGTAGTTTGTTCCTAATTTGCAAGTGAGATTTTTTAAATTTTAGATTACTTAACTCTTCTCTCCACTGACTAATTACAAATTCATCTACAATACTACGTGAACCTTGTTTATCATTGGAAACATAGATAACATCAATTTTACTTGGATTGAATTTTTTATAGTATTGATCTATATTTTCAAGTGATTGATAGCCAGCGAATATTGGAAATATAATATATAATATACATATTAACACAACTAACAATAAAACTAAAACTACAAGTAATCTTTTAGTTTTCATCTTTTAAGCTCCTAACTAACAGAAATTGAATATCCAAATCTACTTTCGTACGTTGCATCACTATATCTAAAGAATCTATAATATGTATTCCATCCATCTGCAACACGAATATATTGTTTACCACTTGTATTAGCAACATATCCAGCAGCATATACAGCATGACCCGCATTTTCTGCTGCTGTAAATCTCCAGTACAAAGGTTTATTGGCATTAATTTCTTGCTTTATACCATTCCAATTATCTACTCTTTTTGTTATACAATTATATCCTCTAGATTTTACATAACTTTTAATACCACTAATAGCGTTATCTACGTTAACCGAATACTCTTTTGAATTTGAATTCCAATACACATTCATTTTAGTCCATAATTGTTCGTATGTTCTATATAGATTAGAATCAACTAGCAGATTACCTTTTCCTCTGGACATTTTATAGTAATACATAATATTTGAAGCTGCTAAACAACCACAATTATATTTACCACTACTGCTATTTATATCATTACTACCAAAAAGCCTAATATCATAACCTTTTACAGCATATCGATCTGAGGACTGAGTTCCAACAGAAGCTGCATCAATAATTGCTTTAAATACATTAACATAACTAGCGTCAGTATAGGATGATTCTTTTAAACTTCTAAACTCACTTTTTAATTCTTGTTTAGAAACTTCCCCATGTTCACTTAAATATGATTTACTAAATATATCATTATTTTCTGTTACATATTCAAAATCACCAATTTTAACCAGTTTTTTTTGTTTCTTTATAAAACCTTTAGTTAAATAATTTCTCACTAAATTTGTATTAGAATTTGTTTGTTTATCATTGGATTTTTCAATAGAATTATATAAACCTTCACCTGTTAAAGCATATTCAGATACATAGTTGTTAATATTATATGGATTAACCATCACATATCCATTTTGAACTCCATCTTTTTGCATAACGACGCAATATCCATATGGCATATCATTAATATCGGTAACTTCAATACTTTCTTTAACAGAATAGTAGCTAGACTTATCCTCTTTCATACCATTAATCCAAACTTGGGCATATTTTTCACATGCATTTTTTAATTCCTGTTCCGTTATTATAGTTTCATTTGCAGCAAATACAGAATTATTTACAGACACCAATATTAACAAAACTAACACAAGTGATAATATCTTTTTTGCTTTTTTCATTTTTATCTTCTCCTAATAATTATTTACAAAAATTTAATTAAATTATTTTGCAAGTGATATCTTGGACATTTTAACACTTAAATTTACTAAAATCAATTAATAAATATTGTTATTTTATAATCTATAAAATCCCAATTGTGGTGTAATTACAATATAATAAATAACTTCACGACATTATGTCGCGAAGTTATTTATTCAAAGTCATACTAGCTATATCAGCGTAATTTTTTTCGCCGTCTGAATTAACTTATGATAGATTTTTTTTTCGTCATCAGATAGATCTGAAAACATATCCGGAACAAACTCACAGATAAAGGATGAAGTCCAGTTACTTTCCATAAAGTCAAGTAAGTCTTGTTCCTCTTTTTTGTCAGTGAATGAGAAAAGATAAAAAGAATTATCATATTGATTAAGTAACGGAGCGAGTGCTGTCATTTCCCAAGCTGTTGTGCCGGCACCAATTATTTTTATATCACAAGTAGATAGCTTTTGTAAAACCTCTTCCGAAACTGCGCCATAATCATAAATGATATATTCATATGAATCAGAATTAGTAGGATCTTCGTAATACATAGGAACATTTTTATATGTTACTAAACCAGGCTGTTCCTCGCAAGCTTCTGAGAACACGTTACTGATAAAAGAAATATGATTACTTTGGTTACGCTCAACATAACACGAATGAATATTACTGTTAATGAGTGATTTAACTATTCTAATAGCTTGTGTAGTTGTGCCAATTCGAGGTAAAACCCCAACCACGCCAATTGTAGTAACTTGTTTTACAACTGGTGTGGTTTTCTTTTTAGTGAATATTCCTTTTTTCTGTTGCTGCGGTTCCTCAATAACATATTGTTTTACCTTATCAAAGCATATATGATTTAAACACTCATTAAATTCCTGTAGCATATGTTTTTCATCATATGACAAAACAAAGTTGTAAAAACCATTTTTAACGAGCTCGCTTAATAGGGTATTACCATGTGATTTTCCTTGAGCTATGATAATAATATTAGTGTCATTCATAGCTTTTAATAAGTACAATTGTGATGTGATTTCATCGTCACTGTTCTCTAGTACATTTAAATCAATAATAATGTTGGAATAGTGACGGATATTCTTAAATCTGCTTACCACAGCTCTAATATCCATCATATCCGGTACTAATTCATATGTTTCGTCTATGTTTTGTGTTAACATAGTTACCATTTCTGGTGTAGTAATAAATGCAATCAATTAAAATTCCTCCTTACAAGCTGAGAGATTAGTTTAATAAAACTAATTGCTTTTCATTTTTATAGATAAGTTTATTTGTATGTGGTAAAATAAGAACAAAAAATTAACGTGAGGTGTAATAATGGATTATACAAATTATATAATTGAAAAGCTTAAAAAGCTTACAGCAATTAATTCTCCATCAGGATTTACAAAAGAGGTAAGTGAGCATGTAGTAAATACGTTAACTGAAATGGGTTATTCTCCTGTTCTTACAACAAAAGGTGGGGTAATCTGTGATTTAGGCGGAAAAGATGAAAGTAGCGCATTACTAATGACTGCCCATGTAGATACACTAGGCGGTATGGTAAAAGAAATAAAGTCAAACGGAAGACTCAGAATTTCCCCAATTGGTGGATTACAAGCACAAAATACCGAGGCTGAAAACTGTACAATTGTAGGACGTTTTGGTGGAACTTTTAGCGGAACTCTTCAAATGGACAGCGCTTCTGTTCACGTAAATAAAGAGTATTCAACTCAAGATAGAACATTTGATACTATGGAAATTGTTATTGATGAAGATGTAAAGTCAAAAGAAGATACTCAAAAACTTGGAATTAATGTTGGAGACTATGTTTGTTTTGACCCCAAAACAACAATAACCCCAAATGGATATATAAAAAGCCGATTTTTAGATGACAAGCTAAGTGTGGCTATATTGCTAGGATATGCAAAATATTTAAAAGATGAAAAAATTATTCCTGATCGTAAGGTATACATTCACATTACCGTATACGAGGAGGTTGGGCACGGCGGTGCTTCATCAATTCCAAATTGTGTTACAGAAATTCTTGGAGTAGACATGGGTTGTGTTGGTGACTATCTTGAATGTGATGAGAAAAAAGTATCGATCTGTGCAAAAGACAGCCATGGTCCATCTAATTATGAAGTTACAACAGCACTAATAAAAACCGCAAAAGATAATAATATTGACTATGCAGTTGATGTTTATCCTTTCTATGGCTCTGATGCAGATGTTGCGCTAAACGCAGGACATGATATAAAACATTGCTTAATCGGTCCCGGCGTTTATGCTTCACATGGTTATGAGCGTTCTCATAAATTAGGTGTAAAAAACACATTTGAGCTAATAAAAGATTACATTAACTAAAAAAACCAAATAATAATTTTATACAGCGGGGGATAACATTATTCGCAGCGAAAAGCTTAAAGAGTTTGGCTTACATAAAAAATCAGTTGTAGCATTAACACGCTGCCGTATCCTTTGTTGTAATAGGTTGATGCTATAAAACCAAGCTGGCCAACAATGAAGTGGACCCAAAAAGTTAGACAAAGTTTTTGTTTAATTTTGTACAATTCAATAATTATGCAACTTGAATGGCTTGGTATCTGTGTTTAGCAGGTGTCAAGCCATTTAGTTTTAGCTTGATTCTTCGATTGTTGCAAGAAGCTTAACGATATCTTGATTGGTAGTCTTTAGGTGGTTGTATTTCGTTTTTGATAAGAACATCTTTATCCCACTCCATTATTGTGTCAACTATATCATATAAAACTTCCTTTTCCTTTTTTAACAACTTATCATAATCAGAAAAGACGAGTCTTATAAAATCAAGGTACTCCTTTGGATTATAGCGAGAAACCCGTTTCGCATATATGTAAAACACTCTGCAACGCTTACGAATTTTAAAAGGTATATCTGATAATTTAATTTTTTGATGTAGCACTAAATCTGCAAGAGTTTCTTTATATAGTAAAGCCGATTTTCTTAATTCAGAAGTTTCCATTAAATCCACCTCAATTCTATCAATAATAAACAATTGTTCCAACTGTATACTTTCTTTTACTTTAATAAATAAATTGCTGGATCAATTGTATCTCCGAACTTTGGACTTTTTCTAATTTCAAAATGTAAATGATGACCAGTAGAAGTACCGGGATTACTATCGGATGCCGAGCCACCTTCAACACCAATTTGTTGCCCTTGCATAACAGTATCACTTTTATTTACTAGTGTTTGAGAAAGGTGAGCATAGAAGCTATAGAATTTTTCTCCATCAATTTCATGTTCAATCATAATGAAGTTACCATATCCGCTCTTTGCATTGTTTACTTGAACTACCTTACCGTCTGCTATTGTTTTAATAGGTCTATGCCATTCACCACAAATATCAACACCAGTATGAAATTCTGGCTTGCCTGTAATCGGATGAATACGTTGGCCATAAGCACACCCAATCTCACCATCGCAAGGAAATGGGAACTTACCTTCATAAAATAAATCACTATTAGACTTATAAATTAAAGTGAGTACGTCAATTGTATCTTCTGGAAGAGAAAATGGCTTGTCTTTCAGTCGCTCCAGTATTTCGTTATGCTCTAAGAACACTGTACCTGTTTTATTGTCTTCTTGATCAGCATATTGTTTCTCTTTTATAAAATAGTTTTCTATAAAAGAAGCTATATCATTTTGATTAGCAGTTGAAGAAGACTCATTTGAAAGAAGGTAAATACTTCGAATTAACTTACAATCAATTGAGTTTGGTATATCGTACTTTGTCTTGACCGATTGAATAGCAGCAGTATATAACTTTGTATCCTCCTCCGGTGAGATAAATGTAGCAGCGAAGAATATGCAAATCAATCCAAGTGGGATTAAGCAAATATAATATATTTTTTGCCTTTTTTCTTTATCAGTAACGGTCGATACGACTTCTAAGATGATTCGTGCTGTAGCTGAAGCTGACATTATCGTCCACCACCAGTACCCATAGCTTCTAGATGATGTTGTGGTATGTCAAATTCAATTATGATATGTCTTGAACCAATAAAAAGAATACCAACACCACGTTTTTGTTGCATTAAAATCTCAACTTCAGCATCGGTTAAATTGTAGAGCTCTTGCAGTTCTTTTAAATCTCTTCCTTTGCCTACAGGCATTAGGATTTTAATGTTCGGCTGATCTAAAAGTGTCTGTCCCTCTTTCTTAATTGCTTCATCTAAAAAGTCAATTAACTGTTGCGAACAAATCCAAATACCAGATTCAAATTTACGGCATGACTTTTCAATGTTCGCAAGTCTTGTGATTGTTTCGGGAAGTCTTTTATCAATAACATTATGCGCCTCATCAGCTACTAAGATTACTCTTTCATTACGATCACGATACAAGTAATCTTCGCAATAATTTAATACTGTATGGTATAAGGCAGCTTTTATGTTGGATGCTGTACCATTAACAGCAGAAGTATCAAAGATAACAATATCTTTTGTAGGGTTAACTGTTGAGTAACCATTCCAAATAAAGCTATCAGATCCTTTTGCAATATTTCTAAGGAGTAGTCCCAATTCCTTATAATAGTTCGTTTCAGAACGCTTTAATGTGGATTCGTTTTCTTCAGCACAATGTAAAACTACATTATATAAGTCTTCCATAATAGGATAGTCTGTTGCTCTTAATTTTGAAACATCCGTTTCCCATGTAATTTTTTTTGATTGATAGGTTAGTTCAATACATTCTTTTAAAATAGCGGTTAGAATTGGATTCAAATCAAGGTATAATTTGAAGAAGACTTCTAAGTTGTTAATGTGTTTAGCTAAATCACTTAAAGTATTTTTTTCTTGGTTATCTTCTTGTGTTTTTTTGTAAATATGGAATAAGTTTATCTTACCGCCAACGCCGTTTACAATATCAATCCAATCTCCATCTAGATTTTCAGACAAGTCCTTATATTCACCATGTGGATCAATGATGATGAACTTTGTTCCTTGTTCCCATTCACCTTGTATCAGATGTTTTAAAGCAGTGGATTTTCCGACTCCGGAAACACCCATTAGAACTAAATTGGAATTCGTACGGTCACCACCACGACGCCAGAAATCTATGATGACTAGATTACCGGCACTATCTTTTCCAACATAAATACCTTCGCCATCATTATATCCGGCAAAGGCAAACGGATAACCTCCTAGTAATGAGCGAATAGGCATCAGTTGATTGGTTACTCCTTGTATCAATTCATTCGGTAAATTACAAGGTGAAACGTGGTCTAGTATGTCTTTTTGCATAAATGGAACAACAGAGAATCGAAAGGTTTTACCTGCAAATTTGTTTTTCGTAACTTTGAATTTTTTTCTTACATCTGCATCGTCTATTCCTATGGTTAACACACCAATTGCTAAATCACCAACGGATTCATTCTTATTACCTATCTGATCCATAACATTAATACCATCTTCAGCTTGTCGACTTGCACGTACACGTTCCAATGGACTTGCGTGTACTATACCTTCGGCAATTGGTTGTTGTACTGCAACCATATCACTAACTTCCTTAAGTACTACTTCAGCACTTTCAGATGGAGTATACATAAGCGTAGTTATCGTATTTTTTAAGTTACATACATCTGTTAACCATTCATACTCGACTGACGATGGATAATTCACTACAACACCACCTATGCAATCGGCTTCACCATAGTTAATTATGTCTTTACCAAATCTAAAGTTAATGGGTGCAATACCATTAACTAATTTAGCGTTTATTTTTACAGTTTGAGCGGCTTTATTCATTGCCTACACCTCCTTGAGAAGAGTAAAAGTGTATGATGGATCAATTCTCATGCTTTGAGCGTTAATTGGATTGTAAAACAAGCTTAGCAGATCATTGATTTCACGCTCATCACAAATGTGGCATTTTACAGATGAATTAACTAATGCATTTTTAAACTCAATAGTTTTCATTGATAGTTCTTCTTCTGAATGTTCAGAACGATTAAACCAAAGAGCAATATAGGTTAGCCGCTCAATAACGCCACCTGAAGTAGCCATGGCAGATAAGAAATGCATTGATTTGCCTAAGCTATCTTTTTTTCTTTGGTTTTGAGTAACACTTTTTATTCCATCTAGATAATCAATTGTTTGAGATATATCAGTTGGTCTGGAAAAGAGAATGATTTTAAATGGTGTGTTTAACGGAGATAGCTCAGCAGTCATTTTTGAAGTAAGCATTTTCTTTTCTTCTTTAGTCATAAGAGTTGTTGATAGTGGCTGTACACGTATATATTGAAATATGTAGTTGTCTTTTGTATATAAGAAATTCCCTTTTACATCAGCAACATTGATATATTCATTTATTGATATTTCGGGACCGTTATCTTTTTTCTTTAGCAATTTATTTCCACTCCTTTAGTTTTTTATATCGATAAAACTGTTGCTCACGTATGAATTTTATCGTTAACTGTATGTAGTTATAAACTGAGAGGTTGTTTGCCACTCGTACAAATAAGAAATAACTAATACCGCCTACAAAGACACAGATGCTCACAGCTATTATAGCTGCTAATTGTAAAGAACGAGTAGCCAATATAGAAATAGTAAAGCTTGAAATTAAAGTCACAGCAATAGTAACTATCAATCTCTTAAATTCCTTCTTACCAAATCCTTTTGCAAATTTCTCATCTTTGTTTATTTTTGTTGGTATAAATAAATCCAAAAGAATTCCCCCTATTTAAAATAATAGTTTACTATCATGTTAATTGGTGCACCAAATCCAACAATTAAAGAAATGACAAGAACAATCAATATGTTTTTCATTTGTAATTTTATACTGGCTTTATCTTCTGTTGTTGATAGTTCAATTGATAGTAGCACCCATCGCACACCACAAAAAGCAGCGATTGCCCCGCCTAGAGCAGTAATAATCCATTCTAATGTTGTCATTTTAAAGCCTCTATTTCTTAATAAATTTTATTGCATTCATTGCTCCTCGGCCAAGGGCAGAAGCTTTATTTCCCATACCGGATGCACCGGATGTTAAGAAGATTTCACTTAGATCTTGTGTAACTTTTAAACAGTATGCGACAATTGCAATTGAAACCATATAATTTAAAATAGGATAAATACTTGAACTGTCTATTTTAAGTATAGGAAAAATGGATATTTGAACTAATATCATTTGTACGATTATTGTAGCACACGTTTGAAATATCTTTTTCATAAAAACTGCATATAGTCCATTATCATTATCTATTAACCCAACACAAGCAAATGGCATACTCATGCGTAAAATAAAAAGTCTTACACCATTCATTAGAAAATGTATGTAGATTACAACAATTAAGATAAGATAGATTATTAAAAAAATAAATGTAGTTGTTCCAGTTGCATCCACGGGAAAATCGTTGTTACCAACAAATTTAGATAAAGTATTTGCAATATCAGATACAATGCTGTGAATCCATCCATATGCAACTGTAAATGTTAAGATTACTATTAACCCTTTTACATAGCTTTTCAAATAATCAATCGGTTTTACGGTAGCATCGCCATCTGTTTTGATTACATAAACAATGAATAGCTTATGGAGCAACTTCAATGTCAATAACAGTCCAGCAATGTATGCGATATAGTTATTCATCATATCTATAGTTGCAGTAGGTAAACCTATTTGTCTTTCAATAAAAAAGATGTTTTGAAATGCGGATGTAAATAGTCCTGTGTTAATAAACTCGATTATAGGTTTCATGAGTGGTTGCAATATCCACTTTAAAATTATATCTAGCACTTAATAAACACATCCTTATTTAAAGTAGGAGGTTACAATGGCAATAATGGAGCTTGCTCCAAAGACACTAATGAGGGTAACTATTGTTATCTTTTGAGCTTTACTCCATTTTTCCTTATCGTGTGGTTCAGTTTGCCAACTCTTAATAAGTGCAAATATTGCCCACAGCAATCCACATACAATAGGTGCAATAATAAGTAATGCAACCATGATATCGCTCGTCATATCCATAAAGCCTTTAAAAATTTTCGATTCTGTAACTGCATTTGCAAATACAGATGGTGCAAATGTGAAAGCAATTAAGGTTACTACTGATAAAGAAGTAACAGCCTTCTTTAATTTGTTTTTTCGATTGTATAGTTTTTTCTGCCAAGTAAATTTTTTCATTTCATGTCCTTCTTTCTTAAATGTAAATATAAAAAGCAGTATCAAGTTGACACTGCTTTAAAAACTATCTTCAAAATTGAAATTGTTTTGCATTTCTTCATTCATATGTTGTGCTCGCTCTGCTTCTTCTAATTCCTGTTCACGTTGCACTTCTACAAGTCTGTTAATGTATGTTTTAAAGTCCCAAAGTTGTAGAGGTTTAATAATATGCTCAGGTCGAGTGTTCTCTCTAAACTTACGAACAAGCGTATTGTGTTTTTCGTTACCTAGTCCTAGCATTTCATTGAAAAACCATTTATGTAAGTCGGGTACTTTCATTAAAGACGGTAACCCATCTGCCATTACCAACACATAAGGCCTTTTAATTCGCTCAATTTCGTTGGTTGTTAATAAAGAACGTCCAATTAACTGTGTTGATGAGGAAGTAGAACCAGTATTGTTTGTAGAAAGGAATCCGCTATCATTCATAGAAGCTGATGCTGATGTTGATATTACAGTATACTTACCAAGTTTTTGTTCAATTAGCTGTAGCGTTTCTGGATTTGTCGATTTTAAATATATCCAGGTAGTACAGCTATCTAATATAATTCCTGCTAGCTCTTTGCCATATTTTAAAACTAATTGCTCTTTTGATTGAATATACAAATGAAAATGAATACCTCTACCTCCGGCAACAGTTAAATTTCCTTCAAAGAAAGGAATAGCAGAGTAGTTTCCAAATTCATCGAGGTTAAATTCAAAGTTACGTGGTAATCGTCCACCTTCTCTATCTGCATAGAAAGAAATATATTGATAATATTGACTTGTGAATAAACTAGCCAGTGGATAATATGTTTGCTTCGTATCGGGTAAGATTATAAAAATAGCTTTTTTCTGTGATGGATCGAGCAATCCATCATCGGTATAACTTGTCATATCAGCAATATTAGGATCAGTAAACAATCTCAATGTTGCAAGAGCTGATGTAATAAAGCTACCTCTTGTTTTGGGCGGCGCACTTCCCGGTATCGCCATTATTAATTTAGAAGGGTGTTTATCTGGAAGAACTGAAATGATATCTTCCAATAAAAGATTACCTGTAATTTTATTTGGTGTAGTCATCTTTGATATATAGTGAAATAAGTTAGTACAATTTTGATAATGCTTATGTTTGTTCTCATAATATATCTTAATTTCTTCTTGAGAAGCTTCGGGATACTGTAAGTGAAGTCCTTTAATTGAATTATCAAAGACTACTTGCATGATAGCTGCCGCCAACAATCCTTTTTCACCATTTGACCATAATGGATCTGATTTTGTTTCTTTAACTAAACAGTCAACAAAATCCCAACAATATGATGTTGCTAGTGATAGATCATCTTTATCCTTTGCGTTATCAACAGCATCTATGATAAACTGAAGAAAATTAAAATGAATACTTCTTTTAGGATTTTTAAAATCAATAGGACAAACACTGTATCCTAGTCTTTTTAGAGTAGGAAACGTATAAACAAATAATTCACCTTTTGGATCAGAGTTAAACATATCGACTCCCGCTAAACCTTGCAAGCAAATACTCTGAATAACTTCTGTTCTTGTTTTACCAGAACGAGTTGAACCAAATGTGATTGTATGAATATCACCCTTTATTAAATGAATATGTTCTTGCGTTTTTGATGTTTTTTCATATGATATTGGAATGCTAGCGTTGTCTATATCAAATTCATTTTCAATTTGCAGGGGCTGTATTTCTCGGTATTCACCATTTTTAATGGCTTTTATGTCTTGCTTACCTTCTTCTATAAGTTGAGCTATGAGATCGTTGTCTGTTGATAAATTGACTGAATAGAATAGTTTATATTGTTCTTCTTTATCTGTAAACCAAGCGCCGCCATATTGTTTTTGACCTGCAGGTTTTGGTATTTCAATTTGTGGTGTTATTTGCACCATTTCACTTTTGGAATGAGCATTACTGCGTTTCCAAAAAATTATGTAACAAAGAAAAATCATTATCATTACTGATAAAATAAAAAATAACATCAGATGTTTTTGGTCTGATGATATACTTTGCATAAAGCAACTTATTTTAAATGCGTCTTGTGGTCGTTGCTTTATTGTCATTATTAAAAAATTTGAAAGGACCGAAGAACAAAGCATTGAAATAATACATAATAGAAATATCATAGTAACTTTTGCTACCGTTTGCTTTTTCATTTTTAATCACCCCATTCAATAGAATTGTCTTGTAAGTTTTTCATAATTTCGGCTTTAAGTGCCTTTGACATGTCACGATTTATTTTTTTATTTTTATTAGTTACGGCTCGATTGCTATTTTCAGCTACAGTGTCAAGTATACCTTGCATCAAACTAATGAGTACTATGCGTTCTTCTTGACGACTATTCATAATAAGTAATGCATATTGATTATCTTGCTGTGCAGCCATTCCTAACCATTTAAATGCTTCTAATTTGCTGTATGGTACAACCTTACCCTCTAAATAAAGTTTTCCTAGTGTGTATTGAGCAAATTGATTTCCTTGGTTTGCTGATTGAATAAGTAGATATAAGCCTTTATTCACATCTTGCGGAACAATAGAACCCTCGATGTAAAGCTTACCTAAAGTGTATTGAGCAAATTGATTTTCCTGTGCTGCAGATTGGAATAGAAAATCCATACCTTTCTTAATGTTCTGTGGAACAGTAGTGCCATCAATGTAAAGCTTACCTAAAGTGTATTGTGCAAATTCATTTTCTTGTGCTGCAGATTGGAATAGAAAATTCATACCCTTTTTTATGTTCTGAGGAATAGTAGTGCCCTCAATATATAATTTACCTAAAGTATATTGAGCAAATTGATTTTCTTGCTCTGCAGATTGGAATAGAAAATCCATACCTTTTTTAATGTTCTGTGGAACAGTAATTCCTTCAATATAGAATTTACCCAAAGAATATTGTGCAAATTGGTTATCTTGCTCTGCAGATTGGGAAAGTAAATCAATACCTTTATTAACATTCTGCTCTACATCGGTTCCATTGATATAAAGCTTACCCAACGTGTATTGGGCAAATTGATTGCCTTGTTCTACTGATAAAGAAAGCAAGCCGATACCTTTCTTTATGTTTTGTTCCACGGTAGTAGTACCTTCGATGTAAAGCTTACCTAGCATATGCTGTGCAAACTGGTTGCCTTGCTCCGCAGATTGATTGAGCAAATCCACACCTTTTTTAATGTCTTGTTTAACATCAGCTCCTTCAATGTAAAGCTTACCTAAAGCATACTGAGCAAACTGGTTGCCTTGCTTTGCAGATTGATTGAGCAAATCCACACCTTTTTTAATGTCTTGTTCAACATCAGCTCCTTCAATGTAAAGCTTACCTAAAGCATACTGAGCAAATTGGTTGCCTTGCTCTGCAGATTGAATAAATAGGTTAATACCTTTTTGCAAATCTTGTTCAACAACAATTCCTTCAATGTAGAGCTTACCTAAAGTATACTGAGCATACTGGTTACTTTGCTCTACAGATTGAGAAAGTAAACCAATGCCTTTATCAACATTCTGCTCTACATCAGCGCCATCGATGTAAAGCTTACCTAAAGTATATTGTGCATACTGGTTGTCTTGTTCTGCAGATCGAGTGAGTAGAGAAATACCTTTTTCAATGTTTTGCTCTGCATCATTACCTTTAATATAGATTTTACCTAATGCATATTGAGCAAACTGATTATCACCATCAGCTGAAAGAGATAACCATTGAATTGCTTCTTCCTTTTTTTCTAGAGAGGATGTTTCATCGGACAAAATAAGTTTAGCTAATTGATATTGTGCAAACGTATTATTAAGCTGTGCTGACTTCTCAAAATAAGTAATAGCTCTGGGACGGTCTTCATCTACCCCCATTCCTTCTAGTAACATTTTCCCGATACGATACTGTAACATATCATCATGGCTCTCATCTTCTAATTTACAAAAGCCTTCAAAAGCAACTGCAAAACATTCATTAGCCTTAATCGGGTTTATTTCAACTCCTACACCATCACGATACATTTTACCTAATTCAAAAGAAGCATAAGGAAAACTTTGTTCGTGTGATTTCGAATATAACTCAAACGCCTTTTCATAGGATTGTTCTACACCTTGACCTCGGTAATACATACCACCCAAAGTATATTGTGCATACTTATAACCACTATTTGCTGATTGACTTAACAATAAACTAGCTTTTTCTAAATCTTGTGTAGTTCCTAAAGCTGATAAATACATTTTTCCCATTTTGTATTCTACATAAGGTGATGGTGTATTCTCTTCAATCTTGCCAAATGCAATGAGTGACTTTTCATACCAATTAAAAGCTTCCTCGTTGTTAATATCAACACCCAATCCATCTACATAAAAACGTGCTATATCAAACATTGCAATAGCATTACCTTTTTCAGCTTCACGTTTTAAGATCATCAAAGAATCATCAAAGTTTGGGGGATCATCATGCAATAAACTTTTTGCTTTCTTAAAATCTTTGTTCCAATTAACGTAATACTTCTTATCAGCAGATTCCAGTTTCTTTTTCTTACTGCTTGGTTTCTCATATGGTTCATGATTACTATTGCTTTTCTCTGTTGGGTTTTCATTTACTGATTCAATTTCTTGCTTTTCTATTTGTCCAGTGTAATAAATGGTGCCTTCTTGATCAATGTTGGTTTCCAAAGGAGTTTCGTTCATCAAACTTTTCTCATCTTGAATGTCAAAAAAAGTAATGTCCTTTTGTTCATGTTGCAATGATGGATGTAAATCACGAATCTCTTTTAGTGCTTTTAGAATTTTATTACCAACATCTTGATTTAACTTTCTTTTTTGCTTATCAACATAGTAATTTACATTCTTTTTACCACCATGCATATTAGCTTGTTCAGCTGAAACATTTAAAAAGCTTTCGTATGTTTTTACAATATCTGAGTCACTTTTTATAATTGATAAGCTGATTTTATCTAGTGTATCTTTTACTGATTGAGGTAAGTATTGATACTTAAAAGCACCATTTTCATACTCCTTGTTTATTTGTTCATTCAGATTCATGAGTTGACTGAACAGATATGGAGCATTTTCATTGGTAGTACGACGATTTAATATTTTGTAGTTAATATCTGAAAAAGTTTGGGATAATGCATATAAATCATCTTTAGGATTTTCCTTAATGGCTTTTACTACAGAAGAAAGAGAACTAGTATTGCTGTCGGTTATTTGTTCCATTAGTTGCTTTACTAATAAGTCTTTATCTTTTCGTAATGAAACTATTTCATCATGAAATAGATCATCGATTAGCTTCTTCCGAATTGTATTAGATTTTTCAGGATCAATATAGTTAATACCAATTGTTTGTGATGTATCCCAGTACATTAGGTGTACGTGCGGATGACCTTTTTCCATATGAACAGCTCCACACCACTCTAGAGTGCGTGGAGTGATACCCATTTCTCTTGCTATATCATTGATGTTTTTATTTATTAAATTTGCCCATGCATCTCTAGTTGTTATCTCTTTATTGATTGCATCTTTTTCTTCAAGAGAAATAATTGCATTATAGATAGTCTTTTTAGAATGTGCGAGATCTTCAACATAACCTCTTATTGATTCTAAATCTTCAATATCGTCCATCTCGTCCATATTTGATAATCGGCCAAACAAACCATGAGGTTGTTCATCCGTCGCAACGCCAGGGCGGGTTGCAATGTATTGAACATATAATTCCTTTTCAAATTGTGTATCGCTATCTATACTTTTGAGTTCTTGATTTAAATTTAAGTTTCCTAATTCAACACCAGGGCGAGTAGCAATGTATTCTAACATTCGTGATATTGCCTTAGGTGTTCCTTTTTTATTCGGTTTATAAATCCATTGCTTAAATACTACCCTGCTCATTAGTATGCTCCTTTCCAATAGATAAAGGGATAGATTTCTCTATCCCTTTTCCACGTTATATTATTGTTCTTCGAGCTCAGCTATTTCATCTTCAGTAAGTTCATTACCTTCAATATTACCAGATAAAAACCGTTCTAACGCTTCCTCACGAGGTATGTTGTAGAATGTTGCCATTTCATCTACATAAGCAATGTCGTCTTCTGTAGGTGTATAATAATTTGTTGCTTCTGGCATTTAAAATCGCTCCTTTTCTTTTTAATATATCATTTTAGATCTAGCATATCAAGAGCAATTGTTTCGCTCTTCATAAAATCATCAAACTCTTCTGGAGTAAGTTTTAAATAAGCAATTGCCATTGCTTTTGCATTACGCTTTATTTCTTCAAACTCTTTATGTTTAGTAGGCGGTAAAATACTATCCATGATGTAAGCAAGCAAGTAAAAATTTGCAACACTTTGATAACCTATTTTAGCGTTAAGTTTTGCAACCCGTTCAAATTGAGGAAAACAAGTTGATTTGATTTCCTCGTTTATTTGGTCCCTAACAAAATCAATGCTCTCTTTTGCTAGTTCTTTTTCTAAGCCGATGTTAACCAAACGGCGAACCATTTCTGACTTGTTACCACCTTTTTTTGCAACCAATGAATTTAAAGTATTATCAGTTTCTTTATCGACCTTAAAACAAATTGGTATTAGATCGCTAATAGTAGTCACTTCCTTCTTTTTATTTTATTAGTACCGGGTGTAGGGCAGGCGCCCTACACAAAAGGGGCAACGCCCCGTTACCTCCCCACACTAGTGGGAAGGCAGGAATAGTCGTCTTACCGACGACTTGGAACAGCTTAAAGCCACAGGCTTTAACTGGTATTACGGGGAGTAGAATAGTATTACAATCGTAAT
This sequence comes from Paludicola sp. MB14-C6, assembly GCF_030908625.1. Classification (GTDB taxonomy): domain Bacteria; phylum Bacillota; class Clostridia; order Oscillospirales; family Ruminococcaceae; genus Paludihabitans. Next base: position 1,335,852 of record NZ_CP133133.1, on the reverse strand, counting down.
ACTATTTCAGTCTGAAGAAAAAGCCCGATTTTGGCGTAACCAAAGTCGGGCTTTTGAATATATGGTTGAAAATTTGAAAAAAGTGGAAAGGATACAAAAAGGAGAGTTCACCCTCCACTTATGTATTGCCAGCTTTTTAAGGTTCATGCACGCAAATTTAAGCCTAACCCAGTTTGTTACTTGGGCAAGACCTCGATAAGGTGTATAACGCATTGCGTATTTTTCTTTCGCATCAGCAAAAACTCGCTCAATCGTTTCTTTTCGCTGTGCATAAAGATCTTTGTATTTTATTGCATAACGAATATCTGAAACTTGCTCTAAGTACTCATGCCAAACATGAACTGTGTATTGTTTCTGGAATTCTTTACTTTCAGTGCATTTGTAACGAAACCCACAGATTTTACAGTCGTTTGGATTGCTTTTAAATTCTTTGTATCCTTCTCTATTCGTGGTGGAATAGTGTAAAACTTTATTGTTTGGACATACTACACAGTCAAAATATTCATCATATGAAAAATCATATTTCTTAAAAAAGCCTTGTTTTGTCATTGGTCTACGATATGGTACTAATAAATCTTTTCCATCATCTATAAGTCTTTTTGCAATATAGGGAGTATTGTAGGCACTATCTGCCACTATTGTTTGGATTTCGGGGTGGTTTTCTTTTAATTTATCATACAAATCATCGAATGCTACGCTGTCATGTACATTGCCTGCTGTTACATGAACATCTACAATGTAGCCTTTTTTGTCACAAGCTGTATGTGCTTCATAAGCAAGGCATTTCTTATGCTCTCCTTTATGAAATACACCGCTTTCAGGGTCAGTGGTTGATTCATTGATGATTTTTTCTTCTATTTTAGGTGGCTTTGTATCGTCAAATGGCTTTTTTTTATGTTCTTCTCTATCTTTATTGATTTCGTCCATTAGTTGTTTCTCATAATGTTTTGCTGCTACGGGGATTGATTTCTTTACAACCTTTTTTATATTTGCATTTGCTTTTATATGGGTTCCATCTACAAATACCACCTCTGGGTCAAGATATCCCATATCATTGATTTCATTCAATATCCAGTTGAAAATGCATGCAATAGTATTCTCGTTAAATCTATGTTTAAAGGCATAACTTATTGTTGTAAAGTGAGGTATTTGTTCTGTCATTAAATATCCTAAAAACCAACGATATGCACAGTTCATTTGTACTTCTTCTACCAATTTGCGCAACGAACTTATTCCATACAAATGTTGTATTAAGACCATTTTGATTAGTACTACTGGGTCTATGCTTGGTCTTCCATTATCTTTACAATACAAATCCTCTACGAAATCATATATATGACAGAAATCCACTGCACTATCTATTTTTCTAAGCAAATGTTCTGCTGGAATAAATTCTTCTAAGCACAAAAACTCTACTTGTGTTCGGTCTTTTTTAGCTTTAACTAACATTTAATCACCCTATTTAATTATACCATTTTTCGCGTCAAAAGTCCCCTAAATCATCAAATTTAGGGGACTTTTTCTACAAGCTGGAATAGTATTACAATCGTAATACTATTTATCGTTCTTTTTCGATACCGTTTTCTTGTGACTTATTTTTGCTTTTCGCTTCTTTCATAGCTGCCAAGTCTTTGTTTAAATCAATACCTTTTGGATACTTAGTAGTTACAGATATGCTTTTGTTAGCAATAGTTTTCTTTATTTTTTTAAAGGTGAAGTCACGATAATCAACGAGTTGATTAGTTTGAGGATTGAGGGATTTAGATTGGTCAAGCATAACTTTGACATTTTTAATCTTTGGATGGCTACTGATAAAATGTTGAACAGCTTTCGTATAGTTTGACATACAGCATAGATAATTGTTCTTATTTTCTTTACCACTCTCTTTTAAGTAAGTCATGTGAGTTAGCATAGAAATAGGATTATTAAAAACAAGCAAGTCGTTAGAATCAACCTCTTGTGATAGATAACATCTTGCTTGTTCTTCATTTTTGTATTCAATTCTAAAATCCGCACGATCCTTGCTTTGATTATAGTTTACTGATATAGCGTAGATAGGAATACCATTTTTATCACGTTGAACAAAGACTGTATTAGATACTGTCTTTATATTTCCATTTTCATCTTTTTTCTCATGGTCAGCTTGATAAATGTTGCCTTTATCTAACCATTCCTTCACTATGTTTTTATCAAGTTGTTTAGTTTCAGTTAGATGCATATAGCTACGTTTATTATTAAGTGCTTGCTCTGGAACTTTGATAATAGGTTGATTGTTTCGTTGTAAAGTTAACTTAAGTTCAAGATTATAATCTTTGGCTTTAGGATAACTTTCTAAAACTTGATAACCTAATTGAGAATATTTATCAATTAGTTTTTGTCCCCTCTTAACACCGTGATTATCTGGTTCACCAAACTGATTAACTGCTTGAGAGTCATTGTTTAATGCAATATTAATAGTATTAATATTTGGATGATTTAATAAAAATTCGTCAATAGGAGTAAAAGACATTCCACCTATACTTAAAATGTGTTCTTTTTTATAATCCTCACCATTTATTTTTCTTAAGGTTGCAAAACTAATTGCTTCTATTGGAGATTCACACACTGTCAACCAATCTGCGCTTTCGTATCCTTCAAGAACAAACCCATATTGTTTCTCTGAATTCTCATAATCCTGCTTAACTGGCTTACATCCATAGATATCATGGATGCTTCGTTTACTTGCATATCGAGGATTGTTTTCTTTATCAAATCCTACAAAGACACAATTATTAAAAGTAAATTCATCAGACCCTTTTTTTATAACTTCATTACTTTGATATATACTTCCATTTTTAATGCAATCGTAGACAATATCACGATCAAGACCTCTTGTTTTTAATAGATATGCCCAAACCATTTTATTATTTTCAGCTTTTTCTGGTAACATAACTCTTTCTTTATTTTGCTTATTTTCTTTACTTCGCTGCACTAATTTTTGTGGGTTGAATGTTTCGTTTATAAGTTCCTTAACAGCATCAACGTAACCTTTTCCTTCATGTTGTACAAGAAAGGAAACAGTATCTCCACCAACAGCATTTGCAAAGTCAAACCAAGAGTTTGTGTTTGGAAAGATTACTACACTGTCATGGTCACCTTCAATAAGTTTATAAGCTTTTCCGCCATGTGGCTTTATTTGATAACGATTAGAAACGTAATTAAATAAGTCAACTTGCTTTGCACGATCCAACTGGTCACGAGTGAAGTTTTCCTTTTTATCAGTAGGGGCTTTCGGCTTTGTCATATCATCCTTCCTTTCAAATTTTCTTCCCTCACCAGATACCCCCAATTGAAATAAATTAGGTAAATCTGAAATTGCTTTATTTTGATTATGGTAAAATTCAAGTTTGATTGAAGTCCATTCATCGTATGGGACTTTTTCAAACGTCATTTCGTTGACATGAAAAATAGGAATATGTAATTCATCTTGAGCTATTTTTATTTCATTTGCCATACCTTGTGAAACCCTATCACCAAACACCCATAATTCATCAGATTTTCTTAGATAATCGATTCCTAAGGCTAGTCCCATTTCTCTTTCCTCTGGAATCTGATCATTGAATAATTCTGTAATATGAGGGGCGATTGGAGTAGCACCTTGTTTGGCTACATACTTACTAAACTCCCTTGCTTTGCGAATGTTAGCTTCAATCTCGCCTGCAAGCGGTGAACATACATAAACAGTTTTACGGTTTGGATCAATTACTGGTTGCTGTTGTGATTCGTTGTTTTGTTCTTGAGTAAATTCATACACACGACCGTTACCGTTAAGCAATAGCTGACATTCGGCAGCAAGCATAGACATATTCATGAATGCGTTTGGCGAAGCCTCAAGAGTTTTTATTGTAGCAAATTGTTGTGTAACAAATTGATTATCCCGTTCAAACTCCATTTTTATATCAATATAGATACCTTCGCTACCGCCAAAATCAGTTTTACATAAAAAAGAGCAATCAGATGGAAGATTTGTTTCTTCAAGATTCCACGATAGTGAAGAATAATCAATAATATTGCTAAGTTTATAATTGTTTATATGTTGTTTTAATTCATCAAACACTTCATTGGCAGTTCGTGTATGAGTATTAGTAATAAGGTGTGTATTGGGATCAGATTCGTATGTTTGAGTTACGATAGATCTTAAAGTATTTTGTCGATTTGTTTGATTGGAAGAGGGTGGGGTAACGGTTTCTTTTTCTTTTGAGAGAAAGGTATTTTCAATATAATCAATGAAAGTTTCATCGTTAAACCCGTTCCAAATATTATCACAGCAAAGCTCACCTTTGGTATTGATAATAACACTAGCAGTTTCATCGCCATAAGTATCATGTTCCATTAAGTAGAACATTTCTCCTGCAGACTTAGTTTTATCAATTGCAGACCATGTCCCAACATGTCCGTCTACTTTTATGCCTTGAAATGCTGCCATTGTTTCATAATCAAATTCGTCTTTATCTACCTCAGTCACTTCATATGGGATTCCATCTTTGTCACAACGCTCTACAGCTTTGTTAAACCTTTCTGGACTATTATAATATTCAGTTACTGCGATACCGCTTATGTTCCAATACTGTAGTTTCATATAAAAAGGTTTTTCATAAACAAAGTCTGTATAACCTATATCAGATAAAATACCCTGTACCTTATCAACATCGATACCATCTTGCTTTAATTCTTCCCATTTTTCCAACTCGATTGATGAACCATATCGTCCAGTATTATAACCATTACCATCATAATCTCTGTCCCAAATGACCATTTTATCCGGAGCAGTAGGGGAAAAAGCAACAGCTATATCCTTGGTTTCATCCAATATAAAATACCCTTTGTTTTGATTTAACAAAGGGTATTTTTGTTTGAGTTGCTCTTTCATGTAGTTGCTGTCCATAAAGACATCTCCTTTTTAATATTCGTTCTCAATATCCGACTCTTCTTTTTGTTGATTATTCGGCTTTTCTTTAGTATCATCACCTTCCATAATAATATCGGTGTGTTGATTCAACTCCATTTCAAGATTTAACTCAACTTGCCTTTGTAGTTTTTCTTTTAATACATCCTCCTTCACAAATGGTTTTTCTAATTCTGCAGCAGCGTTGATTTGTTGTTTCTTTAAATATTCGAAATCTTCTTCTGCTTGCTGTTTCAAAGATACTAAGTTACTACACGCATTTTCAATTCTGGTTATATTACCAAGTTCACTTTCACCAACAGTGACCTTATTTTCATATACACCTTTTACTTTAATGCAACGATGAAAACCATCTCTACTTGCTTGCAACTCTAATCCACAATAACTACCAAGTGAATACTCTTCCGGCATATTCTCAAGTGATAACATTGTCTTTAAAGCTTCTGCTGCTTTCGTGCGTTCTGTGTAAGTTATACCTTCTATTTTCATACTAAAATCATCCGATTTATGGCTTTCATAAGTAGATATATCTATTTGAAGTTGGGTTATCCTTTGTTTAGCGTTTTCTATTCTTGTTGGATATTGCGTAAGTAATTGCTGTAATCTAGTACGCTCTTTTGCATATGCGGACTTTTCTAGTTGTAACACATACACATCATTATCTAGTTGCATTTTTTCTTTTATGCGAGGATTTCCTGTAGCAAGCATTTTTACTTCAGCACAATCAAGAATAGCATCATCCATATCTTCACAAGAACGACTTGCAGATTTATTTGTTATAACCTGAGTTATAAATTTCAACTTGTTTTCTTGTGTTTGCCACATATATGAGTCAAATGTATTTTCAGTAACATAACGAAAAACATAAACTTCATTAAACATGTTACCTTGCCGAAGTATTCGACCATCACGTTGCTCAATATCAGCCGGGCGCCAAGGGCAATCAAGGTGATGTACGGCAATAAGCCTTTTTTGGATGTTAGTGCCTGCCCCCATCTTATTAGTAGAACCAAGTAGTACTCTAATTTCACCATTTCTGCATTTTTCAAATAGTTTTGCTTTTTGATCGTCTGTTTTTGCATCGTGTATATATGCAATGTCCTTTTCAGGAATACCTTTTGCCATTAGGTTTTTCTTTATCTCGTCATACACATTTGTAAACTTATCCATATCGATAACATAAACACCATCAACCTCTATCATAGGTATCTTGTTACCTTTAGGTGTAGATAAGTCGCAAAATACAAGCTGACAACCTTTATTCATGTTTGTTTTTTGATATAAATTATATATGTTATTGCAGCACTTGAACACCTTCGAATCATTATCTACAGGCGCATTACCATCAACCAATCTTGGATCAAGAGCAACCATTCTGCCCCAATGAGTTATCATAAGCATATTTAGAATGCTTGGATCTACGGTTCCACTTCTAACTTTTTCGGCATCATCTGCTAGCATATTTATATAATTCTTTATATAGTCATTAGGTTTGGATACTTCTATTATTGGTTTACCTGTTGCCATTTTAGGAACAGGTAAATTCAAGTCAGCCGCAACTTTTATATCAGCAACCTGTGAAAACATATTTATTAATTCAGGTAAATTAAAGAACTTTGCAAAACGTGTTTTCATCCTGTATCCTTTACCTTCAGGTTTTATTTCAAGTCCAGTAACCGTTTGGCCGAATGTGCTTGCCCACTCATCAAAATAGGAAATGCCACTATTATATAAAACATCGGGTTGCAAATATCTCTGCATTACAAACATTTCTGTCATAGAGTTTGAAATTGGAGTACCTGTAGCAAAGATTACTCCTTTACCGTCATTTTTATTTGTTATGTATTTTGATTTCATAAGCATATCAAAACTCTTTTGTGCATTTGAGGTAGCAACTCCAGAAATGTTAGACATTTTAGTATGAACAAAGCAGTTTTTATAATAATGAGCTTCATCTACAAATATATGGTCAACACCAGTTTGTTCAAAGGTTATAACATTATCCTTTGTCTTTGAATTTAGCTTTTCAAGCTTAGATTCAAGCTTTTTCTTTTGATTTTCAAGCTGCTTAACTGTATATTTCTGTCCGTCTTCATCCTTCATAGAAATGACTGCGTTTGTTATTTCGTCAATTTGAGATTTCATTTCTTGACGAACATATTCATCGGACATTGGTATTTTTTCGAATTGTGTATGTCCAATGATTACTGCATCATAGTCACCAGTACAAATTTTGCTGATAAAACGTTTCCTGTTTTCAGGCTGAAAATCTTTTTTTGTGGCTACAAGAATGTTTGCAGTAGGGTAAAGCTTGAGAAAATCTCCGCCCCACTGTTCGGTTAAATGGTTAGGTACAACAAACAATGGCTTATTTGCTATTCCTATACGTTTAAGCTCCATAGCAGCTGCTACCATTGTGTAAGTTTTACCTGCGCCTACAACGTGACCGAGTAAAACATTTCTGCTACCGTAAAGAATACGAGCTACAGCATTATTTTGATGTTCTCTTAACTCTATTAAATTGCTCATTCCATCATAAGTTAAATGGCTTCCATCAAAAGTACGAGGACGATATACATTAAACCTGTCGTTATATGCCTTTACAATTTCATTTACCCTTGATACGTCAGAACATATATAGTTTTTAAACTCATTTTTAACAAGCTCCTGTTTTTGCCTTGCTGCTTGTGTTTCCTTAAAATTAAATTCTCTTTTTTCTTTGCCATCTTCATAAATAGTATCATATACTTTGCATTCTCTTAAATTTAAAGTATCTTCAACAATTTCAAAAAATGACTTTCTTTTTGTACCATATACGGAAGTGCTTTTAACGCTGTCATATAGCTTTTTATTGTATATTGTATATTCACACGTATATGAATTATAGGTTAAACAAACTCTAAAATCACTTTGTAGATCATTTACCTGTCTGTATCTTGAGGGAAGTTCAGAAATCTCATATATAAATTCTTTTACAAACTTTATATCAATCCATGAGCTTCCGAGCCTAAAATCTATTTCATCTATTTCAAGTGGTTTAGGCTGAACAGTTTCTAAAGCTTTTACATGATTATTGTAAAGCTCTGGCTCCTGTTGTGCTTTTAGCCTTGCATAATCAAGTTTTAGTTTCACATTGCCAGTAAGGTATTCATCAGCTGTTTCCCATTTGTTGTCCTGTGGATTGAGATATATTTTACCTTTAAGATTATTTGTGACATCTTGGACAGAGCAATCAAAGCTATTTGCCATATATTCAATATCTAGATAACCTTTAGTCGACATAGACAAGGTAATTAAATCCTCATAGGTTTTTGGCTCAAACTTTTCAATAGGATTGATTGTTGCCTGTGTAAATATCTTTGATTTTATGATGTTTTTATCCTTATCAATATCTTCAATAGAAAAAAGTAACGGACTGTCGCTATCATCTTGAAATACGTTTTTATTAACTTTATCTGTAATATATCCGTATTTTTTCACAAAGGTATCATACTCAGAGTTTAACTTACTTTGACGTACTCCTAGTTCTTGAGGAGAGTAATTCGGTACTAACTGAAGATCAATAACTTCTCTTAATGCTAATCGTATTTGATGCATTCCTTTAATACGTTCCGCCTTTACCCCGTTAAATTTGCATAACTGCATCGTTTCATTTTCGCGATAATAAATATTATCGTCAATTACTGTATATGTGTAATTTTTTACGTTAGGGTCGGCAGTAAAGCTTTCTTGTTCATTTTCGCTTTCGCTTTTTGAAACAAATCCTATCTTTTTTACTTCTGTACCTTTCGTGAAATCATTTATACGTTTTGTTAGTTCAGCGTATAAATCAAAGTTATTGAACGGTTTTAATACTGCACTCTGTCCAAATTGTGAGCTTTCAAATACCATTTTACCTAATAGGTTTTGAGGATTATCTAGGTAATATTGATTTACAGGGACATTATCCTCTGTTAAACCAATATGCACCCATTCAGGCTCACATACAACTGGTTTTTCACGTTTGCGTAAAAATATAATGTCGGTTGTAACCTCTGTTCCTGCAATTGCTTTAAATGCTATGTCGGGAAGTCTTACTGCACCGATAAGTTCTGCTCTTTGTGCAATATATTTTCTAAAGCTTGGGTTAGCCTTATCCATGGTTCCTTTACTACTGATAAATGAGATAATACCGTTTGGCTTAACCTTATCAATTGTTTTTGCAAAGAAGTAATCGTGTATTAAAAAGTTCTCTTTAACATACCTTTCATCAAATAACTTGAAATCTCCAAAAGGAACATTACCTATAGAGCAATCAAAAAAGTTATCTTGATATTTAGCATCTTGATAACCTCTAATTTGAATATCTGCTTTTTGATAAAGTTGTTTTGCTATTCTACCAGTTAAGTCGTCAAGCTCGACTCCATAAAGTTTACATTGGCTTAATTCATCAGGAAGCATTGAAAAGAAATTGCCAACACCCATTGAAGGCTCTAGTATTTTACAGTTTACATCAACTCCCATATTTATTATTCCTGTATACATCGCCTCTATAATTTTAGGCTCTGTATAATAAGCGGTTAAGGTAGATTCTCTTGCTTTTTCATATTCAGCAGTTGAAAGCAGTGATTTAAGTTCTGAATATTCGTCATTCCAACCATTTGCATTGCGGTCAAATGCTTGAGATATACCGCCGAAGCCTGTATACCTAGCTAACGTATACTGTTCATCGGCTGTTGCTAGTCTCTTTTCACTTTCAATATGTTTAAGAAGCTTTATTGCTTGAATATTATTCTTATACTTTGCTTTTACTCCGCCATAAAAAACAGCACTATCGTTTTCGTTGATAGTGCTGTTTCTAAAGTTTATTTTATCCGTAAAATCGGTTTGTAGGTTAAATCCTTTGTTTTTGAGCTCTTGTGAATATTCCTGTAGATTCTTTATAGGAAAACCTACCATTGAAACATTCTCATTATCTATGAGTTTTTGCGTTAAAGTGAGGTCAAGTGCTTGTGATATAATATCGGCATCAGTTTTGTACAGTTCAATAAAATCTCCCACTTTAACACCATTTAAATTGGTTGGTAGAGTTCCTCTCTCACCATTTCTTCGGCTTGTTGAGCTATCCATTCCATATGTCGAGCTGTTACCAAAATTTCGTCCGTTATTGGTCTTGGATTCGTCCTCTCTATTTGTTCCATGAATGATAGCTTCATTTCTGATAATTGTTCCTCTCTCTCGTGAAGTTTCTTCATTAGAGTTCCTTCCAGTGTCAGCTCCCAAAACCTGTCGTTGTAATTCTCCTCCATGTATTTCATTAGCGTTCTGCCATACTTGCCCAAAGGATAATTGTCTGCTTCCGGAATTATTTCTATTTGTGGTGCTAAAATTGGAGTCCCACTCACTTCGCTGATTTCCTGTTTGTACAGGATTCTGTTGCTCTGTGATCTCAATAGGCCGTTGTTCTCCACTTCGTAAATTTCTCCGTTGATTGTCATTGTTTGATTCATTTTCAACACTCCTTATATTTATAATGTGATTTTCTAATTCAGATAATAGCTTATTCGTTACTTTATTTATGGATTTTCCCATAAAGGATAATGTAGATGGTTGCATACTAGCTACTGCTTGAAATTTACTTTCATATCCAATCGGTGAAAGCACACCAAGCTTTCTACACACAATATAGTAAGCGCTGTTTTTAATAATACGCTCATAGGGCTTTAGTTCCTTTGGTAACTGGTTAACTTGATATATTCCTGCCACCATACATTGTATACTGTCTTTTAACCGGTTCGATTGTAAATGATATTTTATTTTTAATGCTGAGTGCAATAATTCTTGCTCTGTTTCATTATGCAGTTGAAATCGGTTTACATCTATTTGAATATCTTCACCATTGGTTTGGCTAACATCATATAACCTATCTTCTATCAACTTATCGTTCTTTTGGTTAATTGTGATGATTGGTCGAGCTCCAAATTTCAGATACCGTCCTATTTTGTTCCAAGTTCTTTCATCAGCTATCAGCTGTGCATTTTTTTCTTGTCCAAAAATCATTACTTGGTTCAAAAACGAATGCTTGTGAACGCTTGTTGCACAATTTAAATACTCTATCCAATGTGATTTTACATCATTTAAACATTGATTGTAAATAGGTAATAGCTTTTCTTTTTGGTCAATTATCTGAGGCCCAGATATTGGACTTGTTATTGATGAAGACGTAAGTTTAAATTGTCCATTATTTTGCTCAGTAATGGTCGATTCTTTTGAAAGTGGTATATTATATTTTTCACAGTATGTTGGTAAATCCTCTTTTTCTTTTAGTGTTAAATATTGTTCCATTCTTATGAGCTTATCAATTCGGTTTTGAACCTCATTCCATTTTAATAATTTTTCACTTCTGTTTTCAGATGTACCCTTCTTAATCGTAATACCCCTTGCATCATGCCATTGGTCTAATTGTGTTCCAGTAACAGCCGGATATACGCCACCTGTTCCATACTCATGTTTTAAAAATTCTTCGTTTTCTTTTGAAGTAGCTTCCTTTTTAAAATGAAGAAATATTCGAAATTTCCCCTCCACAAAGCCACTGCCTTGACATAGTACAGCTGATATATCCTGTTCTGTAATCTGTGCAATATCAATCAGTGTTTCATTATCTGCCATGGTATTCACTCTCCTTGTTGTCTATCTCTTTCTGTCCTCACTCTGCATTTATACGGACTTGTGACCGTCAATATTTCTATTGGTTGCATTAAGGAGAGAGGGGGATTAAACCCCTCTAGTTAGTTATATTCTTTTGATAGAATTCTAAAGCTTTAATGATATACTCTTCATACTTTGAAGTGGATAAAGATGAAGGTATATATGTCTGTATCTTTTTTATTGGTAGTTTTACAGCATTTACTTTCTTTTCTTTTACTTCGAATATTGCACCGGAAAGAATGAGAATAATTGTATCAGTATTCAACTTACCTTTGTTCGAATATTCTTTCAACTTTTCGGCTTTCTTCATATCCACCTTATACTCAGTTGTATCTAAAACATCAGCTAAATCATACTGTTCTTTTTCTTTCAAAAAAGAAATATCAACTGCAGGACGAATAGCAATTTTCCCTTCATCAACTATTTCAAGTAAGGGTGCAATAAGATAAGTAAGTCGGATATAACGCTTGACATTAGTTAGTGACATGGAATTTTTATTAGCGACTAAATCAGTTCCATCCAACTTCAGTCCCACTGGGTCTGAAGTTTCATCAAGCCCACTGTTATCGCATTTGTAAGCATTTTCTTCTGCTAAAATTTCATCTAATTCTTGTAATAAATCAGTTCGCTTACCTTGACTTTTCAATGCGTCATATTCCAGTTTTAAAGCTTTTGCTATTTCACTTGGCAGCATGTCAGCAAAGCCACGTTGCTTGTTACTTTCGACTACTATTAAAGCAGCCGTTGAGTCATCTGCATTTTTTATAATACAAGGTAATGTTTCTAACCCCACCATACTAGCGGCAACATGACGATGATGTCCAGCTAATATTTCATATGAGCCACGTATCTCTGGATGGACACGAACAATTAAAGGAACGAGTATTCCTTGCTCCTTTATACTTTCAGCTAATTCGTTTAATCGCTCACCTGGTCTAATTCGAAATGGGTGTTCTTTAAATGGTATTAGCTTCTTTAATTGGATTGTATCAATCATTGCGTCTGCTTTATCAAATATTTCTTTTGTTGATTTAAAGTTGCTTTTTGATATAATATCTTCTTTTGCAGATTCTCCTGTTGGCTTTTTTAAACCTTTTAAATAGTCCGTATTAAATTTACTTGACATGGGTTCTTCCTCCTTATCGTTCTAAATCATCTTCGTATTCCGTAAGCAGTTGGTTCTGCTTTTGTATGAGGTATTGAGGGTATAAATAATATTTGTTTTCTAGAAGGCTAAAGTTACAACACCTAATTTGCAAAGCTTCTGGTGCATGTTCTGTTGTAATAAGCTGATATAACTTTTGGGCTTTTTTATATATTTGCTCATGATTCTTATTGCACCAATCAAGTTGATTTCGAATTAACTCTTTATAATTTTGTTGGTCTTTTGTGATTGCCGGCATATCGTTAATTTCAATTTTACTGCACATGCTTTTTAAAACCGGTATCATATTGTTAAAGTTAATTGCTCCAAGCTGACCATTGTCTATTTTTAAAAAGTCCACTTGGTTTTTCATAGAAAGATGCTTTGCTTTTGGTGAAGTTAAAGGTGCAAAGAAATGATGCTTATTAACACTGAATACAACACCTACAAAAGGTCTTCTTTGCTTTTCATCCATTAAAAAAGGGACTTTCTTATCGAAAGTCCGCAAATAATCGCAATATTTATCGTTTACTCTATATAAATTAAGTTTCATTTTATCTCCTAAAAATAGAAAAGAGGCTAGGTGAAAAAACCTAACCTCTTACTTTTTTAATTCCCACTCATGGTAGGGTTCACCGCTTTTTTAGCTCCCACTTGACGGTAGGGTTCACCGCTTTTTTGATTCCCACTCATGGTAGGGTTCACCGCTTTTGATAGTTTCCTATCGGTATTATTATTGTATGATATATTTAAAAATATGTCAACACAATAATAAATATTCATCTACAAATTCGATATAAGCCTGTACACCTTTACCGGCCTTATCATATTCGTAGATATTCTTCCCATCATTACATTCTGCAAGTTTTGTACTAAAAGGTATTGAAGTATTAAAAATATGGATATCAGATCCAAACACTTCACGTAAAGCCGTTAAAAACTCTTTTGCAATGTTTGTTCTAATATCCACTCTAGTAGGTAGTATGCCAGCTATTTGTAAGTTGGGATTTTTTCTTCGTTTGATTTTACCTATCTCATCAAATAAAGATTGAATACCTTTAGTTGAAAAATATTGAGGTTCTGATGGTATTATTAACTCATCCGCTGCTACAATTGCATTCTCTGTTAAGTTACCAACGTTAGGCATACAGTCTATGATAATGTAATCATAATTATTCTTAATATCACTCAGTAAGCTCTCTAAAGCATATTCACCATCTTGAAATCCAGATAACATTCTATCTATTTTATGTAAATCATCATTACCTACAATAAAATCAACACCATGAATTGTGTGAATGTACTCTGCTGTGATATGTGCTGTTTCTTTTTCTTGCAGTTTATCAAGCATGAGCTTTGCTATTGTGTATTCTTCATTATCGGGAAAGTTAATGCCTAAACTCATACTTAAATTTCCTTGTGAGTCTAAATCTATTAAGAGAACTTTATAGCCCTTATTTGCTAAACCTATACCAAATGCATTTGTTGTGGTAGTCTTAGCTACTCCACCTTTTTGATTTACTACTGCAATTATTTTACTCATTGTTGTCATTCTCCTTGTTTTTTAATAATAAGGTTGCATATAGTCGAGAATATTTGCTATTCCGATTTTTGTGTGGACCGTTTACCTCAGAAACGCTCATGCTCTTTTCTAGTACTAACATTACGTTTTGTAGTTCTTGATCTGTACCGGTTAATTTTGCTTTAATCATAAAAACACTCCTTATTGAAATGAATAATGGGGACGAATGGTCGCAAGCTCGTTGCCGGGAGAAAAGTAACTTTGCTCTTTTGTCATTATTTCACGCTCCTTATTTCATAAAATCATGTCATGCTTAACACGTTGGCTGTAATATGTGTCCATTGTTTGTGGTGCGTTGTATAAAGCCGTAATTAAATATGACCTTATATTTTTTATTTGTGTAGTGTTTTGTGATAAACATAAGCAAACGTACTGTATATGCTCATACGATAACTTCATGAAAATACTCTTAACAACTCCTAAAGGCTTGACCTCTCCACCAATTCTTATGGTGGAAGAAGTGCTACATATGACATCAACCATAACTGATACAATGTTGTCTATGTATTCAGACTCTCCTGGTATCTGTTTGCAAAGGGTATATTCTATGTTTTCTTTGATAATTTCTGTTGTGTTTTGAATCGTATCTATCTCATCGGCTTCATGCTCATGTGGATAGATTGATTGATAATCAGTATCACTAAGATCAGTTTGATTAGGATAAGTATTATTTGTATGGCTATTTGACAGGTTAAGAGTTGGCTTTTTGACAGCTTTGGAGTTGTCATTTTGACAAGTCCAGAATTGTCGTTCTACCAAGTCCTGAGGTGTCATTATGACAGGTTCGGAGTTGTCGTTTTGACAAGTCCAGCTTTTTATATCTGTGTAATTGAGTAAAAACAAAAGATTGGGCTTGTTTAAACCTTGTCTTACTTCCTGCATCAACCCGAATTCTTTTAGCTGATTAATAGCTTTTAAGACCGGTTTAATTGATATACCAAGTAAATCGCACATTTCGTCCCTTGTCATAATTAGGTAGACTTCATTGCTTTCATTTACCCAGTTGTTTTTTAAGCTCAATTCATGTCTATCTCGCAGTAAGGAGTAAAGAACCTTTGCATCATTGGATAAACTGTTCTTCAATTCACCTTGAAACAAAAACTTGGGCATTTGATAAAATTGATTTGATGTTACATCGGATAAGGTATAACGTTTGAACATGGATAAAACTCCTTTATGATTTGAATTTGCAATGGGGACGAATTGTCTCAAGCTTAATGGAATGCTGAGCATTTTGCTTTTTTGTCATTGATTTTCACTTCCTCTCGAGTTTTTATAGTATAAAAAACAGAAGTATTATTAAAATACTTCTGTTAATTACGACAAAATTATTCATTCAAATATGGTATAATATTATATCAAATCTTGAACGTGTAACTTTTAATCAAAGGGTCCGGAGTTCGAATCTCCGGTGGATCACCAAAAGAAATCCTTCTCGGTAATAATCGAGGGGGATTTTTGTTTGTTCCTAAAACAAAAATAAAAACTTTAAGTAGTACAGTTTGGAAAGACTGTACTATTTTTTTGTTATCGTTTTTAGAGATTAACTTAAATTGGGAAGAAAAAATATTGCGATGCTAGCTATTACTTATTTTATAGTATATGAACTACTTTAGACTAGTCTTTATAGAATTGCTTTCCTTTACATATAATGGGTATAGTGATATTATATTAATTACAAACAAAATAATTGTGAGACTATATCATGTAACTTTCTTCAAGTTTGTTTGATTTTTGTCATCACCTTAATATGCAATCTGAAACCACAGAAGGAGTTTTATTATATGAAGAAATTAAAAACACAAAGTAAGTATATTATCATTTCAGCTATTATTTTATTAGGAATTATCTTAATTGTAGTAATCACAAATGTTATAAGAACATGCGTCGTTAATGAACTCAAATATAATAAAACGCTTAATTTACTTTTACATAGTAATAATGCAATTAAATGGTCAGATGAAACCTTTGAAAAGGTGGCTAGGATAAGCCTCAACAAGCCAACGGGTGTTATTACTATTGGAGACTGTGCTAAAATAAAAAGATTTCAATGTGTAAATAACTCAATAAATAATTTATCAGATATTAAATATTTTTCAAACCTAACCTCTCTTACCATTGGTGAGGGTAATATAAGTGACTTAACCCCCTTAAAAAACTTAAAAAAGCTTGAAAGCCTTGAAATATATAATAATAACATTAGTGATATTAGCCCTTTAGCTGAATTATCAGAATTGCGATATATTAACCTAAATCAAAATAAAATAAGTGATATCTCTCCAATAGCTAACCTAAGCAATTTAGAAAAACTTGATTTTGATAGAAATCAAATAAGTAATATTACTCCCATTACAAGTTTGAAAAAACTGAACAGCCTTTCTATTCAAGAAAACAAAATACAAGATATAAGCCCTGTTTCAGATATGATTAACTTAACAGAACTTTTTCTTGGTTATAATCAAATAAATAATATTATGGCTGTTGAGAAATTAGTGAATTTAAATAAGCTTTATCTTGATGGAAATCAAATAAGTAATATTACTCCCATTACAAGTTTGAAAAAACTGAACAGCCTTTCTATTCAAGAAAACAAAATACAAGATATAAGCCCTGTTTCAGATATGATTAACTTAACAGAACTTTTTCTTGGTTATAATCAAATAAATAATATTATGGCTGTTGAGAAATTAGTGAATTTAAATAAGCTTTATCTTGATGGAAATCATATAAGTGATATAAATCCAATTTCTAACTTAAATAATCTTACAATACTTGGACTACATAATAATTTTATAAGCACACCTGGGTATACCAAGAATTTTGTGTAAATAGAAAAACAATCAGAACAAGAAATAGGAACAAAATAGTAATTGACATAGTGTATAGGTTAGTTGAAACAAGTTTATTTAATGACAAAAGGGGCATGCCCCTTTTGTCATTAAATTTTGGCGGATGAACATAGAATCATCCAGCGATTCTGTCCGAAAACATGATGTTTAATTGGTTTAAAACAACGTCCCAATTTCGACAACGTTGTGTCCATCGTTCGACAATTTTTTTTGAAGCTAAATACAGTATCCTTTTTAAACTATCATCATTTTGAAATGATGGTTTATTCTTGGTTATTTGTCTGAACTGCCTGTTTAATCCCTCAATAATATTAGTTGTGTATATTATTTTCCTTACATCAGTTGGATATGCAAAAAAGGTTGATAGTATATCCCAGTTATCCTCCCAACTCTTTATGCAAGAAGGATAACTTTTACCCCATTTTTCTTTGAATGATATTAGATTATTCAATGCTTCTTCCTCTGTAACAGCTTGATATACTAGTTTTAGATCTGCCATTAACTTCTTGATATCTTTGTATCCTACATATCGTGTTGAATATCGAATTTGATGTATAATACAACGTTGAATGTGCGCTTTGGGATATGCTGCATTGATTGCTTCTTTAAAACCTTTTAAACCGTCAACACAAAATAGGTATACATCTTGCAAACCCCTTGATTTCAAGTCATTCATAACGCTCAACCAGAATTTTGAGCTCTCGTTTTCTCCAATCCAAATGCCCAATATATCTTTATTTCCTTCAAGTGTAATTCCTAAAACCACATATGCTGCTTTCGTTACAAACTGATTGTTTTCTTTTACTTTGTAGTGTATTGCATCCATGAACACAAATGGGTATACACTATCTAGTGGACGGTTTTGCCATGCTGTTACTTCCGGCATTATTTTTTCTGTTATCTTGCTTACTAGTCCATCTGAAATTTCTACATCATAAAGATTTTTTACTTGTTCAGCAATATCTCGTTGAGACATGCCACAAGAGTAAAGTGCAATAATTTTTTCTTCCATCCCGTCAGCATTACGATTATATTTACCAATAATTTGTGGTTCAAATTCACCGTTTCTATCACGAGGAACATTAATATCCACTTCGCCAAGTTGTGTTTTAACTGTTTTCTTTGAATATCCATTTCGATAATTTTTCGACATGCTTTTTCCGTCATCGTTCGCTATTCTTTGACTTTTTTGGTAACCCAATTCTTCGTCTAATTCACTATCCATAACTTGCTGAAGAACATCTTTGAACATCTCTTTCATTGCCTGCATAACCTCTGTTGTGCTTGTGAAGTTTTGGCTGTTCACATACTCTTTTAATAACTCTTTCGGTTGCTTTTCCATAAAAAAATACTTCCTTTCATACTTGAATTTATTATCTTAATTCTTGTCTGATTGGAAGTACCTTATTCACTTTTACACAAAATTTTCGGGAGTCTCTCACACCTATTTTAACTTTGAATAAATTGTCGATAATTGGACTCAAAAACAACCCCATTATTGATTGGTCACCAAGTGATAACGTAAACCTTGTATTAGGAAAACCAGAATAAACATTATAAATTATACCATTTAACTATAGAAGGCAAATGATACTATTATCATTTGCCTCAGCTTGTAGAAAAAGTCCCCTAAATTTGATGATTTAGGGGACTTTTGACGCGAAAAATGGTATAATTAAATAGGGTGATTAAATGTTAGTTAAAGCTAAAAAAGACCGAACACAAGTAGAGTTTTTGTGCTTAGAAGAATTTATTCCAGCAGAACATTTGCTTAGAAAAATAGATAGTGCAGTGGATTTCTGTCATATATATGATTTCGTAGAGGATTTGTATTGTAAAGATAATGGAAGACCAAGCATAGACCCAGTAGTACTAATCAAAATGGTCTTAATACAACATTTGTATGGAATAAGTTCGTTGCGCAAATTGGTAGAAGAAGTACAAATGAACTGTGCATATCGTTGGTTTTTAGGATATTTAATGACAGAACAAATACCTCACTTTACAACAATAAGTTATGCCTTTAAACATAGATTTAACGAGAATACTATTGCATGCATTTTCAACTGGATATTGAATGAAATCAATGATATGGGATATCTTGACCCAGAGGTGGTATTTGTAGATGGAACCCATATAAAAGCAAATGCAAATATAAAAAAGGTTGTAAAGAAATCAATCCCCGTAGCAGCAAAACATTATGAGAAACAACTAATGGACGAAATCAATAAAGATAGAGAAGAACATAAAAAAAAGCCATTTGACGATACAAAGCCACCTAAAATAGAAGAAAAAATCATCAATGAATCAACCACTGACCCTGAAAGCGGTGTATTTCATAAAGGAGAGCATAAGAAATGCCTTGCTTATGAAGCACATACAGCTTGTGACAAAAAAGGCTACATTGTAGATGTTCATGTAACAGCAGGCAATGTACATGACAGCGTAGCATTCGATGATTTGTATGATAAATTAAAAGAAAACCACCCCGAAATCCAAACAATAGTGGCAGATAGTGCCTACAATACTCCCTATATTGCAAAAAGACTTATAGATGATGGAAAAGATTTATTAGTACCATATCGTAGACCAATGACAAAACAAGGCTTTTTTAAGAAATATGATTTTTCATATGATGAATATTTTGACTGTGTAGTATGTCCAAACAATAAAGTTTTACACTATTCCACCACGAATAGAGAAGGATACAAAGAATTTAAAAGCAATCCAAACGACTGTAAAATCTGTGGGTTTCGTTACAAATGCACTGAAAGTAAAGAATTCCAGAAACAATACACAGTTCATGTTTGGCATGAGTACTTAGAGCAAGTTTCAGATATTCGTTATGCAATAAAATACAAAGATCTTTATGCACAGCGAAAAGAAACGATTGAGCGAGTTTTTGCTGATGCGAAAGAAAAATACGCAATGCGTTATACACCTTATCGAGGTCTTGCCCAAGTAACAAACTGGGTTAGGCTTAAATTTGCGTGCATGAACCTTAAAAAGCTGGCAATACATAAGTGGAGGGTGAACTCTCCTTTTTGTATCCTTTCCACTTTTTTCAAATTTTCAACCATATATTCAAAAGCCCGACTTTGGTTACGCCAAAATCGGGCTTTTTCTTCAGACTGAGGCAAATGATACTATTATCATTTGCCTTCTACTAATTATATTTTGTATTTGATTTTTAGCAAATCCATTTTAAAGGTTTTGAAAAGACTGTATTTTATTAGATATCATTATTTATTTTATGTTTTTGATATCTTTTGTAGCATCTTTTAAAATCTCTATAAATTGAAGTTCATATGATTTTAACTGGCTTCTATTGCGATATACAACAATATCTTTGCTTAACCCAACATCACTACATTTCTTTTGAACAAGGCCGTGAAGGTCCAACTCTTCTTGAGGGACGGGGCTAACCCAAAGATAAGTTCCATTAACACGGTTTAAAAAATCGAATTGACTCCCTCTGTCATAAACGTATATACGGCTTGCAGCACGTTGGCTTAATAATTTATTGGTTTTGTTTGGCGGTATTGATGGGATTTGGAAGTCCCCATGTGCTATTTCTATAAACTCAGAAAGAAGATGATATGGAATATCAGGGAGCTTAGCAAGTGGATGATTTTTGCTCATCATAACACACATTTGAAATTCGCAGATTACTTCATATTGAAGATTGTTTTCTTTCATCAAATTTAAAAAGTATTCTTCATATATGTTTTGGTAACGAACAAGAGCAATAGAGGAATCATCGCAACTAACATTTGAAATTGCACTAACGCTGTTGGTTTCTTTATATTTAATATCCAAAGGAACGTTTCGACTAAGTGTGTTTAAAAACTTGCTGAATGCAACTGAAACATAGGTTGCTCTTGGTACGCTGATATTCAATTTAATTGAATTTTCCTGTTGGGGAGTATAAAGATTTTTGAGTTCATCCATTTGGTTTAAAATATTTTTGGCATATCGTAAAAATTGCATTCCTTCGGGGGTAGGCTCGACTCCTCTTGAATTACGTGAAAACAAGGTGATGCCGATTTCGCTTTCCAATTCTTTTATGCTTTTGCTTAAATTAGGCTGTCCCATGAATAAATTTTTTGCTGCAGAAGTAATACTACATGATCTTTCGACTTCAATAACATAACGCAATTGTTGTAAATTCAAAATATAACCCTCCCAAATTTATCTATTCGTTCAATATATAACAAACATATATAATAAACATTTCAAAAGAATATCTTAGTATGTTAAAATTATAACAAGGATGAAATAGTATACATAATTTATGATAAAAGAACTGTATTATAAATTTATTATACCATACATGTAACTATTTTTATAGTCTTAATATTCTTATATGATTAAGATATAAGACAAAAAATCCGTATTGAAAAATATATTTATTGGAGGAAGTTTATTATGGCACGCTTTACTTTACCAAGAGATTTATACCATGGAAAAGGCTCAATTGATGAGCTGAAAAACTTTAAAGGAAAAAAAGCTATCGTAGTCGTTGGTGGCGGAAGCATGAAACGCTTTGGCTTTCTTGATATTGTTGTTAACAATTTAAAAGAAGCAGGGATGGAAGTACAACTTTTTGAAAATGTTGAGCCGGATCCAAGTGTTGAGACAGTAATGAAAGGCGCAAAAGCAATGCAAGAGTTTCAACCAGATTGGATTGTTGCAATGGGCGGTGGATCACCAATTGATGCAGCTAAAGCAATGTGGGCTTTCTATGAATACCCTGAAGTAACATTTGAGGATTTGATTATTCCTTTTAACTTCCCAACTTTACGTACAAAGGCTAAATTCTGCGCAATTCCTTCTACTTCAGGTACAGCAACAGAAGTAACTGCATTTGCTGTTATTACTGATTATGCTAAGGGAATTAAATACCCAATGGCTGATTTTAATATCACTCCTGATGTTGCTATCGTTGATCCTGATCTTGCAGAAAAAATGCCACAAAAACTAACTGCTCATACAGGTATGGACGCAATGACACATGCAGTTGAAGCATATGTTTCAACTTTAAATTGTGATTATACAGATCCTCTTGCTTTACATGCAATTAAAATGATTCATGAATTTTTAATTAAATCATATAACGGTGACATGGATGCACGTGATCGTATGCATAATGCACAATGTCTTGCTGGTATGGCTTTCTCTAATGCACTACTTGGTATTGTTCACTCAATGGCTCATAAAACAGGTGCGGCTTATAAAGGTGGACATATTGTACATGGCTGTGCAAATGCGATGTATCTTCCAAAAGTAATTAAATTCAATTCAAAAAATGAACAAGCTGCAGAGCGTTATGCTGATATTGCACGTTTTATTGGATTAAAAGGTTCAACTACAACTGAGTTAGTAGATGCGTTAATAGCTGAAATTCGTTCTATGAATGTTGCTTTAAATATTCCTATGTGTATCAAAGATTATGAGGGCGGCATTATAGACGAAAAAGAATATATGGATAAATTAGCAAAAGTTGCCGAGCTTTCTATCAGTGATGCTTGTACAGGTTCCAATCCTCGTATTCCAACGCAAGAGGAAATGGAAAAACTATTAAAAGCTGTATACTTTGATGAAACAATTAACTTTTAGTTTCATAAGTTTGAATGACTGAGAATGCAATGTATGACAAAAGACAAAGCTGCAAAACGTGGCTTTGTTTTTTGCTTAATAGTTGTTAAATATGTAGTAGAGTACATATGAGGATAATGAATACTTATAAAAATGGAAAGGTATTAGAATATGTTTAAAATAGTAGAAAAAACAGCTCTTAACTCCACTGTTACTAAAATGGTAATCAGTGCACCGTTAATTGCAAAAAAAGCACAACCGGGACAATTTATTATTGTTCGTGCTAAAGATGACAGCGAACGCATTCCGTTGACTGTTGCGGATTATAACCGAGAGGCAGGAACAGTAACAATTATATTCCAAATTGTTGGCGCTGGAACAATGGAGCTTAATTCGTTAAAAGAAGGCGAATATGTTCATGACTTCGTAGGTCCTTTGGGAACTGCAAGCCATTTGGACGGATTGAAAAAAGTTGCCGTTGTAGGTGGTGGCGTTGGATGTGCAATCGCTTATCCGGTTGCAAAAAAACTACATGAGCTTGGTTGCGAAGTTCACAGTATTATTGGATTTCGAAATAAAGATTTAGTGATATTAGAAGATGATTTTAACGCTGTAAGTGATAAGCTTGTTATGATGACTGATGACGGAAGCTATGGTGAAAAAGGGCTTGTAACAAATGCACTTGAACAGCTGATTAACAATGGAAATCAGTATGATGAAGTAATTACAATTGGTCCACTTCTTATGATGAAATTTGTTTGTCAAGTTACAAAAAAATATGATATTAAAACAACAGTCAGCATGAATCCTATTATGATTGATGGTACGGGTATGTGCGGCGGTTGTCGATTAACTGTTGGTGGGGAAACCAAATTTGCATGTGTTGATGGCCCTGATTTTGATGGCCATTTAGTGGACTTTGATGAAGCAATGCATCGTGGTTCCATGTACAAGGATTTTGAAGCACATGCAAGAGAATCCTCCTGCAACCTATTAAATAAGGAGGTAAAATAATTATGCCTAATATGAATCCTAAAAAATGTGAAATGCCCGTACAAGATCCATTGGTAAGAAATAAAAACTTCAAAGAGGTTGCTTTGGGGTATACATATGAGATGGCTGTTGAAGAGGCAAAGCGTTGCTTGAACTGTCCGAAAAAGCCTTGTGTGAATGCATGTCCAGTTTCTATTGATATTCCTGCATTTATTAAAAAAGTAGCAGAAGAAGATATGGAAGGTGCATATGAAATTTTAAGTGCGAGCAGTGCACTTCCTGCAGTATGCGGCCGTGTATGTCCTCAAGAAAATCAATGTGAAGGTAAATGCGTGCGAGGTATTAAAGGTGAAAGCGTTGGAATAGGACGTCTAGAACGATTTGTTGCTGATTATCATCGTGAACATAGTAAAGTAGTGCCAACTGTTCCGACTTCTAACGGACACAAAGTAGCAATCATCGGTGCAGGCCCTACAGGTTTGACTGCAGCGGGCGATTTAGCAAAGCTTGGCTATAAAGTTACTGTTTATGAGGCATTGCATGTTGCCGGCGGCGTTTTAATGTATGGTATACCTGAATTCCGTTTGCCAAAAGCAATCGTTCAAAAAGAAATTGATGGACTAAAGGCAATGGGCGTAGACATTGAAACCAATATGGTGATCGGTAAAGTATTAACAATAGATGAGCTTTTTGAAATGGGGAATGAAGCAGTATATATCGGAAGTGGAGCAGGTCTTCCTCGTTTTATGAATATTCAAGGTGAAAGCTTAAACGGTGTATATTCAGCAAATGAATACTTAACTCGTGTCAACTTAATGAAGGCATACAAAGCTGACAGTAAAACACCAATTAAAAAAAGTAACAGTGTTGCGGTTGTTGGCGGTGGTAACGTAGCAATGGACGCTGCTCGTTCAGCAAAACGTCTTGGTGCCGAGAAAGTTTATATTGTATACCGCCGTGGCATGGAAGAGCTTCCTGCACGTAAAGAAGAAGTAGAACATGCTGAAGAGGAAGGCATTATCTTTAAAACGCTGACAAATCCTGTTGAGGTGCTTGGTGATGAAAAGGGTATGGTTTGCGGAATGAAATGCGTAGAAATGGAACTTGGTGCACCAGATGAAAGCGGACGCCGTCGCCCTATTGAAAAAGCAAACAGTGAATTTGTACTTGATGTTGATACAATGATTATGTCTATCGGTACAAGCCCTAACCCATTAATCAGAAGTACTACACCGGGACTTGATACAAATCGTCATGGTTGTATTATTACAAACGGCGATGATGGGTTAACCTCTCGTGAAGGTGTTTATGCAGGTGGCGATGCAGTAACAGGTGCTGCAACTGTTATACTTGCAATGGGTGCTGGAAAACAAGCTGCAAAAGCAATAGATGAATATATTAAAAGCAAGAAGTAAATAGAAGAAAACGATGGCATTTTAGCCATCGTTTTTTATCTACTTTAACTTTATAAGTTTAAACAAGAAATCTAAACTTTTTTGCTTTTTCTTTTTGATAAAAACCAAAACATTAGCATGATAACAGTATAGGAGTATTGAACAATAAATTGTATCCATTCCGGACGTGAATACCAACCGACCAATATATACAGAGGTAATCCCAATATGCCATTTTTATGATCTAAAACTGTATGTTCAAAATTAAATGCTTTATTTAATAGAATACTATCTTTTGCAATCATACCGATATCTTTAAATGCCGATAAGCCTTCATGTATACTGTAGCCAAGCAGAAATCCAGCTTGTAGTATTAAGTATCCTAAAGTGATATTAAATATTACTTTTAGATTAACTTTAATCAAAGAATAAAATATTAAAACTGTTAAAATAAGAGATGCAAATACACCGGTGAAAGTGGATATCAAACTATACTTACCCGCAAAAGTGAAAATTGCGATTTCAGCACCTTCACGAGAAACCATTGTTAGTGCTACTAAAAAAATTCCCGCTGAAGACATGTTTAAATCAATGGTATCTTTAACATGGGAAACCATATTGCTTCCATGTTTTATCATCCAAATAATAAAACCTGTTACAAGTAACAATGCAGCAAAACTCGAACCGGACTCCCATAACTTTGTGAAGCTCTCGGTGTTATTTACATATCCGCTAACAAGGTTTAGAATAAGACCTACTAAAACGGATAAAACTATGCCACTTAAAACACCAAACCAAATGTATTTTATCATTTGATTTTTTTTAAGCTTCTTTAAATATTGTATCATGATTGCTATTATTAAAAACGCTTCTAAACCTTCTCTAAACCCCATGATTGTTCCTGACAAAAAATTATTCAAATTCAATCCTCCTTTAATTTATGTAGTTAGCATACACTAACTGAGTGCGCATGTCAACCGACAATATATGGAAAACCGATATGATTAGTAGGGAAAAGATTGTTATATAAAAGAAAGCAAACCTCAGAAATCCTTTCTAGAATCCCTGAGGTTTGCTGTTTTGCGTTATTTTATAATGCTATCCATTCTATCCCACTTGAATAAAAATGAAATTATGATATAATAATTTTAACAGATTACTATATATTTCAATAGATTTAATATAGTATAAAGGCAGTTAATTTGGCAGAACAGAAAGGAGATGCTCATATGAATTTTTGGGTACATCTCATATTAGCAATTTTGTTTACCGTATATTTTGGCTTTCGCTTTGTTAAAGATAAGTATCTTTATGAATTGTTATTTGTTATTTGGATTCCAAGCACTTTATTGACTTATTTGTCTCGTAATGCAACATTTACATTATGCTTAGGATTATTCCAAATCGTAATGTTTATACTTGTAATATACTTTATGTTTCGAAGACGTGGCGATCGTAGAATGAAAACTTTGCAAATGTTATCTGAAATGGCAGCAGATAAATTGCCGAATAACGAAGAACTGGAAAATCCACAAAAGACAGAAAAAGAAATTGACGAATAAAGTTGTGGGCGAACATAGTTTGTGTTGTTCGCCCATATTTATTGTTATAGCTTATTGGGAGGGAATTTATGAAACTGGTTGTATTAGACAGCTACGCTGCTGTTTCCAATGATTTATCGTTGGATTGTTTGAATAAATATTGTGATGAAATGACTGTATATGATCGTACATTACCCCAAGATACCGTTGTAAGAATTGGGAATGCAGAAATGGTGATTGTGAATAAAACATTATTGCATAAAGAGGTATTAGAACAATGTCCAAATTTAAAATATATCGGGCTTTTTGCAACCGGATATAATATTATTGATATTGATTACTGTAAAGAACATGGTATTGTTGTAGCCAATGCTCCGGCATATTCCACAAGCGGTGTTGCACAGCTTACTTTTGCTTTTTTAATGCATTTTTACAATAAAGTAGACCAGCATAACAATGAGGTACACAATGGAATGTGGACGAATTGTCAAGATTTTTGTTTTTATGATAAAGGAATTTCTGAGTTAATGGGTAAAACGATTGGTTTAATCGGTTTTGGCAGTATTGCAAAGCAAGTGGCACGAATTGCGCAAGCATTTGATATGCGTGTACTTGTAAGCTCTCGAACACGTTATCCTGAATATGAAAGCAATACGCTTCGTTTTGTAGATATGAATACCCTTTTGAAAAACAGTGATATTATCTCTATTCATTGTCCGCTGTTTCCCGAAACCAGAAACCTAATTAACCAAGAGGCAATTGATAAAATGAAGCCAAACGCAATATTGATTAATACTGCAAGAGGACCAATTATTGACGAAAAGGTTGTTGCAAAAGCATTAAATGAAGGAAGAATTGCAGGCGCTGGTGTCGACGTTGTGAGTGCTGAGCCAATTAAAGCAGATAATCCACTTTTATCTGCAAAAAACTGTGTGATTACTCCGCATATTGCTTGGGCAGGTAAAGAAACAAGAGCACGTTTAATTCAAATTGTAGCGGAGAACCTAAAGAACTTTGTTTTAGGAAATCCAAGCAACAATGTAGCAAAATAATCGAATTTCAATTATTATCATAAAATCAGAGCATCATCGTTAACCGATGATGCTCTGATTTTTGCTATTTTTTATGTAGATGAATATGTGCAAGACGTTCATACTCGTCAAAGTTTACTTTTTGCAGCATGACTTCTAATTCTGCATCGCCCATTGTTGTGTTTCTTCCTTGCTCATATTCCAAATCAACCAATTTCTTAATTGCCAAAACAATATCAGAACGTTTATCAATTTCTTCTCCTGAACCATTTAAGCGGAAAAATCCGTTAATCCAATGAGCAATTCCTGCAAGACCGCTATGGGAATCTACAGCAACGGTTGCCGGACGATTTAATAATTTTTCTGTATTAAATATATTATATATCTCTTCATTTTTAAGCAATCCATCCGCATGGATACCGGCTCTTGTAACATTAAAGTTACGTCCAACAAACGGAGTTCTCGGAGGGATTTCATAGCCGATTGCTTTTTCAAAATAATCTGCAATTTCGGTTATAGCAGAAAGGTCCATACCATCTGTTGTACCACGAAGTTGTGCATATTCAATAACCATTGCCTCTAATGGACAGTTACCGGTACGTTCGCCGATACCAAGCATGGAGCAGTTTACGCTGGAGCTTCCATATAGCCATGCAGTAGCTGCATTTGTAACAACCTTGTAAAAGTCATTATGTCCATGCCACTCCAATAGTTCACTTGGAATACCTGCATAGTGATTTAAGCCATAAATGATGCCTGGGACGCTTCTAGGCAATGCAGCACCGGGATAGCTGATACCATAGCCCATTGTATCGCAAGCACGAATTTTAATTGGAATACCTGCTTCAATGCCTAAGTTGTTCAAGGCTTCTGCAAGTGGAACTACAAAGCCATAAAAATCAGCACGAGTAATGTCTTCAAAGTGGCATCTTGGGCGAATTCCTTTTGCAAGAACACTTTTAACAACACCAAGATATTTATCCATTGCTTGTGCACGAGTTAACCCCATTTTGTTATAAATATGATAATCGGAACAGCTAACCAAAATACCGGTTTCTTTTAAGCCAAGTTCTTTAATGAGGGTGAAATCATTTTCGTTTGCACGAATCCAGCTTGTTACTTCAGGAAATTCATAGCCTAATTCCATACATTCTTTTAGCGCTTCTCGGTCTTTTTGAGTATAGACAAAAAATTCACTTTGACGGATAATTCCGTTTGGACCGCCTAATTTATGTAATAGCTTATATAGGTGAACAATTTGCTCTACTGTAAACGGAGAAGTCGATTGTTGACCATCCCGAAACGTTGTATCGGTAATCCATATGTTGTCGGGCATATTGAGCGGAACGGTTCTGTGGTTGAACGAAATTTTCGGTACAGAATCATAGTCGAAAAGGTCACGATATAAATTGGGTTCTTCTCTGTCTTGTAGCGAAAACTTATAAGCTGATTGCTCAAGCATATTCGTAGAATTAGAATAAGTTAATATGTGCTTTTCTTCAAAATGCATTTTGTTCACCTCGTACTTTCAAAAAATAAGATATAATTGTCATTTTAATAATTATAATCTGAAAAATGAAATTTTGCAATAGATTACTTGCAAATTATTATTATGTAAACTGCACGAATATTCCAATAAAATTATAAAAAATACCCTCTTTATTACTAAAGAGGGTATCGGTTTGCATATCTATTGTTTATTTCGCATTTGCTTGTGGGGAATTAGAGTCAATTTGCATAAATTCAATTGGATTGCCATCAGGATCTTTTGCCCAGCATTGCCAGTTGAGATCTTTTCCTTGCATTGGCTCTACATCGAGCGAAACACCTTTACTCTTTAGTTCAGCAGCGAGTGCATGAATATCCTCTACTCGCAAGCATAAATGGGCATAAGAATTCAATACTTGCTCCCTTTTTTCATAAAACAATTCAATAAACTGATTATCAGTAACTTTTAAATATTCAATCCAAGGGTTTCCATCATTATCTTGAATAGAAAAGCTATGAGAAAGACCAAGCTTATTGCAATAAAAATCAAGTGATTTTTGCATATCTGCTGCATGGAATGCAACATGTGCGATAGAATAGTTCATATTGTCTACTTCCTTTCAATGTCCCCAAAATTTATTTAATAAAGGCTTCCAGCCGTTCATATAAAGTAACCTCATCATTTCTAACATCAGCCAAAAAGCGGTTGCAATTTTCAATAAATTGGTCTGGGTCAAAGGTATCAACGTATTTATCTAAAATGGATAAAACATCGTCGTTCAACACATTTACAACGACGCCCAAACCATATTTAGCAATGATTTCACCTAGATAGGTTTGTTTAGAGGATAGAATCGGTTTTTTA